>JBEKJO010000020.1:0-51650 GCA_050011195.1 Verrucomicrobiota bacterium | reverse complement strand
GCCATATTTGGACAGACCTTGGGTGCTCACGCAGGCACGAAGGCTACAGCGGGCGACGGTATGCAAGGTATTAAGACCATCATCGGAGCGGCGTCATGCCGCAGAGAGACTTCTCAACGCAAAACCTGTCATTTTTGCCGCTCGCACGAAGGGGCGCAAGGGTGTTTTCTGCCCTTGCGCCCATAGTCGTGTCGGGTTCGACGCAACCGGCAACGGTTCTGAGGCCCGCTCGCCGGAGCCGTGGTCTGGGCAATCCACGAGGCTGGGGGAAGTACTTATGCTAAGTCGTCAGTGGGCAAGTCGAGGCTCGGGAGGTGGCCGGGATTAGCCTCCACGGTTTTTTGACCGCGCATTGGGACCATGAACCCCCAAGCAAAGACGGACCCCTCACCCCGACCCTCTCCCCTTCGGAAGGGGAGAGGGGGAATCGTGGGCAGCTCCCTGTCGAGTCAAGGTTCATGGAAAGGGAGGGCGCTTCTTGCCGGTACCACCGGACCGCGAACCGTCCCGGTTCGCAGCGGCCAGATATGCGGAAGGACGACCGAAGCGATTGAGCGCTCTGGTTGCGCTCGGCCGTGCTGCGAACCGGGACGGTTCGCGGTCCGTTCCTTCGTGTGTCCCGTGGTTTTGGTGGTACCGGCAAGATACGCCCGATTAGGGATGTTTATTCCAAGGGGTAGATTCAGAGCCGCTGGGGCCGGCGTCGGGCGGCGAGCAGCAACGCGCCGAGGCTCAGGAGCAGGCAGGAGCATGGTTCGGGGACGGGGCTGCTGCGCTGGTATTGGAAATTCGGGCCGACATAAATGGAGCCGGCAGTTCCAACCTGTAACACCGGAGAGACGAAACCGGAGGTTGAAGAGGCGATTCCGTCCAACTGAATGTCCGGGGAGTTAGACACTGAGCCGCCGATTGCCGGGTCAGCGATATCAAGGCTAAGGCCGCCGCTATTGAAAACGCCGATTTGATAGATCAGAGTCGGGGTAAGAGCGACCGGCGTGATGGATACATAGCGAGACTGGTCGAATTCGGTGCTGGAGGTGGTGACCGAGTTGGACGCGAGCAGAGAGCCGTCCGGACCCCACAACCCAACCTGGATGTTGGTTACGCCATTGACGAAGGCCGCGTCGAAGCAACCGAGGCTAGTGATAGTGACGCTGAACGCCGTGTTGGTAGGCTGGAAAGTCCAGCCGGCGGTGCCGTTAACAAATTGGCCCGTGTTGGCGCTGTAGCCCAGGATGGCCTCCGAAGTCCCCTGAGCCAAGGCGGTGCAGGCGGCCGCGAGCACCGTTAATGAAAGCAGAAATTTCATGGTTTCTCTCGGTTGTTATTGACCAGCGCGGAGTCTGATGTTTCGAGGACGCGATTACAAGTGAAAACTTCTACTTGAACAGGCGGTAGTAATTCTGGACGGGGCCGATGGTGTCGTAGGCGACGAAGTCGTTACCCACCACGGAAACCGGGAGGCCGGGAATGGCCCAAGGTCCAGACCACAGGCCCAGCTTGGACTGCAAGGTGAAGCCCGGATAAGCGGTGGACCAGGAAAGGCGCACCTGGTTGGGGGGCCAGAACTGGATGTTGAGCGTGGGCAGGAACGACAACACCTGGACGATCCGGTAGGGGCCGTTACCGCTGGGCACCGGGAGAGTGGTAAAGGGGGTGGTGGCGATCACAAAGCCGACATCGCTCCAGGCGATCGGCTCCGCGAGGCTGGTGGTGTATTGCACCAAATAGCGCTCGCCCACGACGGAGGGCCAACTGAGCAACAGGCCCTGTGGCGGGTTTAGCGGCGTGAGCGTAAACTGGAAAGGTTGGGCGCTGACGAGAAGCCCGCCCCTGTCGGGCAGGACGGCCCGGATAGTGTAGGCCACGTTCACCTGCTCGTTGTTGTAAACGCCTAGAAACCATTCGCCGCGCAGGTCGGCCACTTGGGAGTTGGCGGGTCCGGGGGTGGTCCGAAGCACAATCTGCTGCGGGGTGGCGCCGGTGAAGGAGCTGGTGTCGAAGTAAGGCGCCATGGTTGGGGGCCCATCCTGCTGGAGCAGCAGGTCGGCGTCGCCGGACAAGTTGTAAAGCTCGAAGAGAATACCCGGCACGGCATTGGTGACGATGACGTAGAAGAACAACTGCTGCGGCGGTCCCGGCGGAGCGGCGAAGGGGCTGTTGGTGGCGGAAACGACAAAGGGGATGCCGTTGGTGAGCAGGATGAGGGTCGGATAGGCGGTGCTCAGGCAGGCCTGGAGGGCAAAGGCGACGTTGGTGGCGGTGGTGTTGAAGACGCCGACGTACCAGCGGTTGGTCTGGATGGGGAAGGGCGTGGTATTGGTGACCAGCATGACGATTTCATTATTGGTGCGAGGCGGCTGGCTGACGTAGTCGTAGTGGTTGAGGTCCGGGAGCGGCAGGTGCTCGCTCAGGACGAGGGTCAGGTTGCTTTGAGCGCCCGAGAGCCAGAAAGAGACGGACTGGGCGGGGGAACCGACCGGCTGGCCGTTGGTGGGGACATCGAACTGGAAGTAGCGCGGGATGCCCGCCGCCCCGACGGCATTGGTGGTCATCTGGCAGTTGGCGAGGGTGGTGATGTCAAACCAGACCCCGAGAGCAAAGGTGACGCCCACCGGGTTGGGGTTGGTGACGGCGAGATAGTAGGGCTGGCCAATGACCAGCGGAGGCGTGCCGTTGGTGGACAGAGTCGTGACGCCGACGGGCACCAGCGGGCCGATGAGCGCGGGGTTCGCGAGCGTGGGGTAATTGGTCTGGTTGAAGAGGACGCTAATGGGCAGAGGATTGGTCGTTTGCACCTGGTCGGCGAATTCGAGGATGTTGGTCGCCAGGGTGGCCCACTGCGGCACCGGGACGACGAAGTACTGAATGCCATAGGCGGGGAGCGAGTTCGTGTAGGGGATGCCGTGGCTGAGGGTAATGACCGGCGGCGGATTGCTCGGGGCGAGGCTGAAGTTAAGCTGCCATTGGACCAACTGGGCGATGTTGGTGGACGCTGCCGGGCCCGCGCGATCGTCCATGATTTCGAGCGTCCAGACCCCGTAAGCATCCTTGCCATAGAGGTCGGAGAGCGGCACCTCCGGCAGATAGTAAAGGTCGGACGCGACCTCGGTCAGGGTGATGCCGTCCACAAGCGTGCCGGGCAGGAGACTTTGGAGCGTGACGAGCGCGTTGGTATCCAGGGCGGTGAACGTTACGGTATAAGTGCTCCACTGGGAATTATCTCCATAGGCGACGCCCAGTTGCACGCCATCCACGGAGACGCTCAGTTCAGCCAGGCTCTGGGCGGGGGGCATGGAGGGGTCGGCCTTGCCGGCGGTGCCGGCGGCGGCAATGGCGGCGATTTCGGGATCGGTGAGGGCGCGGGCGTAAAGCGTCAGTTCGTCCATGAAACCGCGGAAGGGCTGGGTCCAGTCGTAACCGCAGCGCTCGCCGATGGTGTCGCCGGGGTTGAGGGCGGGGTCGAGGTCCTGGCAGGGCGAGAGGGTGGTGTAGTTGGTAGCGATACAATCGCCGTTGAGGTAGAGGCGCAGGGCGTTGGTGGTGATGGTGACGAGATTGGTGCCGTTGGCGACCACGGTAATGTTGGTGAACGGTTTGTCGAAGACGGCGGCGATGTGCCACCAGCCGCCATTGGAACCGCCGCCGTTCTGGATGGGAGCGTTGGTGGTGAACACGTCGGCGCCGAGGGTGCCGGTATGAGCATCGGCGATGTGGAAATGGAGGTCGTAGGTGGTCAGATTAGTGGTTGGTTCCAAGGCGAGCCAGTAGGGGTCGCCCAGGCCGCGGCAGTCGAGCGGCTCGGGGTAACCGCGGAAGAAGAGCAGTTCGGTGCCGCAGTAAGTCAGGTTGGTAATGAAGATCGGCTTGAACCATCCTTCGATGGTGAAGGCGTTGGTGAATTGGAGTTGGGGCGGGTCGGCCAGTTCGATCTGGCTGGAGGGATCGTCGGTGTCCTCGGGCCAGATGTCGGGGTCCTGCGCCGGCGGGGGTTCGGTCTGACCATTGAAGTAGAAGCCGGCGGGGCCGACGAAGACCTGGTTAATGTCACCGACAAAGGCGGCGGTGGTGTTGGTGGCGCCATTGAAGAAGGCGCCGTTGTTGCCGCTGATGAGGTCCTGGGCGCGCTGGCTGAGGGGGTCAACGCTGCCGTTCCACCAGCCGACGGCGCAGGGGCCGCGGAGGTTGCAGGTGAACTGGTAGCGGAGGCCCGGGCTGGTGGGCAGGAGGCACTGGACGGCGCCGGTGGCCATAGCCAGCCAGTTGGTCATGACCAGGTCCAGAAGGGCGTTGCTGACGACGGTGACCGGTCCATTGGCGACGGTCCAGTTGCGAGGCCCGAGGGCGGGGCTGTTCGTGCCGCCGAGGATGGTGGCGCCCGCCTGGTAAACGCCGGCGGTGGCGTTGACGAAGTCGTTGGAGAAGATGAGGACCGGCGGGAAATTCGAGGGGGTGAAGGGGGTGGGGGCAAACTTGATGGGGAGAGTGGCGAGGTTGGTATCCTCGGTGAAGTACAACAGGCCATTGACGGTCTGGGGGACCAGCTCGGACAGGACGAAGTCATCTACCACGACATTGAGGTTGTTCGGGGCGTTGGAATCAGCGGGGTTGTACGGGTTGAGTCCGCGGACGATAACAGGAGTCGGGTTGGTGTAAGTGGAGAAGAGGAGGGTGTTGGTTTCCCAGTACGGGCCGTTGTTGGTCCAGGCGAGGCCATTGGTGAAGGTATAGATTTGCGGTCCGGTGGTCGTGAGGAGAGTGACCTCGGTGGCGACGGGGCAAACCAGGACGTTGGTGCCGTATTTGCCGCGGCTGCCGGCGTTGAAGATGGCGTTGACCTCGCAGGGGGAGAGGGCGCGATCATAGACGCTGAATTCATCCAGGCCGCCGGCAAAGCTGACGGTATTTCCGAGGGTATCCGGATGGTAGCCCAAGAAGAAGTCACCGGAGGTGCGCGGGAGGAAATTGGTGAGCGAGACAACCTGGGCGGCGCCGAGCTGGCCATTGGTGTAGAGCCGGGCGGTGAGGGTGGCGGCATCGTAAGTGAACGCCACGTGCTGCCAACCGCCATTGGTTATGGCATTAGTGCTGAGCGTGATGATGTGGATGTCCGAGTTGGTATCCCAGAGATTGACCCAGAGCGAGCCAGGGATGGCATTGCTGCCCGGCAGGCCCGAGAACCAGAATTGCACGCCCTGTTGCATGCCATTGGTGGCGCTCGCGTCATACCATTCGACTAGCGGGGCGGAGGGGACCGCACTCTTTATCCTGGTGCTGGCGATAAAGGTTGGGACGTTCAAGCCGCTGCTGGCAAAGAGGGAGCCGACGCCACCTGGCGTGAAAACCTCGACGGTATTGTTGTGATTGTTTACCACATAGAGGTTGCCCGCACCGTCGAAGGCCACGCCCTCCGGGCCGTTCATGCCAGTGCTGGCGAAGATTGAGCCGACGCCGGCCGGCGTGAATTCCCCGATCGTATTGTCGTCGCCATTTCCGACATAGAGGTTGCCTGCGGCGTCAAAGGCCAAGCCTCCCGGTGCGTTGCCGGGGATGGCGAAAAGGGAACCGACGCCGCTGGGCGTGTACTTCGTGATTTGCGAGCCTGGGCCCGAGAAGGCACCAGTGGTCGCAAAAAGGTTGCCTGCGGTGTCAAAGGCTAGGCCAGATGGGACGCGCACGGTGGCGAAAAGGGAACCAACGCCGCCCGGCGTGAACTTCATGATTGTGTTCCCGGAGATATTTGCCACATAGAGGTTGCCCGCGCTGTCAAAGGCCAGGCCTTGCGGGCCATCCAAACCGGTGTTGGCAAAAAGGGAACCGACGCCGCCCGGTGTAAACTTCATGATGGTGTTATTGCCGCGGTTTGCCACGTAAAGATTGCCTGCGCCATCAAGGGCCAGGCCTTCCGGAAAACTCAGGCCGGTATTGGCAAAGACGGAGCTGACCCCAGCCTTGAACTTCTCGATCGTATTGTCGCCGCTGTTTGACACATAAATTGTGTCTGCGGCGGGATTTGTGGCCTGCATCGTTGGGTTGATCCAGCCTTCGATGCTGAAGCCGCGGCCGAGGCCGAGATCGAGTTCGGGGCAGCGGGGCACAATCATCCGCGTGGCGAGGCCGTCGCCGTAGAAGGCCTGGTTGACTTTGCCCGCCAGCCCGCTGGTCAGTTGGGCAAAGTCCACCGCCACGTCCACCGGGCCCGGCCCGGCGGTCCCCATGAATTGGGAAAGACCGATCTTGTAGCCCGAAGGGAAATCCGCAGCGGTGTGGAGGAAGGAGAGCCCGGTCAGTTCCAGCCCATTGTCGTTGAACACCGCGGCGCGCACGCCCTGGTCGGGGACGGCGGAGAGGACGAGGCGATACCAGGTGTTGGTCTGAAAGTTGAACGGCAGGGTGTTGTAAGAGCCGTCAATACTGCTGCCCGCGAACAGCACAGGGTTGGTGCCATAGTCGCCGCCGAAAGGCGAGAGCACGTCGAACCGGTTGGAGTTGGCCGCATCCAGAATCCAGATTTCGATGAACCCGTCAATACTGATGCCGGGTCCCTGGTTGAGGGTGTTAAAGCGCACTTCGTAACTAAAGCTCTGCCCGTTAAACGTGGCGGCCGAACTCCAGCCGCGCCGCTCGAGCGGGTTGAGGGTGTTGGAGAGCCGCAAGATGGTGTTGGTGCCAAGCAGGCCGAAGGTGTAGTTGGGGGCGCCCGTATAGGTTTCGACGGGCAGCGCGCTGCCGCCGCTGCCGGCGTTCGGCAAAGCAGGCTGCCACATCGCGTTTAACCCGGGGCCGGCGAAGTCGTCGAAGAAGGCGTTGGTTTGGCCAGTGGAGAACGCGACGTCGCCGAGGAGGAGGCCATCGAAGCCGCCAAAGATGTCGGAGCCGTCCACGTCCAGCGGCCACCAGGTGACCATGCCTTCGAGCCAGGGAAGGTGATTGACTTTGAAGGAGAGGGTATAGGGGATGGAGTTGGTGGGCGGGAGCGAGTTGGTGGTGGGGAGCGTATTGGTCACCGCGCCATCCAGCAGGGCCAGAATATGGTTGCTCAAGCAGAGGCAGGTGTAGTCGTCCATGACATCAACGAAGTTGCTGAGGACGTTCCAGCCCTGGAAGGCGGCGCCGGGGGCGTAGAGGCCGACCGGGGCGAGGTCGAAGTTGTTGGTGTAGAAGGGCACCATGAGGTAATTGGTGCTGAGGTCGAACGTGCCCAGGCCATTGATGGAGCCCGCGCCGCGGTTCTCGAACAGCAGGACGCGCGTGCCGTTGGGACTGATGAGGGTGATGGCCAAATCGGAGATGCGCGGGTCCTGAATGAGCAGGCCGACATTCAGCGAGGCGATGAGGCCGTGAGAATCGTTGGTCAGGTAGATATCGGTCACGGCGTCGTCGAGGATCGGCACCGGCACGAGGGTGTTGGTGGTCAGCACCGGTATGATGGTGCTCTGGGAGAAGCCGAAGATGGCGCGGATATTAAGGGTGATGGGCGTTGGGGTGAGATTGCAAGTGCGGACCATGTAGGTGCCGGTTTGCAGCGGCGGGAGATCGGTCTGGCCAACCGTCACCGAACCGCCGAGCGCATTGGTCACCTGGATGCTCTTGCAGGCTCCGCCGTTCGGGGCGCAGAGCGCGATGGAAAAGTCAACGGGGCCAGTGGCGGAAACGACGGCCTCCTCGATGGTCAAGCTGATCGCATTCCGCGGCACGACAATGAAATCATCGCGGCAAGAGTTTCCCTGGATGGTGACGATGATCCCGTTGCCGAGCAGGCTCGGCTGGCGTTCGAGGAAAACCCCCAGCATGACATTGGTTCCGATGTGATTGAGGGCATTGTCCTCCATGGTAAGCAGCCACTGGCCTTTGCCGTCCAGCCCGCCGAAGCTGTTCAAACTGCCAGGCCCATCCGTAGGCCTCACGACGGGGTTGATCAGAGAAGGGTCGATACCCACGTTGTGTTCGCTGCTGTCGTCGTAAATGTAACTGGTCCAGGTCTCACAGCCGCCGGTCTGATCGATGACGCAGGTGTGGTTATTAAGAACGGCAGAAATCGTGCCGTGACTCAGGTTGCCGATCAAATCGCTCATGAGTTCGTGGTTGATAACATTAGTAACAATCACCCGGCGCACCAGGATGCCGTCAATATTGAGGGCGACGATGTTGGCGACCCCGGGAAACTGCGGGGACCCATCCGGGATCGGCTGGTACATCGGGATACCGACCATGTGGACGCCATTGGAGTCGTTCTGGCTGAAGGGCAACAGGCTGAACACGCCCAGGAAGGCATACTGGGCGGCTTGCTGGTCTTCGGACTGCACCCCGATGTAATAGACCCCGGGGGTGGCATTGGAATAGACAATGGTTTCCGTTCCGCCGCGGAGAAGGGATTTGTCGGCCGCCGCCACCACGGCGAGGTCCAGGTTGGTCAGGGCGAAGTTATTGGCAATACTCGGTGGCGCAACAAACAGGTCAATGTCGGCTTCCGGGCGCGTCGCCAGGTCCGCGCTGGACTCGAATACGCCCATGCGCGGGACGGCGAGGTTCATGGGCAGGAAGGTCAGGAAGGCGGCGTTGGTGAAGGCCGTGTTATTGGTGATGGCGTAGAAATGCCATTGGTTGGTGACGCCGAGGGTGAGGACGGCGTCGGCGTCGTTGGTGATGGTGATGGTGTTGGTGCCGAGCAATTGCGGGCTGGCGCCAACCCGCTGATCGTAAAGAATGCCGCCGACGTAGTCGGGGGAACTGACAAAGCTGTTGGTGACGATGGTCACCAGCGGCTGCATCGTGGAGACGATCGGGGCGTTGGTCGTGAAGAAAAGGGCGTTGGTGACGAGGCCATCGCCGCTGGAGATGACGAGCGCGTAATCCTGGCAGACGTTGTTGGTCTGAGCGGTGACAGCGTTGACGTTCACGCGGCTGCCTACCACGGTGATGGAATAGTTGGTGCTGAGGGCAGAGCCGATGCCGAGGGCGGGGGAGAGGAAGACGTTTTCGACGTTGTTCACGGTGTCAACGTTGGGAGGGGTGTTGGTGTTCCACGGCAGGTTGAAATCATTGCCGGAGGTGATGTCGTTGCCGAAATAGACGAGGTTCGTGTAGTCGAGGTTAGTGACGATCAGGTCCAAATCGTTGACCAGCTTGACGCTGGCGACCGGATTGCCGGGCGGGTCGGTCCAGACGAGGGTGACGCGCAAGGGCTGGCTCTGGGCGTCCGAGGAGAGGGAAACTTTATAGGTGCGGCTTTGGCCGGTGGCCAGCGCGTTGGCCGGGTCTTGATCCAGCATGGCCATCGAGTTGGTGGCGGCGCTGAGGTTGGTCAAGGAGCCGGGCAAAGTGGTCGGCAGATTGATGACGCCCCAGCCCTGGCGGTTGAGGGTCGCGGTGGTGTCAAAGTCGTAGAGGTTGCCCACGGAGCGGGCGCCGTTAATCAACAGGGCCTTCATGAGGGCGGGGCTGTTGGTGAGGCCGAGTCGCTGTTGGAAGAACTCCTGCATCAAGGCCAGGGTGCCGGAGACATCGGCGGCGGCCATGCTGGTGCCCGATTCGTAGCGATAGAACCCCCCGAGTGAGTCGTTCATCCCCTCCAGCACCGGGAGGTAGTTGCCCAGGGCGTTGGTCACCACGATGTCGGTCACGAGGTCGCAGACGACCGGCTGCGCGGTCCGGTTGCTGATACCATAATACCAAAAAGCCCCGACGGGGCTCAAGGCGGCGTCCGGCGGCAGGGAGACGGAGTTGGTGCCGAGGGGCTGGTCGGCGCTGGTCGGGTAGCCCGTCTCCTCGACGTAGATGAGCAGGTCCGGGAACGGGACCGGCGAATTGGTATTGGGCACCACGCTCAGGTTGAGCTGGACGGCGTTGGCGGGAACGAAGATCGAATTCAGGTACATGAGGTTGGTGAGAATCACCACGGGACTGTAAACGGTGTAAATTTGGCTGGTGGGATTGTAATAGGCGTTGGTGTCCCACTGCCCCGAGCGCGTCGAGATGACAAAAGTGCCCGGGGCGACGAGGTCGGGCTTAAAGCGGCCGGAAGTGCCTTCAATGCCGACGCCGACCGGCCCGCGGCTGGAGAAGGAGGCGACCTGGTTGCTGGAATCGGTCATGGCCAGCCACGGCTGGTTCGTGACGCCCGAGGCGTTGACCACTTTGTTGGTAATGTTGCGGAGCTGCTCAATGGCCCCGACAGTGATGACGTTCTTGGCGGTGGCCGGCGACAGGATGGTGTCCGCATTTCCGCCGGTCCCGTCGTCGCTGCCGCCGCCGTTGTCGCCGGCCGAAAAGACCAACAAAAGCGGCTGAGAGCCTGGGACGTTCGGGAGGGCGTCGCGGACGGCGGCATCGTAGCTGGCGGCATGAAGATCGTAGGAGCTGGCGTCAGCGCCGACATAGTTCCAACTGTTGTTGGAGATGAAGGCATTGGTCTGGGCGGCAGTTTCTTGCAGGTAACCGTCGGAGGGCCAGTACTCAGCGGACCCGACCGAAAGCGGCCAAGGCCCGGGCAGGAGCCCGACGGGCAGGGCGAAGAGGCTGGCGTTGGGGGCCATGCCGCGGAATTGGGTGCCGATGCCGACATAGGGGCCGTTCGGGCCTGAGGCATTGGTGACGGTGGAGGATTGGCCGCCGCTGCTGGCGATAATGCCGGCGACATGGGTGCCGTGGCCGTTGGGGTCCACCAAGGCGTTGGTGGAACCGGCAGAGACGCGCGGCGTCAAATCCGGATGGGTGGCATCCACGCCCGAGTCGTTGATGTTGACCAGCACGTTGGAGCCGCTCAACCCGAGGTAGTTGTTGGTGGCGAGCACGGCGGGCGCGACGCCGATCCGCACCCGGCTGAAATCATTGGCCAAGGCCCGCGTGAGCGCCCATTCCACTTCCTGCACGCCGGGCAATCCGGCCAAGTCGGGCAAACCGTCGGCGGGCGGGACCACTTTGAGCACCGGCCCGAAGGGGGAACGCTCTTCGTCTCCGAGGACGGTGGCGCCGAGTTCCTGCAAAGCCGCGCGGGTCGTGTCGCGCGCATCCGCAAAGAGCAAGACGTTGAGCACGGCGTTGTCCGGCAGGGGCTCTTGGGCGACCGCCAGCTTCAGCAGCGATGGCTTGAGCTTGTAATAGGGTTCGTAGGGCAGCACGGCCAGCGTCTGCGGGGCAGCCTGCAACTGCCGGGCGACCACCGCCGAGGCGCGGACGAGATAGGCGTTGTTCGGAATGTAGGAAACGATGCTGGCCCCGGCGGCTTGCAGCAGGGACCGAAAGGCGTTGTCAATCGGCCCGCGCGCCTGGACGAGGTAGCTGCCGGGGTCGCCCTGGGCGCGCAGATGGTCGGGGATCGGCGGGGCGGGTTGGGCGGTGTCGAGCAGGGCGTTTTCGAGCAGGAGGGCGTGATCACTGCGCTGCAACTGGCCGATGGGGGCGGTGGTGTTGCTGAGGCGAAGGGCGAAATGATTCGTGACGCGTGATGCGTGATTCGTGAGAGAATCAGTGGCTGGGGGGGAGTTAAGGGCGCCGGCCTGGCTCAAGAGCGCGAAGGGCGATGAGGGCGTGATACGTGATGCGTGATGCGTGGGCGACGGGGGGCGGGATTGGCGGGAGAGAGCCGGGGTCTTCTTTGCCGCCCACCGGTCGCCCAGCCGCCAGAAATAGAAGGCCGCGGTAAAAAGCATTATGCTCAACAAGAGCCAGGTCAAAGGTCGCCAGCGCATAAAGAGGGATAGTTAATCAGGGCAGGAGAGGAAAAGCAATGGAGTGATGGAGGGATGGAGTGATGGAGTGATGGGGGCGCATCCGGGCACTGCCCCCAAGGAGGGGGAACGCCCCCCATGGTCACGGACCGCGAGCCGTCCCTGGCTCGCAGCGCGTTCGACCGTGTAGGGAACGGGCCAGAGGTTTGATCGCCGTTTCGCATTGGTGGCCGCTGCGAGCCGGGGACGGCTCGCGGTCCGGGGGCAGTGTCCGGATGCGCCCGAGTGATGGAGAACCGGGGTGACGAGAGGGGGAATGGTGAACGTCGTCTCTGCCGACGGGGAGAGATTAGGATTAGGATTAAGATTAAGATTAAGAGGGGGAGGCATGGTTAGTCCGGGGGCAGGACGTTGAAACTCTCGATGACGGGGTGGAGGGTGGTTATTGCCCAGGGCGGGGCGCTGCCCAGGTACGGCTGAACGCCCTCGAAACGAACGACGGTGCGGGTGGCGGCTTCCGCCATGATCTGATAGTTGGTGCAGAGGCCGAAGAAGGGGCCGCTGCTGTTAACCTTCGAGTTGGGCGCAGGCTTCAGGGTCTGACCGAAGGCGTAGATGACGAAGCGCGGGGTATGGTCGCACTTCAACAGGCCGAGGATTTGCTGCGGCAGGCGCTCAATGGCGGCGTCGTTCAGAACATAGCTTGGGTTTGGGCCGCCTTTGGCGAGGAGGGGGGAAATGCTGGTATTCAGGAACGGGGAAGCGACGGTCAGCTCCGGCACGGCGAGCAGGTCACTCAAATGGCTGAAGACGCCGCGGGTGGTGTTGGTGGCGCGAATGTCATTGATGCGTTTGACGAGCTGCACCAAGGGCGGCCAATTGGTCGGATCGAAGGGGTCATAGACCCCAGCCGGCTCGATCACCTGCGGAGACAAGACCGGGTTCCCGTTGACGTCCACGGTATTGGTGAGCACGATGACGCCGCTGAGGACGGCGGACCAGGCGGCGAGATTGGTCTGGTTGATGGATAACTGGCCGCGGGTGGCGTTGTCGTTGAGGGCGGTCGTAAACAGATCCAGGAGGCGCCAGTCGTTCGTGGGCTGGGTGAAGTAGGCATCGTAAGCCACACTGTAGAGCGGCATGACATTCGTTGAAAACTGGCCGATGTTGGCCACAAACAGGCCATTGCCTGTCCAGTTCGTCCACGTCGGGAGGTCAAACGGGGACAACGGTTGCAGCCACGGCGGGAAATTATTGGGGGACGGTTTCAAGTAAACCGTTTGCCAGGGGGTGCCGCGATGGACGCGGCCGAGCCAGCCGACGTTCGGGAGTTTGCCGGTTGGGAAATCCCAGTTGTCGGATGACTCCACCAAGGGGTCTTTGACCGCCATGTCGAATTGTTGCGGGTCCGAGCTACTGCCGCTTGGATTCCCGCCCCACGGCCGGTAGCAATTATTGACCGCGCCGAGATTAGGGAGGGGCAAGGGAGTGGGGGGGTTATCGAACGCCGGGTTTGACGGCAGGGTGGGGTCAGGGGGGAGGTCACCGACGGTGTAATGCACCAGCGGATCATTGGCCTGCCACGAGGTGACAATGTACATGCTCCGGGACGGCTGGTAGGGCGCATTGAAGGTGTTGGAGGTCATTGAGTAGTAACCAGGCGGCAGGAACTGGCCCTGGAAGAAGGTGATGGCATCGGCTTTGCCCATGCCGGGCGGGAAGTCGTTGTTGCCGCTGTTCCAAGTGAGGTTTGGGAGGTTCTGCCCCAGACTGGCCTGGATCTGGTTCAGGATGCCAAAGGTTGGATTGGAATCATTGGTTGCGCCGTTCTGACGGTTGGTGCACCACATGCTGCCGTAGCTGCCGTCCGGTGTCCAGAAACTACCACACCCCTGACTGCCCGCCATCAGGGCAAGAGTTAAGTTGGTAGCATAGTCGGCGGCGAGGTTCACATAATCCACGATTCGGCCTGCGCTTCGGCCTGCGCTGGGGTCAA
The DNA here is from genome assembly GCA_050011195.1 of Verrucomicrobiota bacterium. Classification (GTDB taxonomy): domain Bacteria; phylum Verrucomicrobiota; class Verrucomicrobiia; order Limisphaerales; family UBA8199; genus PALSA-1440. The sequence goes on along the minus strand of JBEKJO010000020.1, from coordinate 37,985 downwards.
ACAAGGCAAACCGGAGCCGCGTCTTCAACTGGAGTTGCCACTGCGGGACGTGAAGGTTCGTGGATCCGGGCGTGCGCTCGAAGACGGTGGCCAGTTGCACGAACTGATCCAATGTACGGCGATAGGTGGAGTTGGTCAGGAACAGGTGATTGGTGTAAGGATTGTACCCGTCCGTCAAAGGCGTGACGAAGGAATTCGTCGGATACGCGGGCACGTATCCCTGCCAGTTATTGACGGTAATGAACTGGGGCGTGCCCGTTACCGGCGGCTGGTAGCGCGTCGGTGGGGGAATGAGCTGGATGTGAGTCTCGAGATTGGTCACCATGACGTTTATGTCCGGGTACACGACCATTTGCAGCAGGCGGGGGAAGGCGTTGCTGTAGGAATTCCAGGCTTCGACGCCGAATACATTGGAAACGCCGACTATAAACATCTGGTCGATTTCGTTTATGTTCGTGGTCGCTGGGTCCCGATGGTATTGGAGCTTGCGGGTGACCTGGACCAGCATCTGCATGGCGAACTCGTTGAAGTTGGGGTAGCCTTTCTTGGCGCCGATCACCAGCGGGATGCCATAGACCATGGGCATGGGATTGAGATTGGCATTGGGATTGGGCAGCCTGGTATCATTCGGGTCGGAGAGGTCGTGCGGCAACGGGTAGGCGTTGAGGAGAGAACTCATCTGGGCAGAGTTCGGTTCAATGTAGCCGATGATGAAGACCGAGCCGCCGCTCAGGCCTCCTTTGGGGCCCCTTCTCTGGTCATTGAAGAGCGGACAAAAGACGCTTGGGAAACCGTTGGTGGCGAGCGGGGAGCTAAACCGGTTGGTGGTGGCGTCGTACATGTTGGCGGCGAGCTGCAAGAGGTGGTGGACGCTCGGGGTGTAAAGGTTGGAGTTGGCCGGCCAAATCGGGATGTGAAGGTTGGTGACGAGGTAGCCGCCAACGACATTGGTAGCGAGGAGGTTCGAGGTGCTGTTGGTGGCGCCAACGGTGTACCCGGCGTCAGCCAAGAGGCGGATGGCGGCGTTGGTGAAGAACTGGACGGGGGTCCAGGGGATGAAGTTGGTTTCCATGCCTCGCACGACGTAGCCGTTGTTGTCCACGTTGCAGTAATTGAGATTCATCTTGCCGCCCGGCTCGGGGTCGGAATCGGTGCCGAGCTGGGAGAGCAGGCGGTAGAACGTGTAGCGGTTGTAGGAATCGGTGTTGGTGCCGGCCATCCGGAGGCGGTCGGGGAAGTAGTAGCCGGGGGTGGGCAAGGAGAGCTTGTTGGTGTCAAACAAATCCTGGGTGGTGTAGAAATGGTTGGGGTTGTCCGCGCTCGCCCACGGGTAGTTTCCATTCACCGCCGTTTGGTTGGGATTGCCAACAACGCCCGGTGGCGGCCACCACGTGCCAGTCATTAGCGGGCCTTCGGAGTAGCAATCAATCAGGTTGGTGAAGGCGTTGGCTCGGGGGAAGCCGAAGAGGCTTTTTACATTGGCCAAGGAGTTCACGTTGGTGGCATAACGGTAACGCATGAACGAGGCGGCGTCGTCAAACGCGGACCCGGTATTTACCCCTGGGTAAGGGTTCTCAGTCGGTGTGAAGGGGTTGTAAGAGTAAGGGCGGAAGTTGAACGGGGCTGGGGGTTGCAATGGGAAGGGCCACAGGTTGGTGTTGAGGTCCACGAGGAACGCGGCGAGATTGATTTCGGCGGTGAGAACGCCCTGGTCGCGCAAGAAACCATCGCGCCAGGCCTCGCTGGGCTTGGTCGAGGCCAGGTTCCTTTTCACATAATTGTGGATCGTATTGAGGTCCAGGGTCTGGCCGGCGGGGACGACCAGATAGGCGTAGCGATGGGTGAAGAGGTTGGTGGCGGAGTGGGCAAATTCCGGGCGCTGCAAGCCGCCGATCCATTCCGGGTCGCCGACGAAGAAATTGCTCAAGGCGTTGCCCAGCTTGATTGGCGGCGGATAGGGATTTCCGTTGGTGTCGTAGAAACCGCCTTGCGGATTGATTACCGGGAGAAAGCCGTTGGTGTCGTAGCGCCCGTTGCGGTTCAGGTCGAGGTAGAAGCGGAAGTCATTGGAGTTGGCCGCGAGCGCGTTGGTGACGATGAAGACCGGCGGGCGGGGGTCGTAGAGCAGGTTGGCGAGGTTTTGGAGCCGCTGGTTCGGGTTGAGAGCTGCGCCCGCCCGGGTGTAATCGTAATTGACGTTGGTCGGATTCACCGGCCCCGGCGCGGCAAGGGTCTGATCGAACCCGTCCGAGTTGATGTAATTGGTGGAGACCAGCAGGCCGTAGTTGAGTTCGTTGGTCCAGGTGAGGATGGGGGCGAGGAGTTGGACGATGGCGCGCTCGCGGGCGGTGTCGGCGGCCAGCCGGGCAATGGCCTGGTCGGTGTCGGTGGCGACGGCGCCCTGCTGGCTTTGGCTGACGACCAGGAAGGTGACCGCCATGAAGGTGATGACGGAGAGCAGGACCAGCGTGACGACGAGGGCGACGCCGGAGTGGTGCGTGGGGCGTGGGGCGTGGGGCGTGGGGCGTGGGGCGTGAAACGTGGAACGTGAAACGTGAAGCGTGAAACGTGAAACGTGAAATGTGAAACGTGATGCGGGATGCGGGATGCGGGATGCTGCACGCAGCATTCTGCATTCTGCATTCTGCATTCTGCATTCTGTCTTCATTGGTATTGGTAGGCTGAGGGATCGACGTTGCGAAGGGGGATGCGCTGGCGGAAGAGCTGGACGCGGCTGCTGAGGTAGTGATCGGCGCTCTGCAGGTAATTGAGCCGGGCGGCGGGGGTGCCGATGGAGTTGTAGCGGTCCACGGCGTGCTGTTCGAGGATGCCGAGTTCCATTTCCACGGAGGCGGGGACGGCGTTGCTGCAGAACTTGTAAAGGCCGATTTCTCCGGGCGCGACTGTGGAGTAGAAGATGGCCGTGGCCTGCGGAATCACGCTCAAAGGCGTGAGCAGCACGCCGTTGGTGTCAAAGGCCCGGAAGCGGAAGTGGATGACGCCATCACAGATTCGGTTGGAGATAACGGTCGAAGCCGGTGAGCCCGGGCTGCAGGCGTTAAGGAAATCGATATAAAGCTGGCTGGGGTCCTGAGCCAGGCCGTTCAGTGGGCTCGAACCGGTGGCGGTGTCGTAAAGCACGGGAAGGTTTGTGGTGAAGCGATAGAGGCTGCCGACGCCCATCTGGCCCGACCCGCATTCGGGCAGCCAAAGGCGTCCCTGGGAATCATTGGTGCGAACACAGTAGCCAATGCCGATCCAGGTCTGGTTGGTGCGCAGCAGCATGAAGCAATCTTCCAGCAGGTTCGTGCGCGGGACGGGCGTGCCGGGAAGCGACTGGGTCAAGGGGGTGGAATTGGGGATGAAGGCGTAGAAGTTGACCCCGTTGGGAAAGGCGTAACCGGCGGGGATGGTCTGCTCGAGCTCGCGGGGGAGCATCTCGGTGACGGCCCGCCCGGCCTCGAGTTGGTCCACCTGATTCATGCTGCTGCGGAAGGCGCGCTGGACCTGGTTGAAGACGGCGAACAGGCCCAGGATAATGAAGGCGAGCAGGGAGATGGTGACGAGGATTTCGACCAGCGTGAAGGCCGGGGAAGGGCGGAGTGCGGAGTGCGTGGTGCGTGATGCGTGATGCGTGATGCGTGATGCGTGATGCGTGATGCGTGATGCGTGAAACGTGATGCGGGATGCGGGATGCGGGATGCGTGAGACGCGGTGCGTGGGGCGTGGGGCGTGGGGCGTGGTCCGCGGCTCAGGCAAGGTTGTTTGTGTCAGGTTCACTGTGCGTTGACGTTGATGTAGTTGCGGGGTTGGAAGAAATAGAGATCGTAACCCGAGGGCACGAGCGGATTCGGGCGAAGGAAATACGGCTCATTCGTTTCCTGGAGAGCACCCCCGACGAGGGTGCGAAAGGCCTGGCCGTTTGGGCCGAGTTTCCCGCCGGACCAGAGGGGCCAGAGGAAACGGAGGCGCACATCATGCAGGTTGGCCTGAAGGTTGTTGACCACCATCCAGTAGTTCGAGCGAGCCGCAAAGTCAGTCGCGCTGAGTCCGGGCTGCGCGAAGTTGACCCAGCTTGGATCATAGTAATTGGTCGAGTAGGTAATGATTTCCGGACTCATGCAATAGCTGAAGGCGAGGTCTTGCATCGCCGCGCTGGCCTGGGGGAACTTCTCGCTGGCGGGGCCGCTCATCGAGCGAACGTAAGCCACCACATGGTTGCTGTAATAACCGCTGGTGCCGCTGACAGCGTCAACCCACGGCACGTACTTGGGCGTGCTCAACAGGCCCACAATGCGAAGACCGTTGGTCAGGGGGTATTGGGGACTCGTGGAGGAACTGGTGAGCGTGTAACCATACGGCTCATGGAACGAAAGCAGCTTCACCCCCTGGCTGACGTATTGGTATTGGTTCACAGTATTAGTGATGGCGACGACGTAATTGGTCAGGTCGTCCAGGCCCTGGGCGCCGCTGCGAATGGCGTTCATGAACATGTTGGCGTCCTGGTTGATGATGGTTTCCTCGCGATTAGCTTTCTGCACGTTCATGCCCCTGGGCAACACCCCGATGATCGCGACCAGGGCAAAGCCGATGATCGCCAGGCTGATGGCGATCTCGATCATGGTGAAGGCCGGAGAAGTGCGGGGTGCGGAGTGCGGAATGGGGAGTCCGTGGTGCGTAGGGCGTGAAACGTGAAACGTGAAACGTGAAACGTGAGACGTGAAACGTGATGGGTGAAACGTGAAACGTGATGCGTGATGCGTGATGCGCGAAACTGGATTCTGCATTCTACATTCTGCCTTCTGCATTCTGGCTTCTCTTTTCATTGGACCGTCCTCCGCTCGACGCGAGCGCGACCGGTTAAGCGGTCGATATAGACCAGGCTGTAATTGTTGGTCGTGTTGCCGGGCGGCAGCTCGATCACCTGTGCCGGTTGCGCCTGGGCCACTTTGGTGCTGGCGTCGCGCACGACGCCGACGCTGCCCTCCGAGATAGGGATCAGCTCCGGCTGGCCGCTCTGGCCCGAGACAAGCTGGCCCGTGCCGTTGAAAGCGATGTAGGGCAGCGTCACCAGCGGGTTCACGGGACTGTTCTCCGTGGGAAACGGGATGTTGTTGGCGGTGCTAAACGGGGGGATGAACAATGGGCTGCCGGGGTTAAGGGTGGTGTTGGTGAGCGTGAGGCCCGGCCAGAATTTTGCCAGGGGAATAAAGGCCCCTTGGGGCAGGGTTTTCCACGAGGATAAATAGCGCGGGTACTGGACGCCCGGCTGATCGCCCACGCTGCGCAAACAGACGTATGCGTAGCCAACGAGCTGCTTGTCGAGGAGCGGCTGGACGTTCGTCGTTTGCGCCGCCGGCACGCTGATCCAAAAGTTGGTGGACAGGAAGACCATATAGACGGTGGTGCGCTGGCTGATGGCGAGCTGGCGGGCGTGGACCACGGCGTCAAGCAACTGCCGCGTGGCCGCGACCTTGGCATTGGGCTTCATGCTGCGGATGGAGGGCAGGGCGATGGCCGCCAGGAGGCCCATGATGGCAATGACCATCAACAGCTCGAGGAGGGTGAAGGCCAGGGATGTGCGAAGTGCGGAGTGCGGAGTGCGGAATACGTGATGCGTGATGCGTGATGCGTGATCCGGAATGTGTGACACTGGATTCTGCATTCTGCATTCTGCATTCTGCATTCCCCATTCCCCATTCCGACGATGGTTCATTTGCACAATCATTATTGCCAGCTTATGACATTGTCTTTGTTGGCGCCCTTGTTGGCCGGTCCCTTGGGGTCAATCATCTTGTCCGGGCCGGCGGACCAGACCATCACCGGCGAGTTGGCTTCAAAAACCGTGCCGCCGCCGCTTGGCAGAGTTGTTTTGATGAGGCCGTTCAGGCCCAGGTTGGGGGGAGCGGGGTCCTGCGAGACGTTCGGGTCGCGGTAAAAGGCGTCGCGGGCTTTATCATCGTAGTTGAGATCAACCGTGATGATGTAGGGGTTGCCCCAGGGGTCGCGGTAAGTTCCGTCCTGGCCGATGCCCGGTGCTTTGCAGTCAATGGCCATAGTGGCGTTGAGGTATTGGGTTCGCTGCGGGTTCTTGGCGTGGTCCGGGTTGTTGATGGTGGGGCCTGAGGCAGGCCAGTTTGTCATGTCCAGCAGCACGGCCATGACTTCGGAGTTATTGGTCTGGTAGTTGCCGTGCGTGGCAACCGTGGGCGTGAGAATGGACGCGTAAGTGCCGGGCGTTGGCGTGCTGAAACCACCATTGCCGACAGGAATATCCTGAGGATTAGAGCCACCAGGCCCGACACATGCAACTCCCGCAGTGCCATAGGTGAAATCCTCAGGTCCGCCCTGGCTCGCCGGGACCGCCGTGGCGGCGCTCATGGCGGCGGCGGAGACAGGGAACTTGCTGTAGTCGGCCTCGTAGGTATGGATGGCGTTGGCGATGCTGCCGGTCTCCATGTGCGCCTTTTGCACTTGCGCCTTTATCTTCACCCGGCTAATTACCGGCAAGAGCAGGGCGGCCAGGATGGCGATGATGCTGATGACGACGAGCAGTTCAACCAGCGTGAAGGCTCTCCAAGCGCGGAATGCGGAGCGCGGAGTGCGGAGGCCGTATTGGCGCGGGTGGAGGTGAGTATTAGTGTGGTTTTTCATAAGGGTGGAGGGAGATACGGAAGGGGTGGTGCGTGAAACGTGAAACGTGATGCGTGAAACGTGAAACGTGAAACGTGATGCGTAATGCGTGGTGCGTGAGCAGGAGTGCACTGAAAAGAGCGGGGAGTGAGATCTCGGGGCGGGGGACAGGCAGTGAAGCGACCGGCGGAAAAGTCCAGGGCGAACGATCACCCGCGGGCGCCAGGCGCAGTCCTGCCAGGCCACTGGCACCCGCCTGGCTGCGGCCGGTGGTTCGCAAACGAAGCGCAGGAGCATGGGTTGCGGGGTCATAGGTACGGAGCGCTGACGACGAGCGGTCTATCGCTCCAGTTGCTGATACGATTGGTCTTGGCGCCCGCCGTCACGTCGATCCACAAGTCGAAGGACTTGGGATTGTAGCGCGGGCTGGAGGCGTTGTAGCGCCAGGGGTTGATCTTGGCGCCGCTGGCATTCTGAAAAACCTGCGGCCCGTCGAGGCTCGAGCCGAGCACCGTGCAGACCGGGGTGGTGGACACTCCGTTCGTGGTGGCCAGGAATTGACCTGACTTCAAATTATTCAAAAAGGACGCCGCGCTGGGAACTTCATCGCCCGCGCCGCCGCGCGCGCAGTTCTGGATGCCGACGACATTCGGCCCGAACGTTAAGGGGAGGGCCGCGGCGCTAATCCGGGCGCTGCCATTCAGTGTCATATAAGTCGGGGCGAGTACTGTTCCGACGTTGGTGGTGCCGAGCAGTTCGTAATAAAGCTGATTGAACGCCCAGTTGGCGGAGTTGTCCGGCGGGTAGTAGCCCAGCTTTTGGCTGTAGCTCTCGATGGCCGACTGGATTTGCCCCAATTCGGCCCGTGCCCGGGTGCGAATGATGGATATCCTCGCGGCGCTGGCAGCGGGGAAGGTCAAAGCGGCGAGGAGAGAGATAACGGAGATGACGACCAGCAGCTCGATCAGCGTAAAGGCCGGGGAAGCGCGCAATGCGGAGCGCGCCATGCGGAGTGCTTGATGCGTGATGCGTGAAACGTGAAACGCGAAACGTGTTGCGTGTTGCGCGTTGCGCGAAACCGGATTCCGCATTCCGCATTCCGCATTCCGCATTCTGCATTCTGCATTCTGACTTCTGACTTCGGTTTTCATCGTTCGCGCAGTTCGTGTTCCAGGCGTTCGCTGAGCCATTGTTTGATCATGCTTTGATAATTCAAGTATCGGGACTGGGCCAGCCGTTTGAGGCGGGCGAGCATCCGCGGATCAATCCGCAGCGAGATGGCGACGGAGTCGGCGGTCTCCGTGTTGCCGGCCACCGCGGCTTCCATGAGGCGAAGATCGGGCTTGTTTTCAGCCCAGAAATCCGCCTCGGCCTCTTCGCTGTCGAAGATCGGCACTTCTTCCCATTTGGCAATCGCGCGCATTGTTCGAGATTGGTGATTGGTGATTGGTAATCGGTGATTGGTCATGGGGAGCTTTCGGCGGCCTCTCATCGCCCGTCACCCATCACCCAGCACTAATCACAAACCACTAATCACAAATCGCAAATCGTAAATCATAAATCGCCAGTCACCGTGCCAGCGTTTGGTCCATTTTGCGCTGATAGAAGAACCGTTCTTCCGGTTCGAAGGGGCGGGCGTAGAGCACCCGGGCCTGTTTTCCGTTCGTCCGATACACGCTGAATATCCCGGTGCCGTGAGCCGACACGCCCAGGTTAAAGAACCGGGCCTGCACCGAAAACCGGGGTGAATCCGGCAGCAGCCGGACGGCGAACGGGTCCTCGAACGATTCTTCGATTTCCTGCAAGGTCAAAGAACTATCCAGATTGAAGGGCGGATTATTCCAATCAAACTCCATAGCGGCTCAATTGCAGACGTAATGCCCATACAATGTATATACAATGTATTTACACGAAGGATGCTTGGGTGTCAACACCGAATGAGCAGAATTTGCAAAAAAGATTGTAATGGCAGATTCAACTGATTTTGCTTATGGCCGAGCAAGAAAAGCGTATCCCACCCAGACAGAATGGTTCCACCACACAGGGGCCGGGAGCTACCCTGCCACCGTGTTGGCAGCGTGGCGCGCCACGGTATTACCCCCCGGGTTACCCGCTTATCCCCCCCTAAAATGCGTTATTCTCACGCATTCTACCACCCAAAAACACCAAAGCCCTCAGCTTTTCGTTGGTTTTTATGAACCAAGGAGCGGGAGTTCCGGTTATTGGGCTAATCTTCGCTCTTGCCGCTGGGGTTGCCGACCTTGTTCATCAGCTCGATGAGGGGGAGGAACATGGCAATAACGATGCTGCCGACGATGACGGCGAGGAAGATAATCATGACGGGTTCGAGCAGGGAGGTCATGGCGGCGACGGCGTTATCGACTTCGTCGTCGTAGTTGTCGGCGATTTTGAGCAGCATTTCCGGCAGGGCGCCGGTTTGTTCGCCGACGTCCACCATGCTGATGACCATGGGAGGGAAGACGCCGGAGGCTTCGAGGGGGGCGGTGATGGTTTCGCCCTCTTTGACGCTTTCGTGGACCTCGCCGACGGCGTTGCTGATGATGACGTTGCCGGCGGTCTCTTTGACGATGGTCAGGGCCTGGAGGATGGGGACGCCGCTGCTGACCAAGGTGCCGAGGGTGCGGGTAAAGCGGGAGATGGCCACCTTGCTGACCACCGGCCCGACGATGGGCACTTTGAGTTTGAACTTGTCCCAGGCATGGCGGCCGAATTTGGTGCGCTTGAGAAGCATGAAGAGGACGACGAACACGGCCAGACCGCAGACGGTATAAATGAAGTGGTCCTTGACCGTGTCGCTGATGGCGAGGACGAAGCGGGTGAAGGCGGGCAGTTGCTCGTTGTCCAACATGCCGGCGAAGACCTCCTTGAACTTGGGAATCACATACACCATGAGGATGGTCAGGATGCAGGTAGCGACGATGATGACGGCGATGGGATAAAACATGGCGGCGATGACCTTGCCCTTGATCTTCTGCGCTTTCTCCATGAATTCGGACAGGCGGTTCAACACGACTTCGAGAACACCACCCAGCTCGCCGGCCTTGACCATGTTCACGAAGAGCCGGTTGAAGACTTTGGGATGCTGCGCCAGGCCCTCGGAGAAGGTGCTGCCGCCTTCGATCGCCACCGCCAGTTCGGCGATGATGGATTTGAGGTTCACGTTCTTTTCCTGCTTCTCGAGGACGCGCAAACCGCGCAGCAGGGGCAAACCGGCATCCACCAGTGTCGCCAACTGGCGGGTGAAGGTGGTGAGGACTTTGGTCTTTACCCGGCCGCTCAGACCGGGAATCTTGATGTTGATGTTGAAGTTGGCCCCGCCGCCCTTTTTCTTGCCGCCCGCTTTGGCGGCCGGGCCGGTTTTCTTGTCGGCCTTCTCCCTGACCTTCTCGATTTCGACGATCTTGGTGGGGAACAACCCCATTTCCTTGACCCGGCCGATGGCTTCGTTCTGGCTGGCAACCTCGAGCGTGCCCTTGCTCTCCTTGCCATGCGCGTCCATGGCGACGTAGTTGTATTTTGGCATAAGGGGCCTTTCGTGTTCAGGTGTACTTAACGACTTCTTCGATAGTTGTATCGCCGTCGAAAATGCAGCGCAAGCCGTCTTCGCGCAGCGGGATCATGCCCAGCTCGACGGCCTTCTGGCGCATCACCACCGTTGGCGCGCGCTCGTTGACCAACAGCCGGATAGGGTCGTTGATGGTCAGCAATTCGAAGATGCCTTTGCGCCCTCTGTAACCGGTGTCGTTGCAGACCGAGCAGCCGCGGCCGTAGTAGAAGGTCTTGTCGCCCAGATCGTGCGGCGAGAGATTCAGCAGCGCCAACTGGGTTTCCGTCGGCTCGAACGGCGTGCGGCAGTTCTTGCAGATCGTGCGCACCAGGCGCTGGCCGATTACGGCCACGAGCGTGGAGGAAATCAGAAACGGCTCGACACCCATGTCAATGAGACGCGTGACGGCCCCCGGGGCATCGTTGGTGTGCAGGGTGCTCAGGACCAGGTGGCCGGTCAGCGATGCCTGAATCGAAATCTGCGCGGTCTCCAGGTCGCGCATTTCGCCCACCATGATAATGTCCGGGTCCTGGCGGAGGAACGAGCGCAGAGCCCTGCTGAAGGTCAGCCCCACCGCTTCGTTGATGGCCACCTGCATGATCCCTTCGATGTCGTATTCGACCGGGTCCTCGGCCGTCAGCAACTTCGAGTCAATCGTGTTGACGCGGCGCAGGCAGGAGTAGAGCGTCGTCGTCTTGCCGCAACCGGTCGGGCCGGTGGCAATAATGATGCCGTTGGGCCGCTGGATGGCTTCGACGACATAATCGTAAAGGTATTTGGGGAAGCCCAGCGATTCGATTTCGAGGTTCACCGCCGCCCGATCCAGCACGCGCAGCACGACCGATTCACCGAACTGGGTGGGCAGCGTCGAGACGCGCAGATCGACCGTGCGATTGCCCATCGGGAAAGTGATGCGCCCGTCCTGCGGCAGGCGGCGCTCGGAGATGTTGAGGCTGGCCATAACCTTGAGGCGGGACACCACCGGCAAGGCCAGGTGCTTGGGCGGCGGCGACATCTCGTAGAGGGCGCCGTCCACCCGGTAGCGGATCTTAAACTCGGTCTCGAAGGGCTCGAAGTGAATGTCGCTGGCGCGATCCTGGATGGCCTGGAACAAGACGAGATTGACGAAACGGACGATGGGCGCCTGGTCGGCCAGGCGGGCCATCAGCGCCGCATCATCCGTGACCGCCACCTCGCTGACCTCCTTCTCGATTCCTTTGTCCGTGCCCAACTCCCTGAGGATGTCCGACACGCTCTCGCTCTCCTCGGGGTAGAACTTTTCGATGGCCTTCTGGACCTGCGCCGGGTCGGCCACGACCAGTTGGATGTCCTTCTTGACGACGAAGCCCAGTTCGTCGATGCGCCCCACATTGAGCGGGTCCACCAGGGCCACTTGCAGCGTCGAATTCGCCAGCCCGACCGGCAGGCATTGGTACATCCGCGCCATCTTGGCCGGGATGATGCGCAGCAATTCCGGCGACAAATCCCGCTCCCGCACCGTGACAACGGGCGCCCCCAGATGACTGCCCATCGCCTGTAGAATCGTGTCCAAATCCAGCACCCCGAAGTCCTGCAGGACCTGGCTGACGGCCTTGCCCGTGCGCTTGTACTCGGCCAGCACTTCCTCGTACTGCAAATCGTCAATCAGGCCTTGTTCCTTGATCAGGGAGAGCAGCGGATGGGAAATGTCCTCGGGCATACGACTTTGTGACTACACCTTCCCCTCGACCATGGCTTGAGTCTCGGCGCCCACGGCCGCCGCCAGCTCCAGTTCCTGGAGTTTGGCCTGGATCGTCACCGGGTCCTGGGCCTTGGTTACCACTTCTTCGCGGGCGATCATCCCCGCCAGGTATTTATCAATCAGAAAACTGTCCAGCGTCACCATCCCGTATTTGGCCCCGGTCTGGATGTCCGACTGGATGCGGAACGATTTGTTGTCCCGGATCAGCGCCGCGATGGAGGGCGTGTTAATCATGATCTCGAAAATGGCGACCCGCCCCGGCTTGTCGATGCGGGGTATGAGCAACTGCGAGATCACCGCCTGCAAGACCGTGGAAAGCTGGATGCGGATTTGTTCCTGCTGGTTGGTGGGAAAGGCGTTGACCACGCGGTCAATGGTCTTGGCCGCCCCCGTCGTGTGCAGCGTGCCGAAGACCAAGTGCCCGGTTTCCGCCGCCGTGATCGCCGCGTCAATGGTTTCCAGGTCGCGCATTTCGCCCACCAGAATGACGTCCGGGTCCTGGCGCAGCACCCGCCGCAGCGCCTCGGCAAAGTTCGGCACGTCCACCCCGATTTCCCGTTGCGTGACAATGGCCTTCTTGTGCTTGTGGTAATACTCGATGGGGTCTTCGATCGTGACCAGGTGGACCTCGTCCCGCTCGGAGTTGATAATGTCGATCATAGACGCCAGCGTCGTGGTCTTGCCCGAACCCGTAGGTCCGGTCACCAGCACCAGCCCGCGCGGTTTGTAGAGCAGTTCCTTGGCGGAGGGCGGCAGGCCGATCTGCTCCATCGTCAGCATCTTGTTCGGGATCTGGCGCAGGACCACGCCAAAGTTGCCCTTTTCCTTGAAGACGCTCACGCGGAAGCGGGCCATGTCCCCGAAGGCAAACCCGAAGTCGGAGCCGCCGCGCTCGCGCACGTGCTGGATGTGATCCTCCGAGGTAATGCTGCGCATCAACTCCTCGCTGTCCTCCGCGTTCAGCGCCGGCCCTTCGACCCGGTGCAAAATGCCGTGCACGCGAATGACCGGCGCCGTGCCCACGCGGATGTGCAGGTCGGACGCCCCTTCCGACACCACTAACTGCAACAGATCGGACATCGAGTAAGACATGCTCAAGTCAGGTTATGCGCGCCTTTTGTCAGAGGCGCATTTCAACATCATACGAATCTTACCATTAAAGTTAGACCGCCGCGAAGCCCATTTGTCACGCCGCCCGGAGAACCGGCGGCCGGATGACCGCGCGCACCCCTTTAAGGCATAGAACTCTTTTAACGGCAGACGGTTCATCTAATCCACATCTCCCACCGTCGCGCGGATCACTTCGTCCGGGGTGGTCAATCCCGCCTGCGCCTTGCGGACGCCGTCTTCGCGGAGGGTTCGCATGCCCATCTCGCGGGCGCGCGCGCGCAGGACCGAGGACGAGACCTTTTCATAGATCAGCTTGCGCGCTTCGTCGTCGATGGCGAAGATCTCGAAGATGCCGAACCGGCCGCGATAGCCGGTGTTCGCGCAGTTGGGGCAGCCTTTGCCTTTGAGGAAGGTGGCGCCTTGAAGGGTGCTCGCCTCCAGGCCCAGGGTGCGCATTTCCCCTTCCGTCGGCAGGCAGGGGCTTGAACACTGGCGGCACACTTTCCGGACCAGCCGTTGGGCCATCAAACCCCGGGTGGACGAGGCGACCAGGAACGGCTTGACGCCGATGTCGATCAAACGGGTGACGGCGCTCGGCGCGTCGTTGGTGTGCAGCGTGGAGAAGACCAGATGGCCGGTGAGCGAGGCATTGATCGCGATGGTGGCGGTTTCCAGGTCGCGGATTTCCCCGATCATGATTACGTTGGGCGCCTGGCGCAGGATCGAGCGCAGCGCCGAAGCAAACGTCAGTCCGACCGCTTCGTTGACCTGCACCTGGTTGATGCCCGACAGCAAATATTCCACCGGGTCCTCGACCGTGATGATCTTGCGGTCCGGCCGATTGATGAAATGCAGGCAGGAATAGAGCGTCGTCGTCTTGCCCGAGCCGGTCGGCCCGGTCACCAGTAAAATGCCGTCGGGCAAACCAATCATCCGCTCGAAGGTCTGCTGGTCATCGGTGAAAAAGCCCAGTTCCGGCAAGCCCAGGCGCAGCCCTTCCTTGTCCAGGATACGCATGACGATGCTTTCGCCGTGATTGGTCGGCAAACACGACACGCGCAAGTCGATCAGCTTGCCCCCCACCGAGGTTTGAATACGCCCGTCCTGGGGTACCCGGTGTTCCGAGATCGACATGTCCGATTGGATTTTCAAGCGGCTGATGACGGCCGCCTGCAACCGTTTGGGCGGGGCCTTGATCTCGTGCAGCACGCCGTCAATCCGGTAGCGCATGCGGAAGGTCTTCGACAGCGGCTCCAGGTGAATGTCCGAAGCCCGCATCTTGAACGCCTCGGTGATGATCGAATTGACCAGCTTGATGAGCGGCGCATCCGCTGCCACCACCGCGCCGTCGGCGGCCGCCCCCCCCTCCACTTCGACGTGCTCCCGCGTCAGGTCCTCAATGGCTTCCTTGAGGCGGGGATCGGTCGCCACGCCACTTTTCTCCGCATAATACTTGCTCAAGGCCGCCTCAATGTCCGCCTCGGAAGCGACGCGCAAATCAATCTCCGCTCGCAGCAAGTGCGTCAGGCTGTCGATCGTGTCGAGGTCCGACGGGTCGGCCAGCGCAACCGTAATACTGTTGTCATGCTTAAAGACCGGCACGACCCGGTATTTTCGGGCGATGTGGCGCGGGATGGCCGCAATGACGTCATCCTCAATCTTCACTTCGCTGAGGTTGACCACTTCGGCGCCGAAATGCGACGCCTTGGCCTGCGTGACATCGGCTGGCCGCACCACCTTGTTGGCGAGCAGCAGGTCCACCACTCCCACCCCGGCCGCTTCGGCTTCGCGCCGCGTTTCGGCCACCTTCTCGGGGGATACGAAGCCCAAGTCAACCAGAATGTCCGCTAAATAATCGTCTTTTTCAGCCACGGTCTATTTTGCACCACACACGTTCGTCGTGGAAATGTGTGTAACAGAGTACCGACGAAACGGATGATGTCAATGCGCGCCCTGACAGAAATGAAAATAGTTGCCCCGCCTGAAAACTCTCCCGCCAGCGGCATCATCGCCGCCGCACGCCGCTGTTATTTCAGCCCTTCCATGAATCCCCTTGTCTCTCAGCGAAAGAGCAGGGAGTCCGAGCGGGCGCGCCGGTTGGCCGGGGGTGCTCAGATTGGTTTCCGTTGGACTACTTACATTATCGTAAGTATTCCCCGGATTTGCGCCGGCCCGCTGGATGGTGGACCTTGCTACGTTCCTTGGAAGGGAACGGGAAGGCGGCGGCCCTGAATGCGCTACTCCGGAACCGTCGTCCTCTTGGCGCAGTCTTCGCTGGCTGCGCCTTTTTTTCTCATCTCTCTATTTGGACGGCCCTCAAACGTGTCAGGCGAATGCCTACAGAATTATCGGCCTTTTCCTGACTATTCAATCTGGCCGCCACGGGTGTTGAATGCGCTTTTAATATGCCTTGGACAGTTGCATATGCTCCGGAAAGGCGTGCCGTGGTGGTCACGGCCTCTGGCGAAATACACGACGAGGATGCCAGAGCACAAACTGCCGAAGTCCTCTGTTTGCTGAAGGACAACCGGGCCAGCAGTGTCCTGGTCGATTATTCGGACGCTGTGTCCGAAGTGTCTCTGTCCCGGCTTTATTGGCTGCCGGATTACGCCGCCGAATTCGGCGCGCCTTGGGACGCCGGGGTGGCGGTGGTGCTGCCCCGGATACGATACCGGCTCGAGTCGTACCAGTTCTTTGAGCTCGTTTGCAAGAACGCCGGCTACCACGTCAAGCTCTTCGAGACAAAAGAAGCCGCCGAGCATTGGCTCGCTCAAGCTGCGCCGGTCCGGGAGCACACCGATCGCCCTGCTTACGCCTGAACCTCCATTGAACTGCGGGGCGCTAATTCGCCTCTCGTGATTGGATGGAACGGCAGGCCTCGGCGGCGGCTTCGCTGAGTTCCTTGCTCGGATTAAGGGTCAGGTCTTTGAGCGGGCCGAGGCTTTTCCGGGTGCCGATGTGCCTGAGCATATTGCAGGCCTGGCAGCGGGTTTCGATGTTCTTTTCCTTCAGCAACGCCAGCACGGCCAGCTCGGCAGCGGTGCCGATGTGCACCAGTGCGTCAGCGGCGGCGCTTTCACGGGGTGGCCGATAGTAGGGTTGATCGCTTTGGCCGGTCGCCAGCAGGATAACCAGTGGTTCGATGGCGCGCGGGTCTTTGATGCGGCCCAAACCCTTGGCCACGGTGGCGCGCATCCCGGCGTCGGGATCATTCAAGGCTTTGATGAGCAGCGGCACCTGCTCTTTGGTGCCGTGGTTGGCCAGGATGGTCAAGGCCGCGTGGCGCACAGAGTCATCCCGGTCGTTGGCCAGGGAAGCCATCAGGGCGATCAACTCAGGCGTGGGCGTGCCCAACCGGCTGCCGCTCAAATCGCGCGCGGCGGCCTCGCGGCTGGCCGGGTCGTCCGATGTCAATTGCTCCTGCGCCTTCGCCAGTTCTTCCGGGCTGAACTTCGTTTCCGGCACCTGGGGCGGCGGCGCGATCGCCTGGTCGCGTTCCGTTCCTTCCAGCAAATGCCAGCGCAAGGTGATCACCGACCGCCGGCTGAGATTCTCCGTCACCGCCACGGTCGTGCATTCCAACTCGACGCGCTTGGGCAGACCCAGCGCGCGGTCGAACTCAATCCGCCCTTCGCCGGTGGCGCTGACACGCGGTTCAGAACCGGTCAACATGCGGGTGTCAAGGCTCATAGTCTTCTGCAAGGTGACGGTTGCCGGGGTTACCTCCGTCACTTTGATCTTGGTCTTCTGCTGCGCCGCCAGCACGCCCTGCGCCGCGCGGCCGGGAGAATAACCGCCATAGCCGAGTCCGCCCGGGGGATTGAGGAAAGCAGTGGCCGGGCCTTGCAGCAGCGGTTCATCGAGCACGAAAACATCCTCTTCAGCTTCCCAGCCCGCGGTGGTTTCCGCCGGGAATGGCTGGACCAGAGAAGCGGCCAGTTGGCCCAAGGGAATCGGCAGCGCCAGGTCGCCCGCCTGCCGAACGATTTTGCCTCGCTCATCAATCACCAGCTCCTTATCCTGACTTCCGTAACCGTAGTTGTAGGAGGAAAGCGGCAGGGAGGAACCGGGCCGATAACCCATCATCGGGGGCATGCGGCCCAGGCTCTTGGGCCGCAGTTGGCCGCGCAGCGAAAGGCCAAGGAGATTGGTTGCCACCGCGCGCGTACTCACGACGAGCGTCCCGGCAAGGGCTTCCCGCCCGGCTTCGCCCTGGGCCTCGATCTGCACGCTGTAGGCATTGGTTTGCCCCGGGGCGAACGTGTAGCGCAACAACAGGGGCGTGACTTCGGCCGCGACCAGCGGCTGGGAGGGAAGAACCGCCGCGCTGGCGAGGAAAAACAGAAAGTGAACCAGGTAACGTCTCATGCCCGGGATTGTGCGCTGCCGCCTCGGGAAGACAAGCAATTCCTGATCGGCACAGGCGGTGCAGTCGCCCAGAGCGGGGTCCGGGCAAGGGGAGACCGCCGGGTGGGCGAGTGTCCAGTAAGTCTTATCGTGGCTATTAATTGCTTGGAAATCGTGAGAAATGTTGATCCCGCCTCTTGCGGCGCCGGGAATCCGGGGCTAGAGATTTGCGCCGGCAAAGCAAATCCCGATGACGGAAACTGTTGGTCTGGCGCAGGCCGCGGATTGGTGGTTGCTAGGGTTGCCGGGGAAGAAACAAGTTGCGATTCAGGATGCTTTCGAGAATGTTCTCAGCCTGCAGGCGGGCGCGGGGAACCGTTAAAGCGGTTCCAGTCGCGCGCACTGGGCCGCACACCCGCTGAAGCGGGGTGTTGATGAGAGAGGATCGAGCATAGTTTAATGTCAGCGATATTCCCCAAGTGGACGAATCGGCTGCCGGTGATAATCCTCGCCGGCGCGCTGCTGGTCAGCAGCGCGGTAACGGCGGGCATGTGGTATTATTTGACGCCCAAGTATTCCCGGGTCGGTTATCAGCCCCTCCAACCGGTGGGATTCTCGCACGCGGTGCATGTGGACCAACTGGGCTTTGATTGCCGTTACTGCCATAACGGAGTGGAGAAATCGTGGTATTCGAACATACCGTCGAGCACGACCTGCATGAACTGCCACAGCCAGGTGCTCAAGGATGATCCGCGGTTGGCGCTGGTGCGACAGAGCGCCGAGACGGGCCAGCCGATCCCCTGGGTCCAGATTCATCGGGTGCCGGACTTCGTGTATTTCAACCACTCGGTCCATGTGAACCGCGGCATCAGTTGCGTGGAATGCCATGGCCCGATCAACCAGATGGACGAGGTCTATGAGGCGCAGCCGTTGAGCATGACGTTTTGCCTGGATTGCCATCGGAACCCGGCGGCCAAGCTGCGTCCGCTGGACAAGATCACGGATTTGAACTGGAAATGGAGCGACAACCCGACGGCGAACGCCGAGCTGCAACGCAAGAACGGCGAGGAATTCATGCACAACTGGCGGGTCCAGTCCCTGCAAAACTGCTCCGCCTGCCACCGATGAAAGCAATGCCTTCCCATGAACCTCGAGGTAGGGCGCGCAGTCCCCTGCGCGCCGCGAAAGTGGGACAACCCGCCTCGGTTCCAGAACGGCGCGCAGGGGACTGCGCGCCCTACCCGGCTTGGGCGATGAATGCAGGGCCGCGATACTGGCGAAGCCTGGATGAGCTGGCGGACACGCCACAGTTTCGGCAGTGGGTGGAGAACGAGTTTCCCGCGGGCGCCCCGGAGATGACCGACCCGCTCACGCGGCGGCATTTCATGAAGATCATGTCCGCCTCGTTCGTGTTGGCGGGGTTCGGGCTGACGGGTTGCCGGCGACCGGTGTCGAACATCCTTCCCTTCAGCAAGCAGCCGGAAGGTTACCTGCATGGGGTGCCGCAGTATTACGCGACGGCGATGCCGACGCGCGCCGGGGCCATACCGCTCGTCGTGAAGTCGAACGAGGGCCGGCCCACGAAGGTCGAGGGCAACGCGCTGCATCCCGACAGCAACGGCTCGACGGACCGCTTCGCGCAGGCCTCGGTGCTGGACCTTTACGACCCGGACCGGGCAATGCACTTCAAGCAGGCCGGCAAGGTGGTGACACAGCCGGTGGCGCTGGACTTTCTGAGCGGGCTGTCACGGGAGTTGGCAGACAAGAGCGGCGCGGGCCTGTGCTTCTTGATGGAGCGCAGCAGTTCTCCTTCCCGCGCCCGGCTGCAAAAGCTGGTCGCCGGCCGGTTGCCCAAGGCCAAGTGGTTCATCTATGAGCCGGTGGACTGCGACATCCATCGCGAGGCGGCCACGCTCGCCTTCGGCCAGCCGGTGAAGCCGTACTACCGGCTGGATCGGGCCAAACGAGTTGTGGCGCTGGACTGCGACTTCCTGGGCGCGGAGGAGGATTCACACCGTCTGATTTGCGACTTCGCCCGGGGCCGCAAGATCGAGTCGCCCGACAAGGCACGGGGCGAGGACCTGATCAACCGCCTTTACGTGGTGGAAAGCCTGATGACGCTGACGGGCGCGAACGCGGACCACCGGCTGCGAGTGCCGCCGAGCGCGGTGCTGCCGGTGGCGGCGGCGCTGGCGGCGGAAGTCATCCCGGAGATGTCAAGGCTCGCGGGGACGCTCGCCCTCCCGAAGGTAGCAGGCGTGGACGCGAAGTGGATTTCCGAGTGCGCGAGGGATTTACGGGCGCACGCGGGCAACTGCGTCGTGGTGGCGGGGCAGCGGCAACCCTTGGCGGTGCATGCGCTGGCACATGCCATGAACGCCGCGTTGGGCAACCTCGGCCAGACGGTCGTATTCCATGAATCGCCTGTGCCGCAGGAGGGGAGCATCGGCGAACTGGCGCGGGCGTTGAACGCCGGCGAAGTCGAGACGCTGGTGGTTCTGGGCGGCAACCCGGTTTATAGCGCGCCGGCGGAGCTGGACTGGGCCGCGACGCAGCGCAAGGCCAAGCTGGTCGTGCGGCTGGGGTATGATGAGGACGAGACTTATGCGGTGAGCGACTGGAGCATTCCCCGGCTTCATTATTTGGAGTCGTGGGGCGACGCGCGGACCAGCGACGGGTCACTCGTGCCGATCCAGCCTCTGATCGCGCCGCTCTTTGAGGGGATGACGGAACTGGAACTGCTGGCGCGGCTGGCGGGGTTGGAGCCGAACGGCGGCTACGAGATCGTGCGCGAGACTTTCCGCACGGTGACCGGAGGCGGCGAGGAGGATTGGAAGCGGTTCCTGTATAACGGCTATCAAGAAGGCTCAGCCTTCAAGCCGGTGGAAGTGGCGCTCGCGTGGGCAGCGGTCAACGGCGCGTTGCAGGGGGCGAAGCCGACGGCGCCAACGGACAGTCTGGAGGTCGTGTTCCACCGCCATTACTGCGTCGATGATGGCCGCTACAACAACAACGGCTGGCTGCAAGAACTGCCCGAGCCGATCACGAAGGTGGCTTGGGAGAACCTCATCCTGCTCAGTCCGAAGACTTTCGAGAAACTGGGGTTGGTGAACCGAACCAGCGGCGGCGGCACGACGCAGGCGTCGCTGGTAAAAGTGGCCTTGGGTGGTCGCGAGGTGGTCGGCCCGGCGTGGCTTCAACCCGGCATGGCCGACGACACGATTGGCCTGGCGCTCGGCTACGGACGGCAACACAGCGGCCGCGTGGGCAGTGGCGTCGGTTATGACGCTTACCGCTTGCGCACGAGCGCAGCCCTGCACTTGGCCACCGGCGCAACGCTCACCCCCATCGGCCAGCTTCACCCGGTTGCCACGGTGCAGCATCATTGGTCAATGGAGGGCCGGCCAGCGGTGCGCGAGGCGAATCTCGAACAGTATTACGAACACCCTGACTTCGCGCAGGGGATGGGGCCGGAACCGCCGCCCACCAGCCAGCCGCTTTACCCCAATCCCTTCGACCAGGCCAAGAAGCACGGGCTGCACCAGTGGGGCATGGCCATTGACCTCAATTCCTGTGTCGGCTGTTCCGCGTGCGTGCTGGCCTGCCAGAGCGAGAACAACATTCCCATCGTGGGCAAAGACCAGGTGGGCCGCAGCCGCGAGATGCATTGGCTGCGCATCGACCGCTATTACGCCGGCTCGCCGGAGAACCCCCAGGTGGCGCTCCAGGCCGTCCTCTGCCAGCATTGCGAGGCCGCGCCGTGCGAGAACGTGTGCCCGGTCAACGCCACGTCGCATGACGACGAGGGCCTGAACGTCATGACTTATAACCGTTGCGTTGGCACACGTTACTGCTCCAACAACTGCCCCTATAAGGTTCGGCGCTTCAACTTCTTCGATTACAACAAACGCCCGCTCGACCTGCTTAAGGGACCGTTCTACTCGACGCCGCTGACGCACAGCACGGACGGGCAATGGGACATGATTCGCTGGTTGAAGGATCAAGATTACAGCCTCCGCCCGGCGGAGGAGTGGGAGCTGCTCAAGCTGGCGAAGAACCCGGACGTCACGGTGCGGATGCGCGGAGTGATGGAGAAATGCACTTACTGTATCCAGCGCATCCAGCAGGCCGAGATTGCGGCCAAGGTCAAAGCGCGCGACAGCGGCAACATCGAGGTGCCGGAGGGCACCATCCAGACCGCCTGCCAGCAAGCCTGCCCGGCGGAGGCGATTGCCTTCGGGAACCTCAATGATCCGAACAGCCAGGTTTCCCGGCTCAAGACCCAGCAGCGCAACTACAAGCTGCTGGATTTCCTGGGGACCAAGCCGCGCACGACTTACCTTGCCCGGGTCCGCAATCCCAATCCGCTCATGCCGGATTATCATCCGCTGCCAGCCACCTGGGAGGAATACGCGAAACAGCACGGCGACCCGCGGGAACGCCTGGGCGAAGAGGGCAAGCCTAGCGAAGGGACATCAGCCGCGCCTGAAATGAAGGAGGGCGTGAAGTGAATGGGACAGGAACCAGAGCGGCGATCCAAGTATCGGCGCCGCCCCCCGAGCTGGAGCGCATTCCGCTGGTGGAGAATCAGCGGTCGCCCGGCTGGATCACGGACAAGGTCGCCGGCATCATCGAGGGCAAGACGCCGGCCTGGTGGTGGTGGGCGTTCATTCCCAGCGTGCTGCTCCTGCTGCTGCTGGTGGCCATGGTCTGCTACCTGATTTCGGCGGGCGTGGGCGTCTGGGGCCTCAACCATCCGATCATGTGGGGCTGGGCGATTGTGAACTTTGTCTGGTGGATCGGCATCGGCCACGCGGGCACGCTCATCTCGGCGATCCTGTTCCTGCTGCGCCAGCGCTGGCGCACCTCCATCAACCGCGCCGCCGAGGCCATGACCATCTTCGCTGTGATGTGCGCCGGGATTTTCCCGGTGATTCACGTCGGACGCGTATGGTTTGCCTGGTGGCTGTTTCCGCTGCCCAACTCGAACAGCATCTGGCCCCAGTTCCGCTCGCCGCTGATGTGGGACGTGTTCGCGGTCTCGACCTATTTCACCGTGTCCGTGCTCTTCTGGTACGTGGGCCTGGTGCCGGACCTGGCGATCCTGCGCGACCGGGCCAGGACCAAAGCCAGGCAGTTCATCTATGGCCTGTTCGCGCTCGGCTGGACCGGGTCCAACCGCCACTGGAGCAACTACGAGAAGGCGTATCTCATTCTGGCCGGTCTCGCGACGCCGCTGGTGTTGTCGGTGCACAGCACCGTGTCGCTGGACTTCTCGGTCTCACAGCTTCCCGGGTGGCACACGACGATCTTCGCACCCTACTTTGTCGCGGGCGCCATTTATTCGGGGTTCGGCATGGTGCTGACGCTGATGGTGCCGTTGCGCAAGCTGCTCAAGCTGGAGGAGATCGTGACGATGCGGCACATTGATTTGATGTGCAAGGTGACGCTGGCCACCGGCTCCATTGTCGGCTACGCCTACGCTATGGAGTATTTCATCGCCTGGTACAGCGGGAACCCTTACGAGCGCTATACGTTCTGGCACCGGCTGTTCGGGAAATACTGGTACGGCGGCTGGGCCATGCTCGTGTTCAATGCGCTGGTGCCGCAGGTCTTCTGGTTCAAAAAGGTGCGGCGCAGCCTGGTTGCGGTGTTCATCGTATCCATCCTCGCGAACATCGGCATGTGGTTCGAGCGGTTCGTGATCGTCGTCGGCTCGCTCTACCAGGATTTCGTGCCGGGCAATTGGGGCTATTACAAACCGACCTGGGTGGACGTCTGCACCTACCTGGGGACGTTCGGTCTGTTCTTCACCATGTTCCTGCTGTTCATCAGATTCCTGCCGCTGATTGCCACCTCGGAAGTCAAAGGCGTCACGCCGCAGGCCGACCCGCACCACCCATTGGGCGGAGCCAGAGGGAAGGAGGTCCTTTACCCTGAGGGGTGAGGTGAAACAATGGCTATGAACGGCGCCTCCAAACCTTACGGGATGATTGCGGAGTTTACGACGACGGCGGACATCCTGCGCGCGGCGCAAAAGGTGCGCGACGCCGGTTGCACGCGCTGGGACGTCTTTACGCCGTTCCCGGTACACGGGATGGACAAGGCGATGGGCGTGCGGAATTCAAAAGTGGGCTGGTTCTCTTTCCTGGGCGGCGCCACCGGCTACACCAGCGGCATGTTGATGGTGTGGTACATGAACGCCTACGACTACCCGATCGTCATCGGCGGCAAACCCATGTTCAGCCCGTTCTACCCCTTCGTGCCGTGCTTCGAGCTGACGATATTGTTGGGGGCGTTTGGCGCGGTGTTGGGGATGCTGTTCCTGAATCGGCTGCCGCGCCTGTACCATCCGCTGCTGAAGAACCGGCGCTTCGCGCAAGTGACGCACGACAAGTTCTTCATTGTGATTGAGTGCGATGATCCGAAGTATTCGGAGGCGGCGACCCGCAAGCTGCTGGAAGACGCCGGCAGCCGGCACATCGAACTGGTGGAGGAATAATGCGCTCCTTCCTTGCCATTTTTGCTCTCTGCGTGCTGGCCGCCGTGGGCGTCCTCGGCTTCCGGGGCAGCCATTTCCGCAGGCCGCCGCTGTATATCTTCCCGGACATGGAGCGGCAGCCGAAACTGCGGCCCCAGACCGCCAACGCGTTCTTCGACAACGGCCTGAGTTCGCGCCTGCCGGTGGCGGGGACGATTGCCCGCAGCCAGCCGATCCGCGTCGGCAACAAGCTGGTGTACCCCTGGCAGGATTTGCCGCTCACGACTGGCCTTGTAACAGGCACCACCAACTTCGTGGAGGTCAACCCGCTGCCGGTCACCGACGAGCTGCTGCAACGCGGGCAACAGGTGTTCAACATCAACTGCGCCGCTTGCCACAGTAAATTGGGCGATGGCAACGGCACACCCAAACGCATCAACGCCATGGCAGTGGTCGCCAACCTGCACGACAAGCGCATCGTGGAGCTTGCCGACGGCGAGCTCTTCAACACGATCAGCTACGGCAAGGGGCTGATGCCGGGCTACGCCGCCAACCTCCCGCTCCAGGACCGCTGGGCCGCCATCGCGTATCTGCGCGCGCTCCAATTGAGCCGGCTCGGCGCGCTGGATGAGGTGCCCGAGGCGCTGCGCGGCACATTGAAGAAATAGACTATGAGCGCACTTTCCAACTCTGGCGGACTGGCACCCCTGGAATTCTCGCGGTGGCGTAAGGTGCCCGGCTTGATGATCGGCGGCGGCCTGGCGCTTTGCCTGCTCGGCGCTTGGCTGAATCCAAGGCAATTTGGTTATTCAT
Source organism: Verrucomicrobiota bacterium (assembly GCA_050011195.1). Taxonomy (GTDB): domain Bacteria; phylum Verrucomicrobiota; class Verrucomicrobiia; order Limisphaerales; family UBA8199; genus PALSA-1440. The sequence goes on along the minus strand of JBEKJO010000020.1, from coordinate 13,292 downwards.
GGCTGTTGGCGTTCATGTTCTACCTGAGCCTGGTGCTGGGGGCCGCGTTTCTAGTGATGATGCACCATCTGTTTGACGCGAGCTGGTCGGTGGGAATCCGGCGCTTCTGCGAGCACTTGGCCTGCCTGGCTTTTCCCTGGATGGTCCTGTTCTTTGTCCCCATCGCATTGCTGGCGCCGAAGATTTACCACTGGATGACCTTGAATCCAGCCCAGGACCATGATCTGGCGGCGAAGTGGCCGCTGTTCACGAAGCCGGGGTTCTATCTGGCGGCGGTGGTCTGCTTCGGAGTCTGGGCGCTGCTCACCTCGCGGCTGCGGTATTGGTCGTTGAAGCAGGACGAGGACGGCTCCGCCCGGTGCACCTACCGGATGCGGTTCCACTCGTCGTGGGGGATTTTTGCGTTCGGGTTCACGCTCACACTGGGAGCGATCCTGTGGATGAAGGCGCTGCAACACCAGTGGTTTTCCACCATGTATGGCGTCTATTACTTCGCCGGGTGTGCCTGGGTGGCCCTGGCCACGGCCTATGTGCTCGCCCTGATCCTGGACCGGCAGGGGTTGATCCGGGACACGATGGGCGCGGAACAGTATTACTTCCTCGGCTCCCTGCTGTTCGCCTTCACGGTCTTTTCCGCCTACATCCATTTCAGCCAGTACTTCGTGATCTGGAACGCCAACATGCCCGAGGAGACCTTCTGGTACGTGCTGCGGGAGAAAGGCTCGTGGTGGACCATCGGGCTGATCCTGGTTTTCGGGCACTTCCTCGTGCCGTTTCTGGCGCTGTTGCGCATCGACGTGAAGCTGGTGTTCAAGTTCATGGTGCCGCTCTGCGCCTGGATCGGGTTGATGCAGTACATCGATCTGTCGTTTAACATCACGCCCGTTTTGCACCCGAACGGCTTTGCGCTGCGATGGGTCTGGCTCGATGCCGGGTGCCTGGCGCTCATGGGCGGCGTGCTGACCAAGGCGTTTCTGCGGGACCTCAATCGCTACCCGCCCTACCCGATCAAGGACCCGAGGCTGGCGGAGGCTATGGGGCTTTATCCTGAAGTGCTGAAGCAAACGCCGGATGAAGAAGCCGGGCCGACGGCCAGGTTGCCCGGCGTCTCGCCCCATTCCGAGGGAGGTGGCCGATGACCCCGCAATCTGCCCGCGAACGGACCGGTCTTGCTTATCTTGTCGGCATCCTCGGCTCGTTCCTGATCGTCGCCGCGCTGGTTTGGGCCATGCAGCGCTACACCCAGCCGCCGCCGCTGGGCGAAGACCGCGTCGCGCTGCGCAAGAAGGCGCTGGCGGAACTGCGCGCGGCGGAAGCCGGCGAACTCGAAAGCTACGGCTGGTTGGACCAGGGCAAAGGCGTCGTGAGGCTGCCGGTCGCCGAGGCGATGAAGCTGGCCTTGCGCGAATGGCAGAACCCGGTGACCGCCCGGTCCAACTTGATTGCCCGCGTGGAAAAAGCCACCGCGGTTCCACCTCCGGCTCCGGCGAAGCCCAGCCAGTTCGAGTAGGCGCCCGCTGGTTGCATGAGCGAGTCCTCTTCTCCATCGCCGCCAAGCCCCGCCAACCCCGGCGGCGTGGCGCGCCCCCCTGTCGCTCCCCCAGAGATTGACGCCTCCTGCCGCCTGCCACTCGTGGTGCTCTTCCTTGGCGCAGCGATGTGGCTCGTGCTCGGCTCGGCGTTCGCTCTGGTCGCCTCCATCAAGTTTCACGTGCCAGAGTTCCTCGCGGATTCTGCCTGGCTGACTTACGGGCGTGTCCGCCCGGCCGGCTTCAATTGTATGCTCTACGGGTTTTGTCTGCCGGCAGGGCTGGGCGTCGCGCTGTGGCTGCTCGCGCGCCTGGGCCGCACGAGGCTGGTGCTGCCGGGGCTGATTACTGCCGGCGCCGTGTGCTGGAATCTGGGCGTAGCCGCGGGGGTTGGCGGAATCCTGGCGGGCGCCAGCACCGGCTTCGAGAACCTGGAGATGCCATCCTACGCGGCACGGCTGGTCTTTTTGGGCTGCCTGATGATCGTAGTGTTGGCCGTCCTCACCTTCCATCAAAGGCGCGAGCGCCAGCTCTTCGTCTCGCAATGGTTTCTGTTTGCCGCGCTATTCTGGTTCCCGTGGATTTACTCGACGGCGGACCTGCTGCTGCTCACCTTCCAGGTGCGGGGCATGGCCCAGGCTGTGATCGCGTGGTGGTATTCCGATAATCTGCTGGTGGTTTGGCTCGGGCTGGTGGGCCTGGCCACGGTATTCTATTTCGTGCCGAAGCTCACCGGCCGCGACCTGCATAGCCGCTATCTCGCCCTGTTAGCCTTCTGGATGCTGATTCTCTTCGGGAGCTGGGGCGGCATTCCGGAGAGCGCGCCGGTGCCGGCCTGGATGCCCATATTAAGCGCGGTCGCCAGGGGGCTGGGCGTCATCTCAATCGTGGCAGTGGCGTTGAACGTGCACGGGACGCTGGGAGGGCAAGGCTCGAAGCTGATGGCGCATCCGTCGCTGCGATTCATCGGCTTTGGCCTGGTCGCCTTTATCGTTGCGGGCTTGATGAGCGCAGTGAGCGCGTTCTCAGAAGTCAATCAGGTCACCCAATTTACCTGGTTCACCCCTGCCAAGGGGCTGCTGAATGCCTACGGGTTCTTCGCGATGGTGATGTTCGGGGCGGTGTATTACATCGTGCCCCAACTTCTGGGACTTGAGTTCCCCTCAACCAAACTCGTGCGCGCGCACTTCTGGATCGCCGCGGCGGGCGTCCTCCTGTTCGTCGTGCCGCTTATGGCCGGCGGCATCGTGCAAGGCCTCAAGTTGCAGCACCCTGACATCCCCTTCTCCGACATTGCGCGGGGGACTTTGCCTTTTCTGCGGGCGAGCACGACGGGTGACCTGCTGCTCGCGCTGGGCCACCTCATGTTCCTCGGCAACCTTGCCGGACTGGTGATCCGATTCTATCGCGCCCGTGCCGTCTCGGCCTGGGTGGCAGCCACGACGGAAATCAAGACCACGGAGGCCCAGCCATGAACTACGGCCCGCTGGTGTTCCTCGCCGCCTTCTTCGCGCTGGCCAGCTCGTGGTGCGGGTTCGTTTTAACGCCCCAGTTGCAAATTGGCCGCTTGCAGCAGACCATCACGGTCGGCGGCGCAGCCATGACGTATCCTCAGGCCCGGCCAGGCTTGGCGCGGCAGGGACTCGAGGTCTATCGCGCCAACGGCTGCGCGTATTGTCATAGCCAGCAAGTGGGCCAGACCGGAACCGTGCTGGACATTGCGCTGACGGATGCGGGAACAAACCAAGCCGCCACTGTCGCCGCGTTGCTCAAGCTGGCCGAGGGCTCGCCGGACCACGTGCCCGCTCTTACGATGCTGCGTCCTTTGCAGCCGGGCGGGTCGAACGCCGCAAGCGCGACGATTCTGGAGGGACTGCCCAAAGCCTTCCTGCGCAGCTCGACCCGCGAAGCTGCGAATGCCGCCATCAAGACTCTGAATGCCACCGGCGCCAAAGCCCAGCTTTGGATCGTGCCTGTCGGACCCGACCTTGCGCGCGGCTGGGGCCAGCGGCGCAGCGTCGCGGAGGACTTTCTTTTCGATTCGCCGGTCATGCCCGGTTCGCAGCGCGTCGGCCCCGACCTCGCGGACCTCGGCGCTCGCCGGCCCGATGCCAACTGGCATTTGCGTCATCTGTATGCCCCGCGCCTCGAAGACAAGGGATCGATCATGCCGCCGTATCGGTTCTTATTTGAGAAGCGCAAGATTGTGCGTCAGCCCTCGCCGGAGGCCTTGGCCCTGCCCGGCGACCTCGCACCGGGGGACGGCTACGAAATAGTGCCAAGGCCGGCAGCCAAAGCGCTCGTGGCTTACCTGACCAGCTTGCGCGCTGACGCTCCGCTTTTCGACGCGCCGATGACTCTGCCGGCGTCTGCCGGCACGCCCGCCTCGACGAATGCGCCCGTGGTCCCGGGAACGACCTCCGCCACCGCCGCTCCGGCGAACGCTCCCGCCAAATGAGACCTGAGCCGCAACCACCTTTGCCGATGACCGCGCCAGCCGAGCCCCAGGCGGGGCGGACAGCGGTTCCCGTCTGGCTCATCGTCCTGTTGTTCCTGTTGCTCTACTGGGGCATGGTCTATTTCGACCAGCACAGTGGCTGGTTTGACGCTCAGGTCTATGCGCCCTACCGCTCGGCAGCCGAATTGGCCCGCTACCAGCCCCCCACCGGCGGCCCCGACCTGTCGCGAGGCAAAGTCGTGTACGAGAATATCTGCGGCCTGTGCCATAACAACGATGGGTCAGGCAAGGCCGGCCAGGCCCCGCCTTTCGTTGGGTCCGAATGGGCGCTGGGCAGTCCGAATCGCATGATCCGAATTCCCCTGGCCGGGTTATCCGGGCCAGTCCAGGTCAACAGTCAGTCGTGGAACCTGGCGATGCCCGCCATGGGCGCCGCGTTGCCGGATGACGACCTGGCCGCCGTCCTCACCTACATCCGCCAGAGTTGGGGCAATAAAGCCTCGGCCATCACACCGGAACAAGTGAAAGCCGTGCGGGCCGAAGTCGGCAACCGCACGCAACCCTGGACGGCAGACCAACTGAACGCGATTCAATAGGCGGGACCGGTGATGGGTAGCCGCCGACGGCAGTCGGCGCACTTGTAGGCCGCTGCGGTTTCTTGAATCCTCATCCTGCGCGCAGTGATCGTATTTGAATCTGCTCCACAGCCCAGGCTGCGTGCTCCGCGACCAACGGCTCTTGGCCGTTTGCGGCCTCTTGCAATGCGGGCAGAGCCTTCTCGTCGCCCATGTTCCCCAGGGCCACACACACATTACGCAGCAGACCGCGGCGCCGGGCGCGCAGCATCGGCGTGCCGGCGAAGCGGCGGTCAAACCCCGCCTCGTCCAAAGACAGCAGCTCCACCAAATCCGGCTGGGCCAGGTCCGGGCGCGCGTGCGCTTTCATCGTATGCCCTTCGCGCGCGAACCGGTTCCACGGACAAACCTGGAGGCAATCGTCGCAGCCGAAGATGCGGTTGCCCATCGCCGGGCGCAGTTCAACCGGGATGGACCCTTTCAACTCAATAGTCAGATAGGAGATGCAGCGCCGCGCATCGAGCTGGAACGGGGCGGGGATCGCCGCCGTCGGGCACGCCGTGATGCACCGCGCACAGGAGCCGCAACGGTTCTTCTCCGGCGCATCCGGCTCCAGCTCGAGCGTGGTGATGATTTCGGAGAGAAAGATCCAGTTGCCGAGCTGGCGGCTGATAAGATTGGTGTGCTTGCCGATGAACCCCAGCCCGGCGCGTTGCGCCAGATCGCGTTCGAGCAGCGGCCCGGTATCCGCATGCCAGAGCGACCGTGTGCCCGCGCCGCCCGCCTCGTTCACGAACTCTGCGAGTTGCTTCAGACGCTCCCCCAGAATGTCGTGGTAGTCGTGGTAACGCGCATAGCGAGCGATAACACCTGAAAGTTGCCGGAGGGGGATTGTCGGTTGCGTGTTGCGTGCTGCGTGTTGCGTGTCATACCAGTTTACTGAAACAATCGGTGTGTTCCCCTCTCCCGGCCTGCGGGCACCCTCTCCCCATGAAATGGGGAGAGGGCAGGGAGAGGGGTTCCCAGTGATTCCTACCAAGTTCCATTGCGAAGTGGTATCAGTCGCTCTTGGGCTTCGGACTTCGGACTGCGCCGGCTCTTGCCCCTCCGAAGCATAACTGGCGGCGAGAATGATGAGGCTCCGCGCGCCCGGGAGCACCTGCTTGGGATGGACGCGCTTCGGCGCGGTGCGCTCAAGATAGGCCATCTCGCCGTGCCGCCCTTCGGCCAGCCATTGTGTGAAGCGCGAGGCGGACTCCGGCGGGCTGGCCGTGGTGACGCGGCAGTCGTCGAAGCCCAGTTCAAGCGCCCGCTGCCGAAGGGCCGCCTTCATCGGGGGGCCGATTGCGCTATATGAAATTGATGGATCACATGCTGGGCGACTTCGCGAACAGACCGCCTCTCGGTATTCACGAGCACATCGGCTTGGCGGTAATACGGCTCCCGGGCCGTCAGGAGCTGGCGAATCTTCGCGAGCGGATCAGGCTCATTCAACAGCGGCCGGTGTTCGTGCCCGCGCACCCGCTCCGAGATCGTCTCCGGCGAGGCCCAAAGGCAAATCACCAGCGCATGAGTTTTGAGGCTGGCCAGGTTCGCTTCGTCCGCCGGCAATCCCCCCCCGGTGGCGATCACCGTCTTCTCTCGCCGGGTCAACTCCTCGACCACCCGCCGCTCCCACTGTCGAAAGACCGGCTCGCCGTCCTGTGCGAAGATGTCGCTGACGGCTTTCCCGGCGCGCGCTTCGATGACGTGGTCGGTATCCAGAAAAGTGAAATGCAGCACGTCCGCCGCCATCCGGCCCACGCAAGACTTGCCGGTGCCCATGAACCCGATTAGCGCAAGATTGTGGATTGAACGTGTGCTAGTCACAGTATTCTGTTAGCCCATTCCCGCCTCTTTGGCACGCAGTTTCTGCGAACGTTCAACCGGGGGCGCCGAACTTGGGGGCCACGTGGCCCCGGTGCCGAAATGCAGCGCAGGCTTGGAAGTCCGCGCTGCGAACTTGACCAACAACCGCCCTAATTCGCCGCCCGGCCGCCGATGCCCCGGGTGCCGGCGGCAATGGCCCGCGCGGCTTCCTTGGGGCGCAGCGCGCGGACGGCTTTGCCGGCCTGCCACATTTCCGAGTTGCCGATCACCGCGAGTTCTTTGGTCAACTGCTTCTGGTAATCGGGTTTGCCGCAGGCCGAGAGCACGCGGGCGCATTCCTTGCCGCTCTTGACGCGCTCATAAAGCTCCTTGAAGACCGGCAGCACGGCCTTCTTGAACCGCGGCTTCCAGTCCAGGGCGCCGCGCTGGGCGGTGGCGGAGCAGTTCGAATACATCCAGTCCATGCCGTTCTCGTCCACCAGTCGGATGAGGCTCTGCGTGAGTTCCTCGACCGTCTCGTTGAACGCCTCGCTGGGCGAGTGCTTGTGCGCGCGGAGCACGTCGTATTGCGCTTCCATGATGCCGGCCAGCGCGCCCATCAAAACGCCGCGCTCGCCCGTCAGGTCGCTGAACACCTCGTGCCGGAACGTGGTCGGGAACAAGTAGCCGGAGCCGATGCCAATACCGATCGCCAGGCAGCGGTCCTTGGCGCGGCCCGTCGCGTCCTGCTCGACGGCGAAGCTCGAATTGATGCCGGCGCCGGTGAGGAAATTGCGGCGCACCGACGTGCCGGAGCCTTTGGGCGCCACCATGATGACGTCCACATTCTTGGGCGGCACCACCCCGGTCTGGTTCCGGTAGGCAATCGAGAACCCGTGCGAGAAATAGAGCGCGTCGCCGGGCTTCAGGTTCTTTTTGACCACCGGCCAGATCGCCCGCTGGGCGGCGTCCGAGACCAGCATCTGGATGATGGTGCCCCGGCGCACCGCTTCGGCGATCTCGAACAACGTCTTGCCCGGCACCCAGCCGTCCTTGACCGCCCGGTCCCAGTCGCGCTGAAAGGCGCTGGCCTGGCCGATGATGACCTTGAAGCCGTTGTCGCGCAGATTCAGCGATTGCGCCGGCCCCTGCACGCCGTAGCCGATAATGGCGATCGTTTCGCCTTTCAGCACCGCGCGCGCCTTCGCCATCGGGAACTCCTTCCGCGTAATGACCTCTTCCTTCGTTCCGCCAAAGTTAATAATTGCCATAAATGTATCCTGATCTTTTGTTTGTGTTCGCGTCATCCTAACCGCCTTTCCGGGGGGGTCAAGGTGATTGGTGGTGCGTTGCGGAACATTCACGACTCGTCCGGTCGTTAGCGGGAAATGTCTCTTTGCGAAATGATGAAATACGCCAAGGTGAATCCGGTCATGGCCATCGCCCCGAGCACCAAGAGATTTTCGATGGGCAATGGGCTGCCCGCGACCAGTTCATACGGGTTGAAGTAGAAGAATGGCGACAGCCAGGCGATGTAATGGAGGGGCGACCACAGGCGATGGGCCCAGTCCAGGAGCAACGCGGCGAAGGCGAGCAGGGCGGTGGTCCCGCTGGCCGCGCCGCGGCGGTAGCCGGCGCCGAGGGCCATGGCGACGCCGCTCCAGCTTGCCACCAGCAGGCCGAGAGTCAGGGCCAGCGAGCCGGTCTGGCGCGCCGACGGCCACGGCGCATCCGGGGGAGCGAACAGCGCCAGGCCGCCCCAGGTGCCCGCCATGATCATCAAGAGCATCAGCAGGATCGAAAAGAGCACCAGCGCGATGGTCCGGGTGATGAGCCAATGGCGCGGCAACGGGCGGGCCAGGATCAGGTCGGCGAAGCCGGTTTCAATTTCAGAAGCGGGCAGCGTCGCCAGCGCGATGGCCAGCGCCAGTAGCGCAATGATGAAACCGGTGTCAAAGTACACTGCGCACACAAGGCCGTTGAACGACATGATGCTCGCCAGGGAAGGGCCGAGAATGTCGCGCACAGCCGACGGCAGCAGCGCGGCGAGCTGATTGAATTGCCCGGTGTCATGCACCTCGGCCGCGATGCGGACCCGCAAGGCCTGGACGACCGCCAGCAACAGTCCCGTGGCGCACAGCAGCAGCCGGACGCGTTTGAGCGTGAGCCGGAACAACAGGAACCCGCCCCTCATGAGGCCTCCTCGCGGTAGTATTTCAGGACCACGTCTTCGAGCCGCGCCTCTTCCAATTCCATATCCGCCACGGGCAGCCCCGCGAGCAGGGCGAGCAGCGGGCCGAGCGGGCCGGCGACTGTCAGCCGCCACAGCCGGGGAGTCTTTTCCGTCAGTTCGTGGCCCGGCGGGAGCTTCGGATCGGCGTCCACCTCCTCGCTGAAAAGAACGCGCACGCGCCGCGGAGCCAGGCGGCGGCTTTCCCGCACGCTGGAGAGGAGGACCATTTCGCCTTTGCGCAGGAGCGCGATGCGATCACAAACCCGCTCGACTTCGGACAGCACATGGGACGACATGAAAACGGTCGCGCCCCCGCGTTTGGCGTCCACGAGCAAGCCGTAAAACGACTCCTGCATGAGCGGATCGAGGCCCTCGGTTGGCTCGTCCAGAATCAGCAGCGGGGGATTGGCCTGGAAAGCCTGGATGATGCCCAATTTGCGCTTCATGCCGGAGCTGTACTCACGCAGCCGCCGGCGAAGGTCGTGTTGGGGCAGTTCCAGCCGGTCACAAAGTTGCTGCCGGTGTTGCTTGTCCACGGGCTGCCGGTTGAGGCCGGCGAGGAAATCGAGCGTTTCCAGCCCCGTCAGGTCGAGGTAAAGCCCCAATTCTCCGGGCAGGTAGCCGATTCGCGCCCGGGCGTCCAGGCCCTCGGTCCAACAGTTGTACCCGAAGATGAATGCCTCGCCACTGGTGGGCCGGAGCAAATCGAGTAAAAGACGGATGGTCGTCGTCTTGCCCGCGCCATTGAGCCCGAGGAAGCCAAAAATCTCGCCTCGGTCAATGTCGAGGTTGAGATCGTTCAGGGCGGTCAGCGGCCCGTATCGTTTGGTAAGGCCGCGAATCGAAATGGCGGGCGGGGACGCGCGCTCGGCGCTCACATGCGGAATCCGGCCAGACTCATGGGGAATGGCTGCTTGAGGTTCCACCGGCAATGGAGCGGCTGGTTGATATGTTTGCAAATCGTAGTGGTTCGACAGGGCTAATGCCTGGGCGTCACGCTGCTGGGCGATAACTGCCCCCCTTCCGTCTTACTAAGCACCAATCACCGCGTCACTTGCGCGGCAGGGCCACCTTGCCGGTGCGCGTCAAGTCAATGATCCCGAAAGTCTTCAGCAGGCCGAGCAGCTTCTCGACTTTGCCCTCGTCGCCCGTCACCTCAATCGTCAGGCTCTTGGGCTGCACATCCACGATCTTGGCGCGGAAAATATCGGTGATCTGCATCACCTCGGCGCGGGTCTTGGAATCAACGGCGACCTTCGCCAGCGCCAGCTCACGGTCCACATATTCGCCCTCGCGAAAGTCGTGGACGTGCATCACGTTCACCAGCTTGTTGAGCTGCTTGACGATCTGATCGACGGTCGCATCGTCCCCGCGCGTGACGATGGTCATGCGGGACGCGGTCGGGTCTTGCGTCGGGGCGACGTTGAGCGAGTCAATATTGTAGCCCCGGCCGCTGAACAGCCCGGCCACGCGCGTCAGCACGCCGAATTTGTTTTCCACCAGAACTGAGATTGTGTGTCGCATAATGCCCCGCTTCAACGGGGTGCGAAAGCTAACCGCCCGCACCCGGCGGGGTCAACTGCAAATCAGAAAAAGGGATTGTGCGCCTTTTCGTCGGCGACCGTTGTTAACGGCCCGTGGCCCGGGCAGAGCAGCGTTTCGGGCGGGAGGGTGAGAATCTGCTCGCGCACTTTCTGCCGGGCCAAGTCCCACGATTGGTTGCCCCGGCCAATGGAGCCGGCAAACAGGGCGTCACCCACAATGGCGACGTGTGGCGCGTCGTCCGGCCAGGTGCCGACGATGTAAGTAGCGCCATCTTCCGCGTGGCCCGGGGTGTCGCGGTGGGTAACGCGCAGGCTGCCGAGGTGAATGAAATCGTTCGGGCGATTGCGTTGATCCACGGGGGCGCTTTTCGAGCCGGAATGCAGGCGCGCTTTGGGAAACTTCTCGCGAATGTCCCCCAGGGCCGCGACATGGTCCTCGTGGGCATGGGTGATGAAGATGTGGCGCAACTGGAGCTGGTTTTGCGCGACCAACTCGACCACCGGCCCCGCCTCCCAGCCGGTGTCGAATAGCGCCGCCTCGCGGGAGACTTCGTCCCAAACCAGATAGCAGTTGACGGCCATCCCTCCCGCCGTGGTGCTGATGCGGCGCAACTCGCGCCAGACGCCTAAATCCTTCGCCGATGGCAGCCAACCACTGGCGATGGCCTCCAGTTTGACCGGGTGCAAGCCGACTAATTCGGCCAGCGCGGCCAGATTTGGTTTCTTCGTTGCCTGGCCGGATTCCTCCAGCACGGCCAGTTCCGTTTCCGTCAACCCGGCCGCCCGGGCGGCGGCTCCGGCTGAGACCTTCGACATCGCACGCGCCTTGCGAATGATGTCGCCCAAATGATCTTCCAGGTTCATGCCCCTGAAGTTAACCGGCGGCAAAGGGAGTTCAAGCCCGATGGCGTCGTGGGAAGGCGTGCTCTATAGCCGGTCAGGTCCAGCCCAAATCCGAAAGCCGAAACCCGAAACCCGAAGGAAATCCGAAGGCCGAAGTCCGAACCCCGAATCAACTCCCGATCAGGAAGGACAACACACCACCGGATTAGGCCCTTTTCGGGTCCCGGGTTTCGGCCTTCCTTCGGATTTCGGATTTCGGCCTTCGGATTTCAGGGCGGCAGGCCCCCCGCGCGCCGCCATCGGCAGGACCATAGAGCAGTCCTACATCCCGCCCATTGCGCCTGCCACCTGCTCCGCCAACCGTTCCAACCAGTACGCGGGCTTCGCTTTGGCTTGCGCGACGGTGGTCAGTTCTGCCAGCGCGCGCGCCTGCGTAAAGAACGCCCCCGTTTCCAGGCTGGCGCTGACGATGCCGGCCAAGCCCATGCAGGGAATTTTCAACTTGCGACAGCGCAACGCGATTTCGCCCACCCCCTTGCCCATCAGCGTCGAACGATCAATCGTTCCCTCCCCGGTGACCACCAAATCCGCCGCGCGCAGATGCCGTTCCAGCGCCGCCTGCCGGGCAAACAAATCAAACCCCGGCTGCAACTCCGCGCCCAAAAATGCCAGCAAACCAAAACCCAGCCCGCCTGCGGCGCCGGCGCCCGGCTCGCGCGCGAAATCGCGTCCGAACTGCTTCTTAGCGACGCGGCCCAACCGGCCCAGGCAATGCTCGGCCAGCGTGAAATCTTGCGGGCGCAACCCCTTCTGCGGCCCATAAACTCGAGTCGCGCCCCGGCGGCCCAGCAGGCGATTCTGCACGTCCGTCGCCACCACAAAGCTGCTAAACCAGCGGCGGCGCTGCGGGGCGCGGATTCGCTCCAGTAGGTCTAAACCCGTCCACCGCTCAATCAGCTCGCCCTGGCGGTCGAGGAACTCCCAGCCCAGGGCGCGCGCCAGGCCGAATCCTCCGTCGTTCGTAGCGCTGCCGCCGATGCCCATCAGGCAGCGCCTCGCCCCTTTCTTCGCTGCCGCCCGCACCACCGCCCCGAGGCCCAGCGTGTCGAGTTGGAACGGATGGCACCGCTTCGGCGGCAGCATTGCCAACCCGATCACGGCGGCAGACTCGATGACGGCGGTTTTAGTTCGAGGCTCCCACCACCATCTGGCCACGCACGGGCGATGGGCCGCATCAACCGCCTGAACGCGCTGGAGCCTGGCCTTAAGCAGCGCGCTGGTGACTTCGCCAAAGCCGTCCCCGCCGTCGCTCATGGGCAGCCGGTCGAGGGAATCGTGCGCCCGCGCTTTGCGCCAGCCGCGCGCGATGGCCTCGGCGGCGGCGGCGGCCGTCAGGGTGCCCTTGAACTTGTCAGGGATGATTAAGACGCGCAGCGGCATGTCCAAAGTCTAAAGTCCAAAGTCCGGAGTCTAAAGTCTAAAGTCCAAAGTCCGAGCGCGAAGGCCGAGGGCCGGGGTCAGATTTGATCTTTAGCCCGAGTGTGGCAATATAGTAGCAGTTCTGAATTATGAATAAACCGAAAGTGATTGCCTATCTGAAACCGACCTGCGGCTGGAGCCAGGGCGTGCGCGCCATCCTGCGCAAGTACGATTTGCCGTTCGAGGACCGCGACATCATTAACGAGCCGGCCCAGCGTCAGGAAATGATGGAGAAGAGCCGCCAGCCGCTCAGCCCGTGCGTCGAGGTCAACGGCCACATGCTGGCGGACGTGAGCGGCTCGGAAGTGGAAGCCTACCTCATCGCCCAGGGCCTGGTGCAGCCGACGGACCGTCCGGTGGACGTTCCCATCGACCAGCCGTGCGAAGATGTGAGGCCGTGACGCTTCGGTCGCAGGCACCGCGGCGACCCGGTTTTTTATAGGATTGATAGTTCCGCGGGGCTGCCCCATTTTGGGGGGATGCGAATCGTAAGGTCGGTGGCTGCCATGCAGGGTCTCGCCCGCAGTTGGCAGCGGGCGGGGATGCGCGTCGGTTTTGTGCCGACGATGGGGTCTTTGCACGCCGGCCATCTGAGCCTCGTTCAGCGCGCCCGCCAACTGGTTGGCCAAGGAGGGAAGGTGGTGGTCAGCATTTACGTCAATCCCACCCAGTTTGGGCCGCAAGAGGATTTCACGCGGTATCCGCGGAACCTCGCGCGCGACGCCTGGCTGTGCCGGGAGGCGGAGGTGGACGTCGTCTTTGCGCCGGACGACAGGCAGATGT
>JBEKJO010000019.1:0-66441 GCA_050011195.1 Verrucomicrobiota bacterium | reverse complement strand
TCTGGCGGAGAGGGGAATCGGAGGACTTCGGATGCGTCATGGTATGTATGTAATATAACATACCTACCACAGCAAGCAAAAAATGTCTTGGCCCCTTTTCCCGCCGTTACTGAGGGATTACATCTGTTTCAAACCGCCGGGTTCAAACAGCATCCGGTTCTGTGTCAGGTAAAAGTCATCATCCCACAGGAACCCTCCCTGCCACGCGGGCTGGTAAGCAAGGACAGTGGCGAGCACCAGCAGCAACCCCAAGAGCCACCCCCGATTCGACCCGCCCGCCAGTAATCCGGCCAATCCATCGCCGGTCGGATGCGCCGGAGAGATGGCGCCACTGGCCAACGGACGCGGACCGCTTGCCGGCCACCCGCCCCGCGGAGTCACCCCTTTCGCAAGCGACCCGTGGTTTTCTGCCCGGCTGTTATGGCTGAACCCCGACTTCCACGTTTCACGTTTCACGTTTGGTTTTCTGCCCGGCTTTTATGGTTGAATCCCAACTCGATAGAAATACGGCCCGCTGTTCGTGGCATCGGTGTTCAGGAAACTTGTTGTGCTGGCCTGACCCATAATGTTGCTTTGGATCGTCGAAAAACCCGGCTGCAAGAAAATTCACATCCACGTAAAGCACAGGGCCTGAGACCTTGATTACGGAAGCAAACAGCACAGCAGCCAGCGGTTGACGTGACTGGATTTTCACACTTAGAGTTTTCGGATATGCGACTCTTACTGCCACGAGTTGCTTTTCTTTTCAAGTTCAAAATCACCAGTCCACCATTGAAGGGCGCCCCTTGATACAGCCCCCGCCGGCCTAATGCTACTTTGCCGGAGCCCAGAGCATTGCTCTGGCGTCTGAGGCCTCTGTGCCCCTCCGGCCCGGTGACCCGCGCGAACTCGACCAGGCGACCCGAGTGAAACGATTAGGGCAAGTCTTCCGGTTACCGTCAGGCTTGCGCCTACCGCCTTGTCCAACTCGCCCGCATCCCTGCCCCGAAACGCCCTCCCCCAACTAAACACTAAAAACTGAGAATTAAAAACTCCCCCTCCCCCTCCTGCTTTTTTAACAAAAGGCTTGATAATTAACTGCTATCCGCTACACGTGGCTCCATATTACTGGCACGGTTTGCCAGTTGTGTCCGGCCGGTTTGTTCCGATCGTGCCAAGTGCTGGGTAAGCGCCCTGAGCTTCCGCAGCTTTTCCTCCTTGCGGGAGAGAATTCCCCGCAATGAGCAATTCGCGCTTGGAACCCATGAACCCGGACGGGCGGAGTAGTGGGGTGGACGTCTCGCCTGTGGTGGAGAGATCGAGGGCGAGATGCCCGGGAAGCGCCTGCATTGGTGCAGGGCCGCCGATTCATTGCCCGGGAAGGATGGCCAGCGCCGCCTGGACTCGGCGCAGGTCCGGGTTAAGGTCGGTCCCTGAGACAGGGATAGGTTGAGGCTGCGGGTTTGCTTCAAGCCCCGGGAGACGCCCGCCCCGCCACTTAAACGTTTCCGCGTGGCCGTCAGCGAAGGAAAAGCCGGCGCCGTTGCTGTGCCTGGCGGAAGGATAATTGAGCCACTCGTTGACGGTGTAGTTCGGACCACTGGGACTCGTCCCAAATTGACCATCATCAATGGTGTTCGGACTTTCGTCGAGAAAAACAAAGACCTTCGCCGGCGGCGGCAGGAGGATTTGGGTATCGTTCATGTTGACGGTGTAGCCAGTCAGGCCGTAATGGGTGTTGCCGACATCCGCGCCGGACATGTAGCAATTCATCGAGTAGCTTCTTACATTCACGACTCCGGTTTGCGGGCAGGGTTTAATGTCGGCCGGACATTTATAGAGGCTGACCGACTGGTTGTACGGGTAAAGCAGCCCCTCCTTAATCAGTGCTATGTTGGTGGCATCGGAAGCGTCGCTCATGCTGCCGGGGACCCAGGAGTTGGGAGACTCGCTTTTCTTGGGATTGGGCGGGAGCACGTTGCGATTGTCATCGATGTACATGCGCCAGCAGAACTGGAGTTGCTTGAGATTGTTGCTGCAACTGGCCTGGAGGCCTCTGGCTTTGGCGCGTGACAAGGCCGGCAGTAACAAGGCGGCCAGAATGGCGATGATGGCGATCACCACCAGCAGTTCGATCAGGGTAAAACCAGTTTGGTTCTTTTTATTCATAAGGTGACACTGTTTAATCATGGAACCAGAATCAGGCAGAACTTCTGCGGCACGTTGATGTTCATCGCATTGGTCCAGGTGAAATCTCCATTGGAGTCAAAGCTGTTGGTGAAAATCGGTGTCCATTGCGCGAGCGCCAATGACACATTGGTCGAAGTGAGCACATAATAAAGATGGCCGGGAGTTCCGCCGCTGCCGTTCAGGATGAACATGCCGTCCAAAATACGCTGGCTGTTGATTTGCGGCGGCGTGGTTGCGTTCAGTGTGACGCTGACGGGCACGGAATCGGCGCTGCCATTGGGATTGACGGAGGAAACGATATAATAATAAGTCGTGCCGTTGGCCGCGGTGGTGTCGAGACAGGTTGCATTCGTCATTCCGCTGCCGACGACGGGCCCGATGATGTTGGCGGCAATGACAGTGTAGGTTCCGTTGCTGCTGGCCGCGCGCTTGACGGTATAGCTCGTCGCGCCGGACATGGCCGTCCAACTCAAGGCGACCTGCGAATTGCCTGCCGTCGCCGTCAGATTTGTCGGCGGCGGCGGAATGTAACTGGACAGCTCCAGCCGCAGGTAATCGTACATCGCGCTTTTTTCGACAGAGCCGGTGGCGGTCATCGTGAAGTCCATTTCGTTTTGTCCGGCATGAAGATCGCCGATAGGGACATTGAGGCGGACATCTGAAAAGACGCCATGGATGCCCAATCGAATCATGGTGTCATCGGAGCCGCTGGGAGGAGTGATGCCGGAGGTCACCGTGTTGCCATTGACAACCACCTTCACCGGGCCTTGATAATCGGCGGAAAAGCCCATGTAAAGCGAAGCCTTCGCGCCGTTGGCTGAAGCTTGAGGCAGATTGAAAAGAACTTTCCAGGTCTCCGTGCTGGCAGCATTGGTGCCCAGGGCGGAATGGGCAAAGTTCCAGCCGTTTGACCACTGGCTCTGGCCGACCGTATAGACCAGACCGGTTGGAAAGTCGGTCGGAAAATCAAAGCTCTTCATCCAGTTGGGACTTGGATTGGTCGGACTGGAGCCGATGTCCGCCGTCCACCAATCCGAATAGCCGTGCAAAAACTCATGGGCGGAGCGATCCGGCACGCCGATTTCCCACACCGTCGCACCGACGCGCGTCGGAGTCCAGATGACGTTGCCAAGGTTGTTGGTGGCGCCCGCGGTGACCGTGACGCTGAACGGAGTTGCAGGTATGTTCACCGTGCTCAAAGAGGTTCCGGTTAAAGACTGCGACTGGAATGTCCCGGTGGCGCCGGGGCCGAAAGCAAACAACGTATAGTTGGCGCCGGCGATGACGTTGGGGATGGTGAAATTGCCGTTCGCATCGCTCTTTACCCAATACTGAAAGTTCTTTTCCCAATATTGAAAATCCGCGCTGTTTATGCTGGAAGGAGGCGCCTGGGCCACGCCCACCCACAACCCGGTGGGCGAGGCGTTCGGGTTGTAGCTGTCCGCAATTCTGATCGTGCCGGCTACTGTGCCGCGACCGGATTTTTGAACATAGGCGGGATTATTCCACCAAGTGAAAGGCCAGGCGCCTTGTTCAGCCGCCGCCTGGACTTGGGCGTCGTCAAAAAGAATGGCGGGCGCGTTGCTCGTCCCGGCAGGGACGCTGTTGGCGTAAATCAGCCACGGCCCGAACGTTTTGGAAAAAGCCTCGCCCGCTTTGATGTCGGTGTCGCTCCCCATCGTGTAATGCGTGCCGTTGATCATGTTCAACACCGCGGGATCTTCCTGGCAGATCAATTCCCGCTTCATCGGACCGCCGCTGTAATACTCCTGGCTCGGTTTCGTCATCCAGATGCCGACGTTGGCGGTCGTGCTGCTATAGCCCCAGGCGCTCAAGTCACAATAATCCGCGCTGTAACCATATTTGCACTCATATTGTCCCTCACGGAAGCCCGCTGTCCAAAGCCAGACCTCCTGCGGCGCGCCCGGCACTTCAACATACGGAGTGCCCCACGGCACCATCAGCCGGTTGCGCAGGGCGTCCACACTCAACCAGTCAAAAGTGGCGCCATTATAGCACACCATCCTGAACTCGCCGCCGGGATTGTCCGGATAGCTTGCGGGATGGGAAATGATCGAGCTGGCGTAAAATCCCTGCGAACCTTTTAGCAGAAAATAATGAATGTCCACGTCGAGGGCCGCGACGTTGGTGTCGCTGGTGTCGCCGTTCCAGGGGCTGAACAAATCCACTTCCGCGATGGCGCCGCCATTGGTTGAGGGGTCTTGCACCAGAGCATATTGGGTAACAACAGGATTTTGATAATTCGGCTGATTCCAGCTCCAGTAAAATTCGCCGCCATCGTAACCGCCGGCCAACAGATTCTGTCCCTGATAATTCATGGTTGCAATATGCGCGTCAGACTTGGTGATAATGATGCTGACGACCCCGTTGTCCAAGCTGACGGTGCTGCCATTATCCGTCACGGTGACCGCCGGACCGGTGCCGCTGCCGCCGCCGGGAACATGGGCGATGATCATGTTGACCTGTCCCGGCGTGTTGGTGTTGATCGAATAAAATCTTCCGGCAGGCGCGGCGCCAAGGGTTACGCTGGAAGCCAAACTGCCGCCGTAAGTGAACAACGGATAGACTCCGTCCGGCAAGCCGGCGGCATTGGTGACATTGAGCGTGCCGCCAAGATTCAAGCTGCCGCCTACGGCCACGATCCCATTGTTTGTGCCCAGTTGAAAATTGAGGATGCCACTAGGGTTCGCCGTCAAATTGCCATTAATCGTCAGCAGGCCAGTCAGATAGCCGGACATAAGCGCGCCACCATTATTGACGGTCAGCGAGCCGCCAATTTCGCCGGTGCCGGACAGCGCGCCGCCGCTGGCGACGACCACCTGGCCGCTACCAGTCCCGCTGCCGGAGAGATTATTGACTTGCAACATGCCATTGCTGACGGTCGTTCCGCCGCTGTAGGAATTGTTCGCGGTCAACACGATCGTGCCGCCGCCGGAAAGTGTCACGCTGCCGTTGCCGCTGATAAAACTATTGACCGTGCTGTTTCCCGAACCGGTGAAATTCAGCGTTCCGTTGTTGAAGACGCTGCCGAAACCCACCGTGCCGCCGTTGCCAATTTGTAACATCGTTGCGCTGTTGATGGTCGTGCCGCCGCTGTAAGAATTGCTAGCGGTGAGAGTGACCGCGCCAAGACCGGCTTGAAGCACCCGTCCCGTGCCGCTGATGGTGTTGCCCAGCGCGCTGCTGTTCGGCTGTTGCATCAGCAAAAGTCCGTTGTCCACAATTGCACTGCCGCCCAGCGTGCCGGAGCAAATGCCGTTGCCCAGTTGCACGGTTCCTTGCGCGATGGTCGTCACGCCGCTGTACACATTGGTCGTCAAAACGATCCATGTTCCGCTGTTGGTTTTGGTCACAGCCAGCGCCCCGGAAATGGCTCCCGCGCCGGTGAAGGTGTAATTATTTGTCGCGTTCACCGTGACCGAAACCGGTTGCAACGAGCCGGTGAGGTTCACGACGGTGTTGGTCGAGGTGTCGTTGAAAACCGCAAAATCCCCGTTTCCAAAATCCACCAAGTTGCCGCCCAAAAGCCAGTTGCTGCTGGTAGTGTCCCAAAGATTGGCCGAACCGTCGCCCTGCCAGACGAGCAAACTGCCCACGCCCGGGCTGACAACCAAATTCACTTCCGTGGCCGTCACGTTGATCGCCGCTTCTACTCCGTTGCCGAAGAATCCGCCCAGTTGAAAATTCGCCGCTCCGCCGGAACCCAGACTTCCGAACTTGATCAATTTGTATGCGCCACTTACCAACGTGCCGCCCAACGGATTTATTTGCAGCGTGTTCACGCCGCTCAAAGTCAGCGCGCCGGCGACAACAATCTGGTCGTTGCCGGAAGCCGGAGTTGTGGAAAGGTCGAAGACGATTGTGTTGCCGCCGTTCAAGGCGAGGTTGTTGCTGAAAGTCAACGTGCCGACCGTGCCGTTCGTCGCGGGAGAAATCAAATTATTGGCGGCGGAAAGATTTCCGTTCACAGCGCCGATGCCTGAAAATGTCTGGCCGCCGGACAAACCGAATCCGTTGATTGCCGAAACATCAAAAATCGAAGACGCGCTGCTCAAAACAATTGCCGCCGTATTGGAGATTGATCCGCCCGCGCCCAATGCGAGCGTCCCGCCGCTGATGGTTGTCGCGCCAGAATAGGTGTTCGCACTGTTCAACGTTAATTTCCCGCCCTGAATGGTCAGCGCAACCGTGCTGCTGCCGCCGGGCAATGTGTCTTGAATCGAGCCGGAGAACGCCGGGGAACCGGCACCGCTGAAAATAAAAACCGCCGGAGCAGCGGCGCTGTTGCCGATGGTTGCGCCGCTGGAGCCAGCGCCTTGACTTAACGCGCCGATTTGAACCGCGTTTCCAGACAAATCCAAGGTTCCCGCCGTTCCGCCACCGCCGAGAATCAGCGCTGTTCCGTTGGGGATTGCCCCCGTCGTGCCGATCAATATCGTTCCGTTGTTGGTCACCGTTGTTGAGCCGGCATAACCGTTGGTCGCAGAGAGGGTTAAAACATTGGAACCCGCCTGGACCAGGTTGCCGCTGCCGTTGATGACGTTGCTGACCGTCACGGCGTCCGGTCGCGCAAAAATCAGAATGGAATTATTTTTGACGACCGTTCCAACGGTTGAATTTGTGGCTTCGCCGGTTCCGAGTGTTCCCGCACCGCTGGTGACACCATCGCCAATTTGCAACACGCCGGCACTGATGGTGGTCGGGCCGGAATAGGTATTGTTGCCGCTCAACGTCAGCGTGCCCGTGCCGACTTTGGTGACGGCTGAAAACTGAGCGGTGGTATGGTCTTTAATGGTTCCAGCAAAAGTCGTGCTGGTGTTTTTGCCGCCGATGCTCCAGACCGTTGTGCCACCGCCGCCACTGTTCCCATCCAGGGAAGTCGCCGGACCGCCGGTCAATTCCCCCAGACTGATTGTCCCCGAATTACGGTTCTGTAAATTGATCGCGCCGGTTCCGAGGTTGAAACTCGCACTGGCGCTGCCGTTGTTGTTTTCGGTTGACATGTTATTGAACCGCACATTACCGGCGCTGATCTTTCTTGCAGCATTGGTACTGATGACATTTATCGCACCGGTGAAATTTGCCATGTTGCCGCCAGTGCCACCGCCAAAAGTCAGGGTGGAACCGCTCCCCGTATCGTTGGTAATTAGAATGGTGCCGTTGCCCGACCAGGCTCCGTTGAGATTATACGCTACGGTTCCGCCAGCCATGTCTATGAGGGACGTCCCGGTGACGTAAAACGCATTGGACATAATGCCGGTGGCGGGGAACCCGCTTAAACGCAATGTGCCTCCGCTATTAGTCACGGTTCCGGCGCCGAAGCTGCTGACCGTATTCGGTTGCACAATCCCATTACTGATAACCATTCCCGCGGAATAAGTGTTGGCAGCGCCTAAAATAACGGTGCCGCTGTTCGTGATGGTCAGCACGTGCGCGCCGGAAACCACACCGGCGACGGTGAGCGTTTGGCCATTGGTCACGTTCCAGGTTTGATTCGCGTTTAGAACCACATTATTGCTAAGGGTCAAACTGTTCGCCGCCAGGCTCAAATCAATGCCCGCCGCGCCATTGGTCAGCGTGTTTCCCGCCGCGAAGGTTATCGGGCCCGCCGGATCAAGGATTTTAATTCCCGACCAATTCAAATTTGCGCCCAAGGCGGAATTCGTGTTGTTGACCACCAGATGATTCCAGGTGGCAATGTCGGACGCGCCGGGCGCCACATTATTGCTCCAGGAGGTGGCGAGATTGAGATTGCTCGCATTATCGGCTTTGAAGATGGTCGCGGCGCGCGTTGACAAACAAAGACAGAATCCCACGGCAGAAAGCCGGGCGGGTCTGAAGAATTCCGTCATTTTGCGAATTGCGTGTTCATTGCCGCCGCGCAGGCACAACAAAATGTCATAAGAAAACGTCCTGCTTTTTTGCGGGACGTTTTTGAAGACGGATTACTGCGCCGAGAGAATGAAACCGAGGGGGCCGCCGCAATTGATGATGCCAGCGGTGTAAGACCCGAGCCGGTCATTATTCGGACTGGCGGCGCGGGGTGAGTCGAGAGGAGCCTGAAGTTGCGACCTGCATTCAAGCTGGCGCCGTGTCGCTCACGGGTTGTCCACAGTTGGATAATGACTGCCAACCCAGGGTTGATCTCGTTTGCTGCCGGACTGGGCGGCGCTTTTTTCCGGGGAGCTGGAATCCTTGGTAATATCTGTGCTGAGGGCATAGGCGAGGGTGGTTGCGTCCAACCATTTACGCAAGTCCGAGTGACCATCGGTGTAGCTGAAACTGGCCGAAGTCTTCCCATGGAAAGCCGCCGGTGAATCCCCAAATTGAGCGTCGGTAAACCCGAGGGCCGGTGTTCCGAAGTTCGCCATCTGCCAAGAACCTATATTTTCGCCGCGAAGATCACCGCCCTCCGCCCAGATAAACCGGTCACTCGGATGCAAAAGCTCGGTTCGCTTCAAAAGGTACGGCGCGCTTTCGCCATTAAGGCCGTTCACGCCGGAGTAGCTGTCCCAGCAAAACCCGCCGCCGACGGGCATCAGGGCACGCGTGTCGCCGGGACAGTGCACGATGTCGGGGTTGGGCGCGTATTTCCACAGCGGTCCGGCATATTCGGGCGAGGGTTGCTTGTATCCCATCTCGACTTTGTAAATTATCGTCTGTTGAGCAGAGAATCCAGCCGGGACGGAGACCAAAACATCACTGGTCTGGGTGCGCCAATTCATCGGGCTGAGCGGGTAGGTGCTGAGGCCGACCATCCGGTCATTGTTATCGTCAGCATACATCATCCAGGCGAGGGCCAGTTGTTTTTGATTGCTCAGACAGGCGCAGGTGGTGGCTTTCGCTTTAGCCCGGCTGAGCGCGGGCAACAGCAGGGCGGCAAGGATCGCAATGATGGCGATCACCACCAGCAGTTCAATGAGCGTGAACCCGCGGCCGCACGGGCCGGACATGCTTGTCTTTTTCAGTTTCATATTCTGTTAAAGGCCGGCGTGGAAGATTCGGCCTTCCACGCCGGCTGAATCGGGTTCCGCCCACAAACTAAAAGTGCTGAAGGGCGTAAAACTGTTGAGCAATTGCGGTATTAATCGGAATGGTCAAAGAGTAAGTGCCGTCGCCGGCAAACACATCGTTCGTAACCGTCGTCCAGGTCACCGGCGGTGAAATATTGGTCGTGGTGAGGATACTTAAGGGCCCACCGGGCACGCCGCCCGAGGAACTCAAAACGATATTCCCCGCGCTCGTCGTGACCCCAAAGGTCGGCGGCGGCAAGAAGCCGGTGACCGTGATGATGCCGTTGCCGCCCGGCAGCAGTCCACTCGTGTTCCAAGTGTAGTAACCCAAATCGAGTGTAGCAAAACTGCCGGACAACGTGCCACTAAACAGTTTGAACGAGTCGCCGATTTGAAGCGGCGGGCCGACGTTTTCCACGGTGAGAGTACCGCCGAGTGCGATGGTCGGGGCGACCAAGGTGTCGTTGGTGATTGCCCCGTTGGCGGTATCGACTTCCATCACTATGTTTCCGCCAAGCGTAACGGGGCCAGTGACCGTAAGCTTGCCGATGGGGTCGGCTGGAGCAAGGATGCTTCCGCTACTGGTGCTAAGGCTTCCCGAAAGTGTTCCGTTGCCGCCGAGGGTTTGACCGTAATTGAGGGTTAACGTGCCCCCGCCGATGGCGGTAACATCGAGGGTGGCGCCGGCAGCGATCTTGATGACGTAGCTGGCAAGACTGTTTATGGCAAGCGTGCCTTGGTTGATGTACGTCGGACCGGTGTAGATGTTGTACCCGGCCAAGGTCCATGTGCCAGTGCCAACCTTGATGATGGTCGTTGAAGTGTCGTCGGCGATGGTGCCGTTAAACGTTGCCGGCTGGTTATTCCAGCCGACGCGGTAAGTCGGGTACGCGCCGCTAGTAGTGCCGGGGCCCACAGTGGACGCGCTGGTTCCCGTCAACGCGCCGATGTCATTGGTGCTGTAGGTCCTAGTGGTGCCGTTATCCAGAATGACCCCGTCGTTCAGGTTGATCGTGGCATTGGTGTAACCGTAGTTGTTGTTGATGCGCATTTCGCCCGAGCCGGAAGTTGCCGCGAGGGGTGCGACGGATGCGTTAATCGTCCCCGTAAAAGCGGACCAGTTGCCGCTCAGGTCGTCGCGCACATAGTCAACCTCCAGGTTCAAGGTGCCGCCGCCCGTCAGGCTGCTTTGCAAACCCGCGGCGGATCCGCTGTTGGCGGGTCCGCGAGGGAACATAATCAACGTTCCGGTCTGGCCAGCCGGAACGATCAACGGATTGTAGAGGGTGTTGTGCGAATAGCCGGGCGACGTATTGTAGCCATACAACTGAAGGGTGCCGCCGTAGAATGTAACCGGGTTGGTGGTGGCTCCGAGGGCACTGAAGCCGGCCCCATTGTTGTTGGCCAAGTCGGACCCCAAGGCCAGCACGCCGTTGCTGAGGATGGTGCCGCCGGTATAAGTATTGGGATTGGGCAGGGTCAAGGTGCCGGTATCAGTGAGAATGAGAGCGCCAGGGCCAGTGATGGTGCCAGCGAGTGTGAGCGTCGTGCCGCCGGCCACGTCAAAGATTCCGCCGCTACCATTCAAGGTGGCACCGTGGTCGGTGGTTGCGCCGGGGCCGGTGTAGGCCAAGGTGGTTCCAAAAAACACCAGGTTGGTTGGATCACTGTTGGCCGCGCCAATTCCCGAAGTCGTTAAGCTATTGCCCAAAGTCGAGACGGAGAGCGTGCCGCCGCCGATGATGGTGGGTCCGGTGTAACCGTTGGTGGTCAACACAGTGAGTGTTCCCGAATTTGTTTTGATCAATCCAGTTGACCCGTTGATACCGCCAGCGCCCTGAAAAGTGTAAGCGGCGGTCGTATTGCTCACGACCACTGAGGCTGGCGTCACGAACCCGGGCAAATTGACTGTCGGATTCGCGGCGCCGGTTTGGTCGAAGCGCACGCTGTCACCGCTCTGGAAAGCAAAGGAGTTCGCTCCATTAACCCATTCGTAGGAGGTGGTATCCCAGTTGTCCAGCCCGCCACCAACCCATGTCAAATTCGTCGAGCCACGCGAAGCCGGAGTGATGACGATGTCGATTTCGCCGGATGGATTGGTGAGGTAACCGGTGGCGCCACCAGTCACAGTGGGGGCCGCAAAGTTGGCGAAGCCGGTGAGCGTGCCGCTGTACGTGAGCAGACGGTACGTGCCGCTGGGGATATAGGAGCCAAGGGGGTTAATAGTGAAGGTATTATTCGCTCCAGAGACGTTCAAGCTGCCATTGATGACAATGAGGTCGTTCGGGCCGCTGGGACCGGTCAATTTCATTGTATGATTGACGCCCCCCGATTCAGCCAGGGTTGTGTTGGTAAAAGTGAGTGTGCCGGCGGCGAGGGAGGTGCCCGGGCTGATGTTGGCGCTGGCGGCCGCCAGCAAGCCAGTGACGGTGCCGGAGCCGGACAAGGTCTGACTCAAGGTGAAGGTGGGAACTTGAGACACATCAAGCGTCGCACCAGTGGCAACGGAAATCGGGCAGGACAACGCGCCGGTCGTGCCCAGGGTGTTGTTGCTCAGAATCAGGCTGGCCCCGGGGCTGATAAACGTGGTGCCGGAGGATGAGTTGGTGCCGCCATAGTATTGGGTGCCTCCGGCTTGAATGGTCACGGTACCGGAACCTTGTATATTATTGGTGACTGTATAAGTGTCCGGCCGGTTAAAAACCAAGGAACCGCTGTTTTGAATGGTGCCGCCGCCCAATACTCCATCCGCGCCGCCATCCCCGACTTGCAATGTCCCGGCGCTAATCGTTACCGCACCCGTGAAGGTGTTGGTGCCGGTCAAAGTAAAGGTGCCGGCGCCGACTTTGGTCAGAGCGACAACCTGGCTGCTTGAGCTGTTCTTGATTGTCCCGGCAAACGTAAAGTTGTTTGCGTCGCCAATGCTCCAAATTTCGGTGCCGCTCCCGCTGCTCTGCCCCTCGAGCACTGTTCCCGGCCCGCCCGTCAATTCTCCCAAGGAAGTCGTCGTGGCATCGCGGTTGTAGAAGATGACGGTTGAACCTGCTGATCCGGGACTTGTTCCTCCCAAATTGACGCGCAGATTGGGATTGCCGACGCAATTGCCGGGAGTGCCACCATTGTTAAGGCGCAAAGTGCCGGCAGGGGCCGTGACCCCATTGTCAACAAAAATAATCGTAGCGTTGAAATTGGGGCTGGCGCCGGCGTTTCCTCCAAAAGTCAAAGTGTCACCGCTGACCATATTGGTAACCAGAATGGTGCCGGGGCCGGCCCAAGGACCATCAAGGACAAAGGAAGTAGAAGCCCGGCTAAACATGTCGATCACGAGGGTGCTGTTGGCGCTGACAGTGAACGGGTTTGCGATGATGCCGCCGGATGCAAGAACGGCGTTCTGTATTGTTCCGCCATTGCAGGTCACCAGTGCGGCGGCGGCGCCGAAACTGGTGGCGTTACAGGGCACCACAATGCCGCTGTTGAGCACCGTGCCTGCGGAGTAGGTATTGGCGACGCCCAGGCTGGTTGTGCCCTGTCCGTTCAAGGTGAGAATGCCAATCGCGCCGCCGTTGGTAAGTGTCATGTTGTTGGCCACATTCCAATTCTGATTCGCAGCCAAGACCACCGGGCAGTTGAGGATCAGGTTCTGCGATGCCGCGCTCATGTCAATGCCGGTGCCGCTGGGGGCGTTGAGGGTCAGGGTGTTGCCCGCGCTGATGGTTATGGGAACCTGGGGATCAAGAATCTGAATTTCCCCCCAAGAGCAATTTGCGCCCAATAGTTCGGCCGTGGCGCTGGTGCTGAGGTTGTTCCACACCGCGACATCGGTGGGCTGTGGGATCGCGATCCCCGCCCAGGCACCGCCAAGGTAGAGACTAGTACCATTGTCTAGATTGGTGACAAGCGCGGCGTGAGTGGCCAGGAGGCTCAAAGCCAGGAATGCGCCGGCATGGCACACGGTTCGAGAGACACCCGCTAACGTTGCATACAGTTTCATTTTCATTTGTTTTTCTTGGGTTGATTTAGTTTATTCGTCTACGCCCGGCCCGCGTTTTTTTGCGCCCTGGGGCAGCCACACTGGGTGGCCGCGCGATGCGCCTGACGGCGTCCAGCCCTTGCGCTTGCGCAGGCCCTGAAGGCACCGAGCATCGGCAATCATAGCGAAAGCGCGGGTCTTGCCTATTACCAATTATGGTTAGAGGGGGCGGCCTTGAAAAAGCAGTTGATCTGGAAAGTTTGCGGCTGGATGGGGGCAGGGCAGGGAAGATGCCCGGGGGCCGCGACTTTATAATTGGCGGTCGGGGCCTTTATTAGCCTGCTGAGGGGCGGGGCCGCGGCGTTATCGGAGGTTTCCGGGCTGCCCGGGGCGGTGAGGAGGCTGCCGTTGAGCTTTACGTTGTTGCATAGGAGACCTTGAGTATGCCGGATGGTAAAACCGCTCTGGGCCTGGATGTCCACGTTTTCCAGGCGTGCGGTGTGCTGGGCAACCTGGAACCCACAATTATACCAAACACCGTTGTACCACCATCCCTCTACCGTCTCACTACCGTCGCATGCAGCCCCCCCCAGCACGCTGGGAGGGGGGGGAATGATGCCGAGACGGTGTAGTGACGGACCTATGGGGGTATTGAGCTTGAGTAGCCGAACCCCTCTATCCTGTGCCCGATCTGCAAGGTGGTTTTTGGGGTCGGCTGCTCTCTGGGTAGTAAATACTTACAATTGACGGTCGGGGTCTTTATTAGCCTGCTGTGGGGCGGCGCCGTCGTTATCGGAGGCTTCCGGGCTGCCCGGGGCGGCGAGGAGGCTGCCGTTGAGCTTAACGTTGTTGAACCGGAGACCTTGAGTATGCCGGATGGTAAAGCCGCTCTGGGCCTGGATGTCCACGTTTTCCAGGGTGAGGCCGCGCAGGGGGCTTTCGGGCAGCCCGACGAGGCGGCCAGCGGACTTGCAATTTCTGGCGGTGAGGTGGCGGACGATGATGTTGCGGAAGACGGGCGTGCCGTTGTCGGCGGCGGGGGGGTCCCGAAAGGCCTCCGGCATCCAGAGGCCACCGAGGGCGTTCATGTTGAAGCTGAACACCTGCTGGGTGTCTTCGGCTGCGATGTTTTCGTAAAGGACGTTTTCGACGATTCCGCCGCGGCCCAGATGGGTTTTGAAGCGCACCACCTCGAGGCATCCGGAGTCGGCCCGGCAGTTGGTGACGGTGACATTGCGAATGCCGCCGGCGGTTTCGCTCCCAAAGGCCACCAACCCCGCGGCGTGGCCGACGCGGCAATCCCGGATGGTGACGTTTTCGGTTGGCCGGTTCACCCGCAGGCCATCAGCACCGCGGCCGGCTTTGAGGCAAATGGCGTCATCGTCGCATTCGATGTCACAGGCTTCGATGAGGACGTTGCGGGTGGAGTCAATGTCAATGCCGTCGGAACTGGCGGCTTTAATGGGGGTGTGGGGGGCGCGGATTTTGAGGTTGCGGACTTCGACCTGGTCGCAGTAAGTGAGTTGGAGGTTCCAGAAGGCGGAGTCTTTGAGCGAGAGGCCGCGCACGAGCAGGCGTTGTCCGCGAATGATATGGATTAGCCGGGGCCGGCCGACTTTGAAATGGGGGTCGAGGCCGTTTTCCCTGGCGCGGGCGTCCCAATACTCTTTCCACCAGCGTTCGCCGGAGCCATCAATGGTTCCCTCGCCGGTGAGCTGGAGATTGGTCACCGAGTCGGCATTGACCAAGGCGGCCGGCCATTTCATTTCGAGTCCGCCGATGCGCGTGTTGATCCAAGGATAATCGTTGGTGTCTTGGGACCCTTTGAGCACCGCGCCCCTTTCAACCTGGAGGTTCACGCCCTGCTTGAGGAAGAGCGCCCCGGTGACAAAGGTTCCTTGGGGCACCACGACCACGCCGCCGCCATCGCGGGCGCAGGCCTCGATGGCGCCCTGGATCGCCTTGGTATTGAGAGTTTTGCCATCGCCGACGGCCCCGAGAGCGGTGATGGGAAACCGACGGGAAACGGCCTGGGCGGAGGACTGCTGCCGGGGGAACGAGGTTCGGGCCGCCGCGGCAACCGGCTGGGCAGCGCTCGACCAGGCGGCGGCGAGCAGGAGCGCGGCTGCCGCCGCGGCAGGGATTGACAGTTGTGCCTGTCGCATCGCCGGGCGCAGGGAGCCGGCCACGGCGCATTGCCGGGGCGTCCTGTCCTCGATTGTCTGTTCGCGTGTTCGGTTCATTTTCGGCATCGCCGGCGGATTACCCAAGGTTCAACTCCCGGCTGGCGTGCTGGGGCATGACCCGCGTCACGGCCGCCGCCAACCGGGCCGCGCTCATATCGCTGCCACCACGGTCGGACGACAATGCTCAATGAGAATCATACCTCCAAGTTGGATAGGGGCTATTACCAATAGTGGTTAGAGACGATGGGCGGGTTCAGGTTGACACGGGAAATGGCCGGACGCAAAGTTCCGGCATGAACAGCCGCAAGCTCGCCTGCGTGGCGCCCCTGCGTCAGCAGGGGATTTTCCGCCAGCCAAACAACCTCAGCGCAGCAAATGTCATTGGTCCCGTGAAAGCCCTCACGCAAGTCCTCGTGTGGCTGCTGGCAGCGAGCAGCGCATTGGCGCAGGAGCGGCCCTGGCAACAAATCTCTGATCCCACCGCCGCACAACTGGCCGCCCATTTCGCCGCGCCGCCGCCGGAATACAGCGCGCAATTCGACTGGGGTTTTAGCGACGAACTCAGCCGCGAGGCCATGGGGCGCGTGCTGGACCGCAGCAAATCGGTGAACGTCCAGGCTGCTTTCGTCGAGCCCAAGCGCGGCAACTCGGCTTACCTCTCGCCCGGCTATTTTGAGGCGGTGAAGGTGGTGGTCGAGGAGGCCAAGAAACGGAACATGCGGCTGTGGTTCGATGACGACGGCGGGTATCCCTCGGGTTTTGCCGGCGGCAAATTCACCGTCGAGCGCCCGGATCTGCGCATGACGGCCTTGGTTTCCGAGCGCATCCCCGTGACGGCCGGCCAACAATACTCCTGCAAACTGGAGCGTGGAACGATCTGCGTGCTGGCAGTCAACGGGGAGACCGGGGTCTCGCAAGTGCTGGACAGTTCGAGTGGCGCGGTGAACTGGACGGTGCCGACGGGCAACTGGGAAATCGTCCTGCCGCGCTCCGTGTTTCGCTCCGGCGCGACGCGTTCGGCCAACAACTCGACCGGCGGGAAAACCGGCGAACACTCGCTCATGGATTACCTTAATCCCGAGGCCAACAAACTTTTCGACCAGTGGACCTTCGATGGTTACAAGCAAGCGATCGGCGACGAATTGGGCAAGACCGTCTTGGGCTTCCGGGGGGACGAACCGGCCTTTGGCTTCAATCCCTGGTCGCCCGTTCTGCTGGCGGAATTCCAGAAGCGGAAGGGTTACGACTTGCGCCCCTATTTGGCGAGGGTCGCCTCCATCCGCATCGGCATCGGCACCGGTCGCGGCACGATCGCGCCGATGAAGCCCAATTTCGACGAGGGCCACCGGGCTTTCGCCGACTACTGTGATGTCTGGTCGGACCTCTTCGGCGAAAACTTCTTCGGCGCCGAGGGCAAATGGTGCGTGGAGAACCATGTCGAGATGCAGATGCACATCGAGCACGAGGAGATTCTACCGCAGCTTGCGATCGCGGACGGCGATTTCTTCAAATGCATGCGGAGCATCCAGGTGCCGGGCATTGACACTATCTGGCACCAAATCTGGCACGACGTCGTGGCTGATTTCCCGAAGCTGGCTTCGTCGGCCACTCACCTGAACGGCCATCCGCGGGCGATGTGCGAGGCCTTCGCCGCCTATAAGCCCGCGCCCGACCTCAAGGAAGCCGGCTGGATTCTCAATCACCTGATGGTCAACGGCATTAGCCGCATCGAATACATGGGCATGGGCGGGCGGAGCACGGACTCCCTGCGTGGTTTTTACAGTGACCCGGGCTTTCCCGCGGTCGCCGCCTATGTCAACCGCGTGTGCTACTTGCTCGGTGAAGGCCGCCCCACCGCGCAAGTCTGCGTCTATATTCCTTCGAGCAGCTACTGGTTCGGCGATACCGCGGTGGACGCGAGCTTCCTCGCCATCGTCCACCAACTGCTGGAGCATCAGCGCGACTTGGATTACGTGGACGAATACGCGCTGTCGAAATCACTCCGGTTGCAGGGCAAGGAACTGGTCAACCTGAGCGGCCAGGCTTATCGGGCTGTTTTGATTCCGCCCGTGGACGCGATTTCCAAGGCCGCATTGGACCACTTGCGCGCCTTCGCCAAGGCCGGCGGCAAGGTCATCTTCCTGGGCGGCGCGCCCAAGCTCGTCATGGACAAGAACTTTCTCACTGCCACCGGCCCGGCGGACATCAGTTGGGCCACGCTGGAGCCGGCGCCCGAAATCACTCCCCAGGTACTGGCCGCTTTGCCCGCGCCGGATGTTGCGACCGACCCGGCCACGTCGTGGCTCAAATATAATCACCGACGCCTGAAGGACGCCGACTTGTATTTCTTCTTCAACGAAGCCGAGCAACCTTTGTCGCTTAAGGCCACCGTCGGGAACGACGGCATGGCTGTGCGGGTGCAGAGCTGGGACGCTGCCAGCGGGAAAATCGAGCCTTGGCCGGGCGCCACGTTCGCAAAGGGCAAGACCACGCTCCCGCTAGAACTGCAACCTTGGGGCACAAGAATCGTCGTGATCAGCTCCAGCCCCGCGTTCCCATTCGGTGGGAGAATGTTGAAATAGCATTTTGACCAACGCCGTCCTTCA
Source organism: Verrucomicrobiota bacterium (assembly GCA_050011195.1). Lineage (GTDB taxonomy): Bacteria > Verrucomicrobiota > Verrucomicrobiia > Limisphaerales > UBA8199 > PALSA-1440. The sequence goes on along the minus strand of JBEKJO010000019.1, from coordinate 48,476 downwards.
GCCTCGTCGGTTGGTGCCGCGCTGGGGCATCTCGAGGCTTGAAGGAGTTGAAACTCACCCGCGGCCTGCCTCAATGCCCATGAGAGCCGGCACTCTCAAGTGGGGCGTGTCTGCTGCAGGTGCTTGGTTACCGCCTGGGTCCGGGAGCGGACCTGGAGTTTTTCGTAGATCTTCCGAATATGGGCATGCACCGTTTCGAAGGTGATGGCCATCTTGTCAGCGATTTCCTTGTAGAGGAAGCCTTTGGTCAGATAGTCCAGCACCTCCCGCTCGCGTGGGGTCAGGGTTTCTTCGCCCGCCGGGGCGGCGGTTTGCTGGAGTGAGGCGACCACCTTGCGGGCGATGTGGCCGGTCATCGGCGAGCCGCCCTGGTGCACGCTGTGGATGGCGGCGAGCAACTCCGCGGGCGGGGTCTGCTTGAGCAGGTAGCCGGTCGCGCCCGCCCTCAAGGCCTGGAAGATCAATTCGGTGTTCTCAAACACCGTCAGCATGACGAACTGCGTCTGCGGCACCAGGGGTTTGAGCTGGCGCACGCACTCGACCCCGTTGATGCCGGGCAGATTAACGTCCATCAGCACCACATCCGGCCGAATTCTGGGCAGCTCGGCCAGGGCAGCCTCGCCGGTGCGATGCTGGCTAAGGCAGGTCAACCCCGGCGAGAGCTCGATCAAGTTCGCCAGGCCGGCGCGGACGCGCGTGTTGTCTTCGACGACTGAGACCCGAATACTCATAACTCAATTCTCGCCGTCAATTCGACCCGGGTTCCCTTGCCCGGCTCGCTGGTGACGACACAATGGCCGCCGCTGGCCGCCAGGCGCTTCTCCAGGTTCTGCAGGCCGTGTCCCGTCGAAATGCGAGCCGGGCGAGCGGCGCTGGCAGCTTGCCCGGAGGCGGCGAGCCCGCAGCCGTTGTCCTGGATCGAAAGAGTTGCGGTGCCAGCCGACAATGCCAAACGGAGCCAGACTTCGGTCGCGCCGGCATGTTTGATCACGTTGGTCAAAGTCTCTTTGACCGCCAGGAACAAGTTGTGGCGGACCTCGGAAGAGAGAGCACAGACGGGAAGTTGCGGGGGCAGGTCCAGCCGGCAGGCGATGCCGGCAGTTTGCAGGTAGTGCTGGGAAAACCGTGAAATGTAGGTGAGCAGGGAATCGAGGGAATCGTTCTCCGGGCTGACGGCCCAGACGATTTCGTCCATGGCCAGGGTCAGTTCGCGGGCAGTGTCGGCGATCTGGTCCAGCCGCGCGGGCGCGCCGGACCCCGGTTCGCGCTGAGCCAGCTCGCTCAGCAGGGTAATGTGGGTCAGGCCGGCGCCCAGGTCATCGTGGATGTCCTTGGCAATCCGGGCGCGATCCTGTTCGATGGCCCGCTGGCGCTCCGCACGGGCCAAGGCAAACCGCATTCGCTTGGTGGCGAAGTGGCGGACGGTCCCGGCGGTGGAAACGATGGCCGCGGCCCCCGCCAGGGTCAGGAACCACCACGTTTGGTAATAGTGCGGCAGGACCTGGAAAGCCAGGGTGGCGGGTCGTTCATTCCACACACCGCCATTGTTGCAGGCGATGACCTCGAAGAGATACTCCCCCGGTCCCAGGATATCGTAATGCGCCGAGCGCCGAGTGCCCGCTTCGACCCAATCCTTGTTCAGCGGGTTGAGGCGATAACGGAACCGGACGCGGTCGGGCGAGACGAAACTCAAGCCGGCGAAGCGAAATTCGATTTGCCCTCGGCCCGGCGGGATTTTCAGCCATGCCGGCGGAGCCGCGCTGTTTTCGCCGCTGCGCCGTGCCAGTGGTTGCGTTATGCCCTCCACCAGCACTTCTTCCAGGACCACCGGCGGCGGCAGGCGGTTGGGCAGAAGCTCCTGTGGGCGGACCAAAACGGCGCCCTTGAGTGTCGCAAACAGCAGCCGGCCGTCCCGGGTGCGGCAGGCCGCCGGCTGGTAGCCGCCAGAGCACTCCAGGGAGGGCAAGCCATCGTACCGGCCATAGGTCGTGCAGTTAACGGTTTTGTCCTTGCCGCCGGCCAGCGAGAGCAGCTCCGCCTTCGCCACGCAGGAGATGCCCTGCTGCGAACCGATCCAGAGCCGGCCCTGCTCGTCATCGAGAAGCTGGCAGATCACATCACTGGGCAGGCCGTTCCGGGTCGTGTAGCGGACGAATCGGCCCGCCTGGAAATGCAGCAACCCGCCGCGGAAGGTGCCCACCCAGACCGAATCCTCCGCGTCCGTCAAGAGCGACCAGACAGGTTGCGACTTCAACGCGTCCTCCGGCGTGAACGCAGTGACCCGTTTGGTTTCGATACGATACAAGGCGCCGTTGTCGGCGCCTGCCCAGACGACGCCGTGCCGGTCTTCGACCAGAGCACGCACATCCACGCTGGGCACTCCTTCCTCGGGCGTGAGCCGGCGAAATTTGCCTTCCTCCCAGCACCCCAAACCGTTCTTGGTGCCGAGCCAAATCCGGTCGTCATGCGCCGCGAGGATGACCTTTACACCGTGAAGAGCGCCCGGGACGGTTTCAATTTGGTTCCCGAGACCCCAAAAGATGTTCTCTTCACCCGCACTCAGCCAGAGGCGCCCCGAGTGGTCCGGGCACACGCTGAACACAAAACCCGAGGGCGCGCTTTCGGGCAAGGGCACGGCCTCCCATGTGTCTGACTGATAACGGTACAAGCCTCCGCCATAGGTGCCCAACCAGAGCGCGCCCTGGGCATCTTCGGCCACCGACACGACTTTGCTGGCGCGGGCGCCCGCATTGGGCGCCAGCACGGCGAATCGCTTCTCCCGGACACGCACCAGCCCGCCCCGATCAACGCCCGCCCACAAGTTGCCCTCGCGATCCTCAAAAAAGCAGTCAACGCGTTCCCCGGGGAAATCCTCCTCGTCCGCGAGCTGCCGCGTGCGGCCATCCGGGCGAATGTGGAACAGGCCCTTTCCATAATGATACAGCCAGATGCCGCCCAGGGCGTCCTGTTGAATGCCCATCCTGTCCCATCCCCCATTGAACACACCCCGGCAGGGTTCCGCTTCGAAGATCCACTGCCGCGCCCGCGCTTTCCGCACCCGCTGGTCGGCCACCACCCACACGCTCCCGTCGGGCGTCGGATAGAGAAATCTCGCGTCCACAGTCGGCTCGCCGTTCGTCGGCGTGGCGGACACAAAACGCGCGCCGTCCCAAAAGGCCAGCCCCCGCCGCATTCCGACCCAGAGGCGTCCATCCGAACCGGTGACCAGGCAGTTGATGCTTTCCAAGTCAGCTCCCAAGCCCGAGTTGGCCAAGGCCACCTCGTCAAACCGGTCCCCTAACAGCCGCCACACCTTCCGGTCACGCCCGCGGCACCAGATCACACCTTCAGCGTCCTGGGCGCACATTTCGCCCAGCCTCGCCCCGGGCGCCTTCAACACTTGCCACGGACCGGCTGGAGAATTCGTGGCCACCCGCCGGAGCAAGGCACCCGTGCGCAGCAGGAAGACCGGCGCATTCGACCGCAGTGACACGGCCGTGACGGCTGAATCCGCCACCCCTTCGCCCGTCCACTCGGCGCGAAACTGGCCGTCGCGATAGGAAGTCAATGAGCCATAGAAAGTGCTGATCCAGAGTGTGCCCGCGGCATCGACATCCAGGTGCCGGATGCGAGCATGTTGGAGTTCGGGAGTGTTGGAAGGGTCGAAGGTGACGAAGCGCACGCCATCCAACCGCACCAGGCCATTGTACGTGCCCACCCAGAGATACCCATCCGGTGTCTGAGCGATCGCGGTTACGGAACTGCTGGGCAGGCCATGGTCGCCGGTCCAAGTGTCGATCAGATAGTCGCCCGGGCCGGCGGCGAGACAGCCAAGGGCTGCCGCAAAAGCAGCCAAGCCTGGCAATACCTGTCCCAGCCGTCGCACCAGTCCGACGGGCAGTTTCCGACTGCCAGGAGTCATGGGCGGAGTTTGCATCAGTCCTTGCCTCGAGACAAGCATCTCGTAATCGTGTGTCGCGTAATCGTGCTTCGTAATCGTCGTGATCGTCACGAGGCTCAAATTACAGGCAATATAGAGACTCCATACGCCGTCTCCTGCAACTTTGAAAATGGCTGAACAGGAATATGAATCAACTCCCTCATCGCGCCAATGTCACGCTCATCAACCCGATGACCACTTCGTTCGCCAGCGCGCGAACGGTCAGCGATTTCAATTCCTTCGTCGCAGCGAGCGGCAAATCCAAAACCGTCGCCGCGCCGCCGGGAACTTTTCCACCTTTGCCCTTGAAACTTTCGACGTCGAGAATGCGGATTTTCCCTGTCCGCAAATCCACGCGCGGCGGAATCGGTTCGTCGCGGCAAAACGCGTAGTCGTCCATGAAATAATCCTGGTCAATCGGCCACCAGGTCGTCGGGTTGTGCAACGCCAGCCGCGCGCTCGCGCCGTCCGCGTAAGTCACGATGACCGCGCCGTTGTCGAAGCGGCTCTGCATCGGATTTGATGAGCCAGCCATCAGCAAAAAGGCGTGCGATGACCTTCCTGACAACGGAACGGAGACTTCGCGCGGATAATTATCCCACTGCGACGTGAACACGATGTTCTTCGCATCCGCATCGCCCGGCGTCTGTAACGGCACACCGTTCGGCAAAATGATTTTCCCGCCCCCCCGCGCCGCCGCGGCGCGCAGACCGGCATCGTCCACGGTAAAGCGGGTTTTGAAATCGCACCAGCCGCCAATGCCTTGCTTGGGCTGCGCCAGTGAAACGAAGGGCGAGCGCGGCGAACGATATTCGTTGCGGAAAATCTGCGTAACTTTGTCATTGAACACCGGCGTGAGATCAACCGACTCAAACCTCGCTGTTGCGGGCAAGTTTTTTTTCCAGTCCATTACGTCCGGGGCGCCGGCCTCCGGCCCGGCCCGGATCTCAAAAGTCACCGGCTGCCACCAATTCAACTCGCCCTGCCGCAGATGGGCAAACACCGTGCGCTGGCCCGGCGAGCCCGTCGCTTGCGCGTGAAAGCCAAACTCACCCACGACGAGTTGGCTCAAGGCGTTTTGCGGATCGTTGACGGTCGAGAGTTCGTGTCCGCCAATCTTCGCTTCCAGTTCGCCGCCGCGCACCAAGGCCGCCGGAGCGCTCACACCGGCTGGCGTTGGGCCACGCCATTGAATGACAACTTCCTGGCGCGCTGCCGCCGCGTCTTCAATTTCAATGCGCGGCCAACCGACGCAATCCTTGACCATCTGCCACTTGGCCGGCTGGCCATTCACCGTCAGGCTCCCAACGCTTTCGCGCAGCGCGGGGATCTCCAAACGCAACGCCTGCGGCTTGGAAAACTTCTGCTCAACAGAAAATGTTTCCGTGGAACCCACGCGCCGGAAAGCGAAATTCAAATCGGGATGCGTGATGCGCGCGTGATTCCATTGCGCCGGAAATCCGGGACGGATTTTCAATTCCCCGGCGAGTGCGTCCGGCTGCACGCCGAAAAGTCCCTCGACCAGCGCCCGTGAAGTCGCGCCGCAGCCGTCGGCGAAATCACGTTGCGCCTCGCCGCGCGCCATGTCGAAGCAGGTCATCGCGCCCACGTTGCCCGGACAGAGACCGAGGAACATGCTGTTGAGCAAACAACCTTTGAAGACGGGGAAGGCTGCCTCCGCGCGCCCCGCCTGCCAATACGCGAGCGACGTGTGCGCGACTTCCGCCATCACGACATTGTTGACGGACCACATGTAAGGCATCCAACTCGTCTCCGGCAGCGTGAAGAGGTGCTCTGGCGGCACGCCCGGCCCGCGAATCGGGATGTGCGCAATCTGAGTGTCCACGAACCGCGTCATCTGCCACGCCTCGAACGGCGTCGGCACTTCCGAGTCGAGCGTATGATAAAATGTCCACAACCCCGCGTTCGGATGCGCGAGTTGCAAGCCGAGATAATCTTTGAACTCCGCGAACCAGCCTTCATTCGCGAGCCAGAGATGTTTTTGCATCGCCTGCAAAATCAAATCCGCCTCGCGCTCGTAAAGCGCGGTGTCTTTGCCCAGTAACTTCGCCACGCGCGCCGCCATTTTGTTGTGCCAGTAGTTGTAGGCCGACGCGTGCGTCACGCCGCCGCCGTTGTATTGCATATTGTCGCTCGCCCAAATCGCGGCGTAAACTTCGTAGAGAGGAAGTTTGTCCGCGCCGAACTCCCGGCGGAAAAGCCTCCGCTCCCAAGCGAGATGCCGCTCAATCGTCGGCCACATCTGCCGCGCGTAATCCAGATCGCCCGTCCACAACAAGTGACGGAAGAACGCATCCACTGCCACCAGGTTCATGTCGTAGTGCGACTTTGTCATGTCACCGTTCGAGTGGAGTCCGGCTTCGTTGCGCGCAAGATTCGCGTTTTCATCAGCGGGCGGGAGTGTTTCCAGCACGGGACGCGTGTTCTGTTGTTTCGCAAAGCCCGCGAAATGCGCCGCCGTGCGCTGGTGCCAGCCGAGTTCGTCGCCGGCGTAAGAACCGCGCCAGCCGAGCAACCGCGTCCGCCACGCGACCGCGCCGTGCATGAACGCCTGCTGCTTGTTGTCCCAAACCGCATCCGCCGCGACGTTCAAGGCAGCCGCAGCAGCGTTGATGAACGCATCGGGCGTCTCTACGACGACGCGCTCCGCAATCGCGCGGCGACGCCCCTCGGCAGTGGAGAAGAAGTTCGGCAAACCGGCGGCGCTCACAGCTTGCGAGTTATGCTCGAGTTGTCGCAATGCGAGATAAACCGGCTGCCCTTGGGACAATACAACGCGTCCCACGACCACGGGCAAGCGCTCCCTCCCGTTGGCGGACGCAAGCAACCCGGCCAGGTTCGCCCACTGGCTCGCGTCGGCTACGGCAAGTTCCGACCCCGCGGAGGCCACACCTGCAATCGTTGCGGTCTTGCTGCGTAGAACGAAGGCGTTCTGCGTGATGGATAACTCGCTGTCCGCGCATTGCTCCGCGCGCAGTTGGAAGAATTTCGCCACCGGTTCGCGCTCGCAGCCGATGTCGCCGCCGCGCTGGCCTTTCATGCCGTTCGCCCCGCCGAACACCCAGACCCATTCGACCGGCGAGATCGCGCCCCACAATTCCGCCCGCGCGATGATTCCCCTCGTTTCGCTCAACGGCAGCACGGCGAGATTCAAAACCGAATCACCCAGCAGCGGGTCGCGCACTTCATACAGCATTGAACCGGGGCGGTAGCGCGCGACGATTTGCCTCGCGTCGTTCAGCCACTTCACGCCGCCGGAAGTCTTGAGGCCGAAACGCAGATTGCCGCCGCGCCCCGGCAGGTAGAGCGAAAACTCAGGCTTGTCCCCGCCGTCCGCGCGGAACGGCGCGTTCATGCAGTAGAGCGGGCGGTTGAAAAATTCCACCCCGTTGGTGATAACGAAATCGCGCCCGTCGGGAAAATAACGCAGTGGGCGCTCAATCTGCCCCGCGAAATTCCCGTGCGCATTCAACACCCAATCCTGCGGGTCGGGCACGATGACGCGGCTGGTCTGCGCGACGACGGATTGGTGCAGGAACATGGCCAGAACACCAGACCAGTGCAGAGCAGCCACTATTTTATTTTGTGTTCGACCGGTTATCACGGGTTTGGATGTTTTCTGGCAGCGACCAAAGACGTCATTTTGTGTGAGAACATAGCGAATGAGTCGGGGTTTGCCATCGCCAGTTATGGTGATGCCGTTGGCCGGTGGGGGGGGCCGCGATCCCAAAGGGAGCCGCAAGGGTTTTCCGGTCGCGACGAAACGCCGAACAACTAAAGGCCCCATGTCTCATGTGCTCCACGGTAGTCCATCAAATCCAGGCAAGGCCACGTCTCGACTGGCGCAGCAGAGGCGGTTGCCGCAAAGGGCCGTCATGCGCTGGACACGGCACAGGACTCGCGACTTTCACCCTCGCAAATAATTCTTGGACTCCCAGGCCGAATCCGCTAACAGTGCCCGCACGCTATGAAACGAATTCAAAACATTCTCGCGACCATACTCTTCGCCGCTTTGCCTGCGCTCGGCCAGGCCGCCAGCGGCCACCTCATCGTCAAGGCGGTCAACAAACTTCCCTTCGCCCGCCCCAGTCAAACCATCCAGCTCACAGCCAAAGACCTCGAACCGCTCGCCCAGAAAAACCTAGCCCGGATTCATGTCCAGGACGCCGCCGGCAAAGACTTGCTTTGCCAGGCCGTTGATACCCACGGCGACTATGTCCCCGACACGGTGATCTTTCAGGCCGACTTCGCCGCCGCTGAAACCAAAACGTTCACCGTTAGCGCCGGTGAGAAGTGGGAATACAACAAGGACCAATTCAAAGCCTTCGGCCGCTTCGTCCGTGAACGGTTCGACGACTTCGCCTGGGAAAACGACCGCATCGCCCACCGCATGTATGGCCAGGCGCTCGAGACCTGGAAGAACGAACCTCTCTGCAGCAGCACCGTTGATGTCTGGTCCAAACGCACCACCCGCCTGGTCGTCAACGACTGGTACCTCCTCGAGAACTACCACGAGGACAACGGTGACGGAGCGGATTTTTACTCCGCCGGCCGGAGCCGGGGCAATGGCGGCAACGGCATTTGGGCCGCCGACCGCCTTTGGGTCTCCAGGAACTTCACCGGTTCCCGTGTTCTCGCCTGCGGTCCCATCCGCGTCATGTTCGAGTTGACCTACGAACCCTTTGAAGTCAACGGCATCAGCGTCTCCGAAGTTAAGCGTGTCACCCTCGATGCCGGCCAAAACCTCGACCACTACCAAAGCTTCTACAAGCCCTATACCCGCCCCGGCAGAACGGCGCCGCTTACCACCGGCATCGGCCTGCGCAAAGTGGACATCGTCCAGAAGGACCTGAACGCGGAACGTGGCACCCTGACGGCTTGGGAACCCGTGAAAGAGGACAAGAAACGCTCCGGCCACTGGGGCTGCGCCGTCCTGGTTGACCCGAAGCTGTTCGTGAAGCAGACCGAGGACAAACTCAATCTGCTTATGCTGGCGAAAGTGCCCGACAACAACGTCACCTCCTGGTGGGCGGGGTTTTTCTGGGACGCCAGCGGCCAGTTCGCCGGCTACGAAGAATGGAAAACCTACGTGGACCAGTCCGCGCAGGCCCTTCAGTCCCCGATTGAGGTGAGCCTCTCGGCTCAATGAGCGGGGCGCGTCCGCCCTGCGGCGCTCTGCCGTACTTGGATGCTCACTCAAGCGAATTCGTTGCCAACATTGTCCCAAGAGATTGAACCCTTATGCTAAACCGGTTCGCTCTCTTCCTCACGACAGCCGCCCTTATCACCGGCGGCTGCCAGAGCCTGCTCGCCCAGGACGCACCTGCCCGGAAAGCCGGCCCGGAACGGAGCGCCCCGCTCCAGCCCGGCACAACCGCTCTCGCCGAATTCGGCCACTGGCCTGCCGAGGCAGAGCCTGAACGCGTCGGCAAACTTGTCGCCGAAAACTTCGCCGCCCGGAAGTTCAATTTCGAAACCAATCCCAAACGCCAGCACGTCATTTACCCCGAGGCCTGCGCCTGGTACGGCTCCCTCACCACCGCCAAACTCCTTAACGACCGCGACCTGCAGACCAAACTCATTCACAAATTCGACTTGTTGCTCACGCCCGACGGCGCCAACCACATTTCAACCAATGCCCACGTGGACTACCGCGTCTTCGGCATTGTGCCTCTGGAGATTTTCATTCAGACTGGCGGCAAGCCACCCCGAATGCCAGGGACTCCGGGTGCGGCGCTCCATCAGCCCAGCGCGGCTCTCTCCCTCTCCTCCACAGGAGGAGAGGGCAGGAGAGAGGAGGCCCATTCCACCTCATCCACCCTCAGCCCCGCGCCAATCAGGTATCTCGAGATCGGCCAAGCCCTCGCCGACAAACAATGGGAAAACACGACCCGCGACGGCATCACGCGCGAAGCCCGCTACTGGGTTGATGACATGTACATGATCACCGCTGTGCAGGTGCAGGCTTTTCGGGCCACCGGTGACGCCAAGTACCTCGAGCGTGCCGCGCTGACAATGAGCGCCTATCTGGATAAGCTGCAGCAGACCAACGGCCTTTTCTATCATGCGCCTGATGTCCCCTTCTTTTGGGGCCGGGGCAACGGTTGGTTCGCCGCCGGCATGAGCGAGTTGCTCCGCTCTCTGCCGGACAACCATCCGCAGCGCGCCCGGATTCTCAAGGGTTACCGCCGGATGATGGCCTCGTTGCTTCAATATCAGGGCGCCGACGGCTTGTGGCGCCAGCTCATTGACCATCCCGAAGCCTGGCCCGAAACTTCCGGCACCGGCATGTTCACCTTCGCTATGATAACGGGCGTCGAAAACGGGTGGCTGGACGAAAAGACCTACAGCCCCGCCGCCCGTAAAGGCTGGCTCGGCCTCGTGTCCTATCTCAACCCGAACGGCGACATTCGTGAGGTCTGCGAAGGCACTGGCAAGAAAAACGACCTTGCCTACTATCTCGCCCGCGCCCGCAAAGCCGGCGACCTCCACGGCCAGGCCCCCCTCCTCTGGTGCGCCTCAGCCTTGTTGCGCTATACAGAAACGCATGATTAAAACAACTCCCGACTTGTCCCTCTGTTCTATGGGCCGCCAAGCCCCAGCCGACGACGACGCCATCTTCCATTTTCCACCTCCGATGCTTGCCGGTTGCGCCTGCGCCGCGCTGAGTCTGGTTGCTCTCCTCGCTGCGACGCCGAGCCTCCGGGCAGTGGATGAGCCGCTGCCGCGGAACCTGGCCCTCGTCGAGACGACGGGCAAGTCAACGCTGAACGAGTTTGCCGGCGCGACCCCGCTGCAATGGTCTGTCCGCATGGCCGACTCCACAGTGGCCCGGCGCGGCGAGAAACTGGCGTTCAAGCCCGGCGGCGGCAAATGGGATTATGCTGCCGGCCTGTTCACGCTCTCCCTGCTCAAACTCAACGAGCAAGTGAATGACCCTCGCTATGTCCAGTTCGTCGAGAAAACCATCGGCTCGTTCATTGCCTCGGACGGGAACATCCAGGGTTACAAGGCCGCCGAATACCAACTCGACGCCCTTAATCCAGGCAAGACGGTGCTGGCACTTTGGCAATTGACCAAAGAGGAGCGTTATCAGAAATGCGCCGCGCTCCTCCGCAAGCAACTCGACACCCAGCCACGCACCAGCGAGGGCGGGTTCTGGCACAAGCAGCGTTACCCCCGCCAGATGTGGCTCGACGGCCTCTACATGTCCGCGCCGTTCTACGCCCAATACACCGAACTCCACGGCGGCCCAGCCGCCGATTTCGACGACGTGGCCAAACAATTCAGGTTGATCCAGCAGCATCTCTACGACCCGGCCAGCGGCTTGTTCTATCACGGCTGGGACGAGAGCAAAGAGCAGGACTGGGCCAACAAAACCACCGGCGCCTCCTCGAACTTTTGGGGCCGCGCCATCGGTTGGTACGGCATGGGGCTGGCAGACGTGCTCGATTTCATGCCTGCGGAGCATCCCGCGCGGCCCGAGCTCCTCGCCGCCTGGCAACAGCTTGCCGCAGGCGTGGTGAAGCATCAGGACCCGGCCAGCGGGCTTTGGTGGCAGGTGATGGACCAGGGTGGCCGCGAGGGCAATTATCTCGAAGCGACCGCTTCCAGTATGTTCGTCTATACGCTGGCGAAAGGCATCAACCGCGGCTGCCTCAAACGCGATTACCTGCCCGCCACTCTCAAAGCTTACCGGGGCCTCGTGGAAAAACTGGTCAGGACGGACCCCAACGGCCAGGTGTCGCTCACCCAATGCTGTTCGGTCGCCGGCCTGGGGAGCTATGGCCATCCGCGCGACGGTTCGTTCAAGTACTACGTCAGCGAACCGATCGTGGAGAATGATCTCAAAGGCGTCGGGCCGTTCATTCTGGCGGGGTTGGAGATGCAGCGGTTGCTCGGTCTGCCGATGGCCTCGACCCCGGCGGCCAAAGCCGCCCCGCCCGTAACGCTGAAGAACTCGACCGCACCGGAATGGGCGCAAATGCCTGAAATCCTGGCCCGCATTAAAGCGCCGGTATTTCGAGCGCGGGAGTTTCGCATTGCAAGCTTTGGCGCAACTGCGGACGGCCAGACCGATAGCACGGAGGCCATTGGCAAAGCCATCGAGGCTTGTGCCAAAGCCGGCGGCGGCCGCGTCATCGTGCCCGCCGGCGAATTTCTCACCGGCCCAATTCACCTCAAAAGCAACGTCGAATTTCACCTTGAGGACGGCGCCACGCTCAAGTTCAAAACCGAGCCTAAGGCTTATTTGCCCTCCGTGCTGACCCGCTTCGAAGGCATGGAGTGCTACAATTACTCGCCGTTGATTTACGCTTGCGAGCAGGAAAACGTCGCCGTGACCGGCAAAGGCGTGCTGGACGGCCAGGCCAGCGACCAGAACTGGTGGCTGCGGAAGGGCAAGAAGGGAACAGGCGACAAACCGGCGCAGACTCAAAAAGCCGCGCGCGACAGGCTCATCAAAATGGTGGACCAGAACGTTCCCGTGGAGCAGCGGCAATTCGGGGAAGGCGACTTTTTGCGGCCCAGCTTCATCGAGACCTACCGTTGCCGAAACGTGCTGCTCGAAGGGGTCCGGGTCCGCAACTCGCCCATGTGGGAGCTTCATCCCGCCCTCTGCACCAACGTCATCGTGCGCGGCATCGACATCCTCTCCCACGGTCCCAACAACGACGGCTGCGACCCCGAATGTTGCCGCGACGTGCTGATCGAGGATTGCGTGTTTGATACCGGCGACGACTGCATTGCCATCAAATCCGGCCGTAACAATGACGGCCGGCGCGTCGGGTTGCCCTCGGAAAACCTCATCATCCGTCACTGCACCATGAAAGACGGCCACGGCGGCGTGGTGATTGGGAGCGAGGTCTCCGGCGGCTGCCGCAATGTGTTCGCCGAAGATTGCAAGATGGACAGCCCGAGGCTGGACCGCGCGCTGCGATTGAAATCGAACGCCGTCCGCGGCGGCACCATCGAGAACATCTTTATGCGCAACGTCGCCGTCGGCCGCTTGGCGGATGCCGTGCTGCAGATTGATTTTGTCTATGAAGAGGGCGCGAGCGGCCCGTTCAAGCCCGCCGCCCGGAACATTGTCATGGAGGGGGTCACGGTCAGCAACACGCCCCGGGTGCTGAATGTGGTCGGCTTCCCCGGCGCGGAGATCAACGGTGTGCGCCTCTACAACTGCATCTTCAAAAATGTGGCTCGACCTGACGTAGTCAAAGAAGCCGATGTCAAGCTGGTGGATTGTGTCGTCGAGCGGAAGGAACAGGGAACTGAAGTGAGGCCCCGAAGGGATCGGTGACGCACGCCGCTCAACTCCAGTGCCAGGAACAGGGTGGCCGGGATGGCTCCAATGTGAGCATGGTAAAGCAGGGGTTTGCTAAAAACCTCTCAAATCGGTGCTGGAGCGTTTGGACAGACCGGGCGCGGGCGTGCGCTTGAGGACGAGGTATTCGATCCCCAGTCTTTCGCAGTATTCGCGCTTGCCGCCTTTGTCGCCGTCCTCATTCACGGCGTAGATGTCCGGCTTCAGCCGCCGGATCTCCGGGTCGGCATCCAGCCAGCTTTCGCCGGTGGAGATCAGCGCCTGCTTCACGTACCTGATCGAACCGACGACATAGCGCCGCTCGTCCTCCCGAATCAGCGGACGGCCTTCACCTTTAAGCAGGCGGATGTTCGCGTCGTGCCCGACGATGACATAGAGGTCGCCGTAAGCGCTGACCTCCTCGCAGAAACGCACATGCCCGCTGTGAAACCAGTCGTAGCAGCCAGTGACGACCACTTTCTTGCGGCCGGGCGTTGAAGCCACAGGCGGCGGCTCAGGGAATCCTGCCATTTGGCTGGGCGGCAGCACGCGATACTCGATGCCGTGCTGCCGACAATACGCTTGGCGTGAGGCGCTGGCTTCGGTTTCCCAATCCACCCAAACCTGCGGTTTGGGGCCGTCCAACTCGGGCGGCGCGTTGACGTCCACCGGCGCGGTCAACGGAACCACCCGCGTCACGTAACGCACGGCGTTGAGGAAATAAAGCCGTTCGGCCAGCGGGAACTTCGGGGCTTGGCCGGATTGCTGCTGGAGCGTTTCATCGGGCCAGAGCAGCACGGTCAACTCGCCGAACTTCGCGGCTTCCTCCAGAAAGCGCAGATGGCGCGAGCGGAGGTCGTCGAAATCTCCACTGACCACGACCTGTAGTTGCACGCGCATTGTCTTAAGACCGAATTCCAAGCGCGAAAGCGATCTTGCAGGGCTGCTTTTCGGGAAGCGTTACGCGCAAGCCGCTTTCGTCGCGGGTGAAGACTAGTTTTCCCTGCGCTCCAAGCAGGCGAACGCTGCCGATTTCGCCCGGCCAGTGCGGTGAGCCGGTGGACAACGATTTGATCGTAACTTCGCCGGCCGCCGGGAACGCGAGGACAATGGCGTATAGGGTTTTGCCGTCTTTGGATTGGGTAAAGCGGATGTCTTCGGCCGTGAACGGTTGTTTTTGGGTGTCGCTCTGGCCGCCAAAATGCCCTTTGTCGAAGGCGGTGGTGGACGGGCCTTCGCCGTAAATCTTCCACGGGCGCGTGGCGTAAATGGCGTCGCCGTTGACCGCGAGCCAGGCGCCAATCTCAGAAGCAATCTTCACTTCATCCTCGTCGGGGGTTCCGTCCCGGCGCAGCGGCACACTCAACATCAGGTTGCCGTTTTTGCTGACAATGTCAGCCAGCATCGGCACAACCATGGCGGCGGATTTGTAGGAATGATGCAGGAAGACATTGCGATTGTAATGCCACTGGCCAATGCATGTATCCGTCTGCCATGGCTCGGGCAAGATGCCCTCGGCTTTGCCACGCTCGATGTCATAGACCAGCGCCCGGCGCTGGAACTCATCAAGCCCTTTGGCGTTCATCACGGCCTCGTTGCGGCCATGTCGCTGGATGCTGGAGTTGTAGAAGTGCGCGGCGAGATTCAGGCCGATGTCGTCGGTGACGCCGTGGAACGGCAGCACGCTGTCATCGAAGTAAATCATGTCTGGTTTATAGTCGTCCCAGAGTTGTTTGGTGCGGAGGAAAAACTTGGTCATGTAAGTCTCATCCGGTGTGCTGCTGCCTTTGGCGGGATCCCAACTCCACTCCAGCTTGGTGCCCGGCTTGTGGTTTTGCGCGTAAAGGTCCTGTGGGTCGAGCCCGTTCCACCACTGGCCTTTGCCATCAGCCTTCGTCAACTTGCCGTCGTAAGGCACGCCAGCGAGCGGGCCGTCCTTGTCCGCGCCCTGGGCCGGCTCATACCACGACCACGCGCGCGAGGCGTGAACGCTCACGGCGAAACGGAGTCCGTTTTTGCGTGCGGCCCTGGCCCAGCCGCCGATCAGGTCCTTGTGCGGCCCGAGGGCGACGGAATTCCACGGCTGATACTTCGAATCCCAGTTGTCGAAATTGTCATGGTGATTGGCGAGCGCCATGAAATACTTCGCGCCGCACTTCTTGTAAAACGCGAGCAGCTTGTCGGGCTCGAAGTTCGCGGCTTTCCATTGATGAATGATGTCTTTGAAGCCGACCTTCGAGGGGTGGCCGTAATGTTCGAGGTGAAACCTGTAATCGTCATGGCCCGGCACATACATGTTTCGCGCATACCAATCACCGTGCTCGGGCTCGCATTGCGAACCCCAGTGTGCCCAAATGCCGAACTTGGCGTCACGGAACCACTCGGGGCATTGATACTGGGAGGCCAGCGATTCCCAGGTCGGCTTGAATGGACCTTCGGCTGTCGGCGGAAGCTTCGCCAAGCCGGATGCATTTGCCTGCGCGAATGTCCCAGTGAGCGTTGCGCTCAATAACAATACAGTTAAGTTTTTCCTGGATATTCTCATAATGTTTTTGCTAAGCGAATGTTGACCTTGAAAGCGCCGGGAATCGGCTCGTCGGAAACGACCATCAGATAACCGCCGCCGCAGCCTGAATACATCGCTCCAGAATACCGCCGCTGGTAAGCTTTCAGCAACCCCAGCAAGTCCACTTTGATGAGTGGATGCCGGACGACGTGAGGCAGCAAGGTCTCCCAGCACTTCATGTTCAGGTTGAGCGACGCGCCCAGCGCAGCCACATCCGTGCGCCGGATGGCTTCGAAGCAGTCCTGGCCCGACTGGCCCAGCCGCGCGACCCATTTGGGGTCGAGATTCTTCTTGCCGAGGAGCGAGTAGCCGGCGGGACGCGGCTCGACGGGCAGCAATTGCAACACGTTTTCCAGCCACCGAGCGATGCGGGCGTCATTCAACGATTCGATGTGCGCTGGATACACGCCGCCCTTCACGGCAAAGTCGTAGTCGAGGCGGTTGATGCCGGGATAGATCAACCCAATCATGTCCTGCGAACCGCTCGGCTCAGCTTTGCCATTGTTTTCGGCCTCGTAGAGTTCGCGTGCGAGTTCCTCCGGCGGACGGTTGGGCAGGTTGCCCTTCCAGATTCTCATCGCGATGGCGCGCGTGCTGCTGGCGAAGCCGGAACGGTCCATGGGGCGAAAGTTCGGCTCGATTTGAACCACGACCATCGAACCGGGCGGCTTCGGGTTGTGGCGAGAGACGAATGGTTGGTCAATCCAGCCGCCCGCCAATTGCAGGCGGTTGGGCATCGCCCCTAACACCTGCATGATGGGATCGGTTGCCTTCACATTCGTAAAGCCACCGGTTCAGCCGATACCGACGCGCTGGCCCTTGTTGCGCCTGTCGTATTGGCCCTTGATCCACCTGTAGGTGGTGGCCAGGCCCTTATCGAGCGGCGTCCTCGGCTCCCAGCCAAGGACTTCCTTGATGAAGGTGTTGTCGGAGTTACGCCCGGCCACGCCTTGCGGCGCGTTCAGGTCGTAATTGCGCTTCATCTTCACGCCCGCGATCTTTTCGACCTTACTAACCAGCGTGTTGATGGAAACCATCTCGCTTGAACCGAGGTTGATGGGCGTGGCGATGAGTTCGTCACAATGCGTGATCAGGTCAATGCCCTTCAGGCAGTCGTCAATATACATGAAGCTCCGGGTCTGCTCGCCGTTGCCCCAAATGTTGATGCGCAGGTCTTTCTTATCAATGCCTTCCATGACCTTCCGGCAGATGGCCGCCGGAGCTTTCTCGCGTCCGCCGTCCCAGGTGCCGTGCGGGCCATAAACATTGTGGAAGCGCGCGATGAAAGTTTTCATGCCGCGCTCGTGCCAGTATTCCTGGCAAAACTGTTCGGAAATCAATTTCTCCCAACCGTAGCCGCGCTCGGCCATCGCGGGGTAAGCGTCGGATTCCTTCAACGCGCGGACGTTCGAGTCCTGCTGGAGCAGCGTGTTGTAAGCGCAGGCCGAGCTGGAGAAGAAGTAATGGCGCGCGCCGGCCCTGTAGGCGGCCTCGACCATGTGGGTGTTGATGAGAATGGAGCGCAGGCACTCGACCCGAAAGCGCTCAATGAAACCCATGCCGCCCATGTCGGCGGCAAGGTTATAGACTTCGACCGCGCCCTCACAGACGCGACGGCAGTCGGCTTCGATGCTGACGTCGAGACAGAGATTCTCGACCTCGGGCACGTGCAGATACCACTCGTAAAGGGGCTTCTTGTCCACGGCGCGAATGCGTGTGAATCCCTTCCGCTTGAAGTAGAGGGCGAGATTGCCGGCGATGAAACCACCCGCGCCGGTGATGACGATCAAATCGTCCTTCTTCGGCGGAGCGTCTTTTTCCACGAGCCGTTTCTCTTCTGGCATAAATATGCGTGCTGTTTGCGTTGGCGCGATGGTTTTGAGCATGACGATAATCGGCGTCTCATTCTCAACGGAGACAACAATGCCTTCGACAGGCGGCTTCTGGAATGGATATAGTTGGCCAGTGCATGGACATTATTGACCTAATGCGATGAAACCACGAAAGCTGTCAGGCAAGGGAATGCCCCCGGCGCCTGAGTTTTTCTCGCCGGACGTGGCCGAAGCGCGGCGCTTTTATCTCGACCTCAATCCGCCCCGGAACCGGCAGTTGGTGGTTGTTTGTGGCGGACTGGAGCACTGCACGCCGGATTACGCCATCCACCGCGACACGTTTCCGTATTACTCGATCGAGTATGTGGCACGCGGACGCGGCGAGGTGAGGCTCAAGGGCCGCAGTTTTCCATTGCAGCCCGGGCGCTTGTTCTCCTACGGCCCGGGCGTTTCGCAGCACATCAACGGCGCCCCGGCGAACCCGCTGGTGAAATACTTTGTGGATTTCGCCGGAACGCACGCCACGGAGTTGCTGCGGTCATGCGGCCTGTCGCCGGGCCGCGTCTCGGAAGTTTCTCCGGCGAACGCGCTGCAACCGCTTTTTGACGAACTCATCCAGGCCGGGTTGCAGGTGCGCCGCGAGAACGCGGAGTTGTGCGCGAAATTGCTGGAATGCCTGGCGCTCCGGATTGCCGGGACGCGTGCGCCGCTGGAAGGCGCGGAAACGCTGGCCTTCGCAACCTACCAGCAATGCCGCCATTACATTGAACAGCACGGCCTGCGCTTGCGGACGCTGGAGCAGATTGCCAGCGAGTGCCATGTCAACGACGCCTACCTCTGCCGCCTGTTCCGGCGCTACGATCACCAAAGCCCGTATCAATATCTGCTCCGGCTCAAGATGAATTTCGCCGCCGAGCGCCTGCAGCAACCCGGCACACTGGTGAAACAGGTGGCGGAGGAGGTGGGCTTTACTGACCCGTTTCATTTCTCACGAGTGTTCCGCTCCGTGCTCGGCCGGTCACCCGCCGCCTTTCGCGGGTTGCATTAATCTCGTAATCTCGATATGGCGGTCACCAACGGCGTGACCTGTGCTCGCTCGCCAATTTCGTGCTCATCGCAAAATGGTCTGGACTGGCAAAGCTCGAACCCTGAATCATCAGCGATGTTGAAAATCCTATGCACGCTCTAACCGTGGCGGCAATCCTATTCTGTTTGGTGCCGGCAATGCTGCATGGGGCGCCGGGTTCTCCCGTGGTTATTCCCGAGGATGACTCGACTTTCACGCTCGCCAACGGCATCGTGACCGCGCAAGCCGCCAAGCGTTCCGGCGATCTGACCTTGCTCAAATACCGCGGTCTGGAAATGCTCGACATTGCCTCCGGGCGCCAGGCCGGTTATTGGTCGCACAACACGGCGCGCGGCCAGCATTTCGCGCGGATCACGATTGATCCAAAGACGAACGGCGGTGAGCGCGGCAAGGTCTCCATCTAAGGCCTTTACGATGGCACACCGCTGGGCAGCGGCCCCGGCGGCAGCGTGGCGGCCGACATAGAAATCCGCTACGCCCTCGGGCGCGGCGATTCCGGCCTTTACACCTACTCGGTTTTCTCGCACAAAACCAATTATCCCGCCACCTCGGTCGGCGAAGCGCGCTTTTGTGCCAAGCTTAACGACGCGGTTTTCGACTGGATGACCGTGGACGCCCACCGGAACCTGAAAATGCCCACTGCCTGCGATTGGAATCACGGCACGGTGATGAATTTGAAGGAAGCCCGCCGCATGAACAGCGGCCTTTACCAGGGGCAGGTCGAGCACAAATACGATTATTCGGCCGATCAATTCGACGTGCGCGCCTGGGGTTGGTCGAGCACCACAAAACAAGTCGGTTTCTGGTTCATCAATCCCTCCGTCGAATACCTCAGCGGCGGCCCGACCAAAGTCGAACTCTCCGCCCACCGCGATGCCACCTTCGACGACGCCCCCGACGCCCCCGCGCCGCCGACTTTGCTGAATTACTGGCGCGGCAGCCATTACGGCGGCAGCATCTGCTCGATTGCCCAAACCGACGCGTGGACCAAGGTCATCGGCCCGTTCTTGCTGTACTGCAACGCCGGCCCAAATCACGATGCCATGTGGAAAGACGCCCTCGCCAAAGCGGCGCAGGAATCCGCCGCTTGGCCATACGACTGGGTTTCCGGCGTGGATTACCCGCACAAGGCTCAACGCGGCACTGTTACTGGCCGGTTGGTCCTGAACGATGCGCAAGCGCCAAGAATCAAGATGTCTCGTCTGCTCGTCGGCCTGGCCGCACCGGATTATACGCCCGTGCGCATCTACCGCGGCCCAGGCAGCTTTGGCGGCTTCGGCTTGCGCGGCGGCGAGGATGCCACGAACAATCTCGGCACGAATATTTTCACCGGCGGATTTGGCCGCGGCACCAACTTCAGCGACGGGTTCACCAATCAGGGGTTTGGTCGGCGCGGGCGTTTTGGCGGGTTTTTCGGGCCACGGACGGTGGATTGGCAGAACGACGCGAAGCATTACGAATTCTGGGTGCGCGGCGACGCCAGTGGAAACTTTGCCATCCCCAACATCCGCCCTGGCACTTACACGCTTCACGCTATCGCCGACGGTGTTCTGGGTGAATTCACTTTGACGAATGTGACCGTGGCCGCCAGTCAAACCCTCAAGCTCGGAAAATTAAGCTGGCAGCCGATCCGCTTTGGCAAACAGGTTTGGGACATCGGCGTGCCCAACCGCAGCGGCGCGGAGTTTTTCAAGGGCGACGATTACTGCCACTGGGGCTGGTATCTTGAATACGCGAAACTTTTCCCGAACGATGTGAACTACGTCATTGGCCGGAGCGACTTCCGTCGAGACTGGTTTTTCGAGCAGGTGCCGCACAACGAAGACCCCGCCAACACGACCGGCGAGGGCGAGGGGCGCAGCACCACGTGGTCCATCGCCTTCAACCTTCTCAGCGCACCCCGCGGCAAGGCGACCCTGCGGCTGGCGCTCTGTGCGGCTGACACGCGAAGTCTCGCCGTTTCCGTCAACGGCCAGGCTATCGGCAGCGTCACCGGTTTGGCTCCCAATTTGAGCATCATGCGCGATGGCATTGCCGGTCACTGGTCCGAGCGCGACTTGGCGTTCGACGCGTCCCTGATGAAGGCCGGGCAAAACGTGATGAAACTAACCATTCCGGCGGGGAGACTGATCAGCGGCGTCATCTACGATTACCTGCGGCTGGAACTCGACGAATCAGCCGCACCGCCGAATCCAGCGAACTGAATTTTGAGTAGTCAACCCGGAGTCAGGCCTTTACTTTATCGTCTTTAGACATGAATAGACGCTCCTTCGACGCAGGGTGATCCCTTGGTTTTGAAAAGTGCGGAGGGGCGCAAGTTTTGAAGAGTATCATGAATGCGAGAAAGCTGATACCCGTCGGCTTCTGTTCGGTGCTTTGGCTGACTCCGACGGCCGCGCAAACGCCCGTCCAAGCCCCGCCGCCAACCCGCTGGGAACGCCGCGCGCAGGAAAAGCGGGAGCTGACCAAAGACGTAACCTGGCTCGGCCATGAGCCGCCGGTCTTTCTCTTCCGGCGCGGCGATCACTTCGACGACGAGCCGGATCGGTATGAAAAGATGTGCGACCCGGAAAATCTCAAGCGCATGGCAGCCGCCGGCGTGCGTTTCGGGCGCATCTTTTTCTATAAGGGCTTTGGCCTCGAATATGAACGGCCCCACATTGAAAAGGCCAAACGCGTCGCCGACATGATGCACCAACTCGGAATGAAGGTGGGCCTCTATATGGCCGGCACGATGTTCACCGAGACGCTTTACCGCGAAGTCCCCGAGGCGAAAAACTGGGAGCAACGCGACCAAAATAATCAATGGGTGCCGTACGGAATTCAGACCTTTCGTCATTATGCCTGCCCGAACGAACCGGCTCACCGCGAGTATTTGCAGCGCGTGCTCAAAATTGGGGTCGAGGAACTGCACGCCGACGAAATCGCGTTCGATAATATCATGTTGCAGCCGGAGCCGAAGTCCTGCCGCTGCCCGCGCTGTCAAAAGGCCTTTCGGGATTTCCTGCGCCAGCGATACCCGACCCGCGAAGCAATGCTGCGGCGCTTTGGCTTGCCGGAGGCGGATTGGATTCAGGTAAACGAATGGGACTCGCCCAGCCAACCCGAAGGGCTGACGGCGCTGAATGACCCGGTGTTGCAGGAATGGGTTCGCTTTCGTTGCGAATCGCTGGCCCGGCACGCCAATGCGCTGTACGATTACGTTAAGAGCCTCAATCCAAATGTGGCGGTGCTTTTCAACATCAAGGGAGTCTATAGCTTCAACCGTTACTGGGCCAACGCCGTGTACCACCCCCTGTATGCCGGCCACGTTGACGTGCTCTCGTTCGATACGGGGGGCTATGATGCGCGGCTGGATTCAGGGACCGGCGCGCTGGTCTCGCAAATCCGCTCGTTCAAAATGGCCCGGCGGCTGGAGGCCAGTTGTGAAGATTCGCTGCGGGACGAACTCAGTGCCGCGGTCCACATGGCCTTCGGCTACGAGAAACCGGTCGCGGGCTATCCTGGCGCACCGTTCTTCACTGGAGCACAGAATGTCTTCACCCCCATCCTGGAATTCTTCCGCGAATACCATGACCGTTTTTACACCGATACGGACAACGTAGCGGACGTAGCCGTGCTGCGGAACTGGGCCTCGATGGCCTATAGCATCAATGCGACCTGCGTTCCGGCCACCCTGATGGAGCAGGTCCTCATCCAGCACAAGATTCCTTTTGACCTGCTGTTCGACGAGCAACTGGAGCGCCTCGACCGCTACGGGGCAGTGATCTTGGCCGGGCAGGAATGCGTCGGCAACGCCCAGGCCGAGAGGCTGCTGCAGTACGTGCGGAAAGGCGGCACCCTGGTGCTCGCTGGCAATACCGCCCAATACAATGACTGGCGCGAGCGCCGGCGGGCGAATCCGCTGCTGCCGGCCCGGCACGAAGGCAAAGGGCGCATCCTTTACCTCCCCGAGATCCTTCGGGCCGATTCACGCGCGGCAAAAACTTCAGCCGGCGACCTTGATCCTGAACCGGGCACCACGCTGCAGCGGACCCAGCGCATGTCGCCTCCGCAGTGGGTCCTCCCGAAGAACCATCAGGAAATCTGCCAAACTATAGTGGAGGGCCTGCCCAAAGGCCTGTCAATCACTGCCGAAGCCCCGCTCACAACCGTGATGGAGTTGCTCACCCGCCCGAAGACACGCGAAACCATTGCTCATTTCGTCAACTTCGACCGTCAGCACCCGGTCGCGCCGTTCCGCGTGACAATGCGCAAGCAATTCGCTGGCAGGGTCAAGTCCGTGCTGTGCTTCTCGCCGGAAAGGGATGAGCCCGTGACGCTGCCATACGACGAATCGGGAGAAACAGTGGTCTTCACTGGGCCCGGGATGAAACTGTACTCAATGGTCGTCCTCACACAAGAATAAGGTAATCAAGCTGCCAAACGGCAGCCCAACGGCTACGGCGTACGCATCGGGCCATCGGCGACTACCGGCTCTGCCCGTACGCTACGTTACCCCATTCCCGCCTCTGGGCGCTTAATTTGCTGCCGCAGCGTTCGGGGTGACCAGTATGCCCACTGTGTTCTCAACCCCCTCCGTGTTGAGCACTGCAAAATGAAAAGCGGCCCGACCCGTAAAATTCGGCCGGGGTGTCACGCGCGTTCTGCCGCCATCCGGCAATAATTGCACCACGCAGTTCGTCGCCGCGGACACCCTGAACCGTGGGTCCGCGATGCCCCCGGCGAACGGTCGCAGATTCACCTCGACCGGCTTATCCCACATGGTGACTGCGTGTGGCGCCGCAAGCCAGTTCAGGTACTCTTCAAGCTCCGTGTAGCCGGAGGCCGCCAGGTTGTTGCCGTCGGCCAGCTTGGGATTCAGGCCGTTGGCCGTTTCCCAGAAATCCGGCATCCCGTCGCCGTCGGTGTCAGGCGGCGCGGGTCCGCCCGTGAGCGCGCCAAAGCCCCCCATCTCCTCCGGGTCGCGGACCGTTTGCCCCCGCCGGCCAAGCGAGGTCAGGTCGTCGATCAGCCGCCGATCCACCGCGTCGCGAGGCAAAGAAGCGCCGGCGCCGGCCACGACTTTCTCATAAGCCAGCCGCGCCGGGTCCGGGGTGAACGGCGCGCCGAAGGGCACCGTTGGTGAGGCGACCAGCGTGGGCGCATTCTCCCGGCCAAAATCCGCCGGCGTCACCACTCTACCGTTGAGTTCCCCGTCGCAGTTGAGGTCCACGAAGTTGCCGCTTTGATAGAGGAAATCCGTGGGTTTGAATTCGCCGACGAAATGGCTGCTCGAGGAGGGGCCTTTGATGAAATAGTTGTTGATCAGATCGGCGTAGTGGGTGGTGCGCGAATGACCGCCGACGTAGCCGGTCACACCCCAGTTATAGACGACGTTGTTGATGTACTGGACGGTGCCCTTGGCCTTGGGATTGCGGCTCTGGTTGCTGATCCAGAGATTGCGGATGAAGGAGATGTTCTCGCTTTGGCAGAGGCAGCCAAACCGCTGCGGCGACACGCCCGGCCCGATAATGCAATCCTGGAACGTGATGTTCCGGCAGCGGTTCATATCCACCGTGTCCCACCGGCCCCACTGAACGGAAACATGGTCAAAGATCATGTCTTGCCCGCCGGTGATGTTGAGGGCGCTCTTCTTCTCCTGCCGCGTGGCCAAGCCCTGCCGGATGCGGACGTGACGGATGATGACATTGTGGGCGCCCGAGAAGGAAACCTCGGCACCGCGAAGGCCAACGCCGTCGCCGGGCGCGGTTTGGCCCGCAATAGTCAGGTCGCTGCCGACCCGCAGGATGCTCTGTAGGCTGATGTAGCCGCCGACATCGAACACCACGGTGCGCGGGCCGGCCGCGTGCTCGACGCCTTCGCGCAGCGAACCCGGGCCGCGGTCATTGAGGTTCGTCACATGATAAACTGCGCCGCCCCGCCCCCCGGTGGCGATGCTCCCGAAGCCCTGCGCGCCGGGAAAAGCGGGGAGATTAGCTTGGGTGCCAGACAGCGGCAGTGCCACTGCGGCAGTCGATGGAGGGGTGCCGTCCGGGACGGAGTTTGCTGCAACCGAATCCGCCGGCGGCACAAAGGCCGGCAGTGCCAACACGAACTTGTTGTCTCCATGTTTGAGAATTCGCGTGGCCGAAATGTTGCTCTCCTCGTCGGCCAGCGTCGCTGCCGCGACGAGCGCGTTGAGCAACCAGGCGCAGAGCACCGGAGGGAATGAAGAATGGAGAAGGACGAAGGACGAATCAACGGGGCGCGGGTTGAGCAACGAGGCAGCCTTGGCAGCCGCGTCCAAACGGTGACGTTTTGTGTTTCCGATTTGACCGAAGAACAGCTTTTCCATGCTACGGGATGCGAATCAGGTAGCACCGCTGCGTAAAATTCGTCGCCTGCAAATCGTCGAACACGACGGGGCCGGCGCCGAACATACCTGAGCCGAGCAATGTCCAACTCGTCACCGGCGTGAGCTGAACGTTCGTGCTGACGCGGATTTCGTACGTCTGGCCGGCCAAGCCGGAAAAGTTCAGCCGGAAGCTTCCATCACCCAGCGGCGCAAAGGAGTTGATGACGGGCCGTCCCAGGGCGATGACCTTCAGCGTGCCGTCGGTGTTTACCGTGCTCGTATCCCACACGAGGCCGGTGGTGAGGGCGGGCAGCACAAAGGCGCTGAACGATCCGGCGTGGCTCGCCGCGTTCAACAGCGGGAAGCTGTCGTTCACCGCCAGCGCGGCAGCACCGATGTTGGTGACGATGAGAGTGCCCCCGTTGGTCAGCGCGCCGAGGACGACCACCGAATCGTTCGTCAGCGGCAAGTGGCTAATTCCAAAAATGTTCGTGCAACCCGCCGCAAGCGTCAGCGAGTTGCTGAAGGTGAGCGTGCCGATGGACCCGCCGGGTGCGAGCGTCGCGCCGCTGCCGACGGCAAACTTCCCGTTCACGGCGCCGTGACCCAACAGGGTACGTCCGAAACCCAGGGTGAAACCGCTTGATAAGGCGTTCACATCAAACACTCCCGCGACGATGTTGAGATTGATGGTGCCCGTAAGCAGCCCGGAGGCCGCCAATGCCAATGTCCCATTGCTGATGGTGGTGCCGCCGGTATAGGTGTTCGTACCGCTCAAAGTGAGCGTGCCGACAGCGCTGACGGACAAAGTGCCCAGCCCGCTGATCGTGTTGCTGTAAGTCTGGGATGACGAGGGAGCCAATATAAGCGCCGCGTTGTTCGTGACGTCGCTGGAGGGCAAGGAGCCGCCGAGTTGGAGCGAGCCGGCGTTTACCGTCGTGAGGCCGCTGTAGGCATGCGTGCCGGTTAAGGTCGCTGCGCCCGCGCCGTTCTTGGTGACTGTGCCGGGACCGGTAATGTTGACGGAACTGCTCAACGTGCCCGGCGTGGCATAGACCAGCGTGTCATGGTTCGTGACGTTGCCGGTCAGACCGCCGTTGTACGAAACGCCATCGCCAATTTGCAACACACCGTTGCTGATGGTCGTGCCGCCGCTGAAAGTGTTGGTCGTATCGAGGATCAGTTTTCCGGAACTGGTCTTGAATAACGCCGTCCCACCACCCAGAAACCCGCCGCCGCCAAAAGTGTAATCCTGCTGCGCCAGAACATAAACCGTCCCGGCGGAGAGCGAGCCGGTGAGGGAGATGGCCGGACTATTCGAGCCGTTGTCGTCGAACGTGACGTTGTCGCCCGAGGCGAAGGCGACCAGATTAGTGCCGTTCAGCCAATTGGTTCCGGCGCCCACTGCCCACAGGTTGGCCACACCGTCACCTCGCCAGATCAGGTTCGGCGGCTGGGTCGCTCCTGAGACGAGCACGGTGACAGTGTTGGTGAAGGCGCTGCCGTCGGAAGCGACGACGCTGAATTGAAAGCTGGCGAGGCCGGAAAACCCGGTCATCGGTGTGAAATGCGCGATATGACGACTGTTGAGTGTGACGACGCCGTTGCTCGCGTTGTTTGCGGAATAGGCGGGGCTTCCATTGGTGAAACCACCCGTGTATTGCCACAGATCCACGTCCACGGATGTGTTCGTGGTCGTTAAGGCGTGCGGGTCCGCCAGCCAGTTCAAATAATGCTCGATGTTTGCGTAGCCGTCGGCGGCGATGGTCATGGCGTCGTTGCTGTTCGGGTTCAGGCCGACGGCTCTTTCCCAATAATCCGGCATGCCGTCGCCATCAGAATCGAGCGCGGACGCGCCGCCGTTGATGATACCGTAACCGCTGTTACCCAGCCCGGTGTTAGTTTGGCTGTTAAACAATTGGCCGGCCGTGCCGAGCGAAGTTACGTTGCCGATGACTTGTGAGTCCACCTGGTCTCGTGGAAAGGTGCCACACATGGAAACATCGTAACGATAGGCCCTCACGGTGGTGAACGTAGGAATGGTCGGCGTCAAGGCTGACCACGGCGAGGCCAGGATGTTGCCGCCGCCCCCGGGAATCGTCGTGTCGCCGTTTAACGTTCCATCGTTGTCGCTGTCTCGGAGGTTGCCAGTATAGTAGAGATTCTGCGCTATGCCGCCGTTAATCTGGTAAAAATCGTCCCCCGCGCTGGTGGTGGACGGGCCAGTGATAAAATAATTGTTGATAATATCGTGAGAATGAACACCGCTGGTATCGCCGCAGGTGTAGCCAGCCTGATAATTATAGACGACATTGTTGATATAAATCGTGTCGGCCTTGGCCAAGGGCTGACGGTTGTGGGCATTCACCCAGACATTTCTAATCCAACTGACATCATAGCCTTCATGGTGTGCGCCGAACCGCTGGTTGATGGGATCGGCGATGATCGAGTTCTGCACGGTAAAGGTTGCGGTATTCACAGCATTAATGCTGTCCCATGAACCGAATTCCACCGAGATATGGTCAAAAATCATGTTGTTGGCCGGACTGGCGCTGCTGGAGGCGTCGAGATTGATGGCGCTCTGTCCGCTATTGTCCGGGTTGCTGCCGTTGTGGACATCCCCCTGGCGGAAGCGCACATGGCGGCAAATGATATTACTACATCCGTAAAACGACACTTCCGCGCCCATGATGCCAATGCCGTCACCGGGCGCCGTTTGCCCGGCAATCGTGAGACTGCTGCTGGCAGACACGGCTGTGAGCAGATTGATATAACCGCCCACATCGAAGACGATGATGCGCCCGCTTTGGCTCACGGCGTCGCGGAACGAACCGGGGCCGCTGTCAGCCAGCGTCGTGACGTGATAGACGGTGCCGGCTCGCCCGCCCGTGGCATTGGCGCCGAAGCCCTGCGCGCCGGGAAACGCCGGCGTTTGGGCAAGAGTTGCGGCGGGCATGAAAAAGGCGAGTAAGAGCGCTGTGGGAACGGTTCTCACACCAATGCAGTTTTCAAATATTCCGGCTCGTTACGGTAGGCGCCTGGTTTTGTGTTCGACCGGTTATCGCGGGTTTGGATGTTTTCTGGCAGCGCCAAAGACGTCATTGTGTGTGAGAACATAGCGGGTGAGTCGGGGTTTGCCATCGCCAGTTATGGTGATGCCGTTGGCCAGTCCGGAGAGATGAGTGGCCCTGCAAGGCCATCTCACGAGCCGGGGCTGGCGGCGACTGGCGTCAAGGTCACAGGCCCCAGCAGGCCTGAATCGGTCAGCGACCAGCTCGAGGCGTCAAAGGGTTTGCCGTCGAGGTTGACCATGTTGATGTCGTAGAAGCTCTTCCATTTCACACCACGTTGATCCAGATCACGAATTCGGTTCGCAGACACGTTCGTGACCTCGACTTCAAAGCGGTTGCCTTTTGACTTGAGCGCGGTTGTCACCACGCGGAACGGCGAGGCAATGATTGTGCCGAAGTCCTGGCCATTGAGGCGGACGCGGGCGCTCTGGCAGACCTTGCCCAGGTCGAGCCAACAAGGCCCGGCGCACTGCGGCGGGGCATCAAAACTCAGCGAGTAAAGCGCCGTCCCGGCGAAGCGCTGCGCGTTTGTATCGCTCAAGTTAGTCCATGAAGCCAGGTATTGTGTTTCGAATGGCGCTGGCAATTCCGGGCCGCCCTGAATGAACTTCACCCGCCAAGTGCCCGCCAGCTCGACAGGTTGGCCGGATGCTTCCCACCAGACCCACTTTGCTGTTTCCGGCTGGCGTTCTGCGAAGCAGCGCAGGATCAGGGATTCGCCGGGCTGGAGGCAGAGGTAAACTTCCGTTCCGTCCTGTGCGTCTTTGCGCAGCGCGCCAGCGCCCGTCCGGCCGCTCAGTGGATCCATGACGTCAACGGATTGAGCGCGCGCCGCCAGTTGCACCCAGCCTTTGACCTCCTTCTGTTCGGAACGGTTGGCGACGAAGTAGTAACCTCCGCCTTTGCACGCACGGCGAATGCACATCAAGCCCGGCTGATCGAACATTGGCTCGCGAGGCACCTCTGCGGCAGCCAGCGCCGGCGCCAGGTCGCCCACCAGCACCCGGCCCTCGGATACCTTCACCTCTTGCAAATTCTCATTGGCCGCAGCCTCTGGCATGATTCGAGCAAGGAGCTTCTTGAACTCAGCCCGCCGCTCTTCCAGGCGGTCCCAGCCAGGCACATCGGTGGGTAATTGTTTCTCGAAGATGACAGTCGCGCCCGTTTCGGCCAGCGCCAGCAGCTTCGCCAACGTCTCGACCGGCAGATGCTGCGTCGGGGGAACCACCATCACGCGGTACTGACCCCCGGGCAGCTTGATTTCATCTTTGGCAGCCGTGGCGGTCTGTAACTGGCGGTCGGAGACATAGTCGAAGGCGTAACCGCGATTCCAAAGCAATTCGGCTGTCTTGCCGATGGGCTGGGCCTCGAACCATTCGCGCCTATGCACTGTCATAGGCAGGACCGAGCCGGTCGGGTTGTGCCAGAAATCATGGATGGGCCAGTAGAGCAGGACATCGTTGTCGGGCTGGCCGGATTGAAGGACTGACTGGCAACGCGTCGCGTAGGCATTAAGGGCCGCCGCGTCCCGCCAGATCGAGTTGCGCGGGTTCATCTCGTACGAGGCATAAAAGTGCCACCCCGGCCAACCGGCCTCGTCCGGGGAGTAGCACGCGCCGTGATAGAAGACGTGGTTGACCCCGGCCAGAAACATGTCGTCCAGCAGGTACTTCATGTCGGCCAGCGTCTCGGTGAAATGCTCTTTCAGCCAAGTGCCCGTCTCGGCCGCGACGAGGTTCTTGCCGGTGACGTGCGCGGTCGCGGAGGCAAACTTCGAGACCAGCTTGTTGCGGTCCCGATAAAACATCTCCGTCTCGGGGATGTCCGCGACGGCGTAGAGGTCGAGCCAGTTACCCGGCGAACCGTGGGCCTGGTGGCGGGTAAGGAACCCGCGGGCGTGCGACCACTTCACCCAGAGCGGCAGGGATTCCTCGGCCATGAGGTCTGAGATGGTCTCGCGGTAGTCGGATTTGACCCGGGCGATGTGGTCCTGAAGGGGGTCGAGAGCCAGGGAGCGGGGGGCGAGGGACGGGTGATTGGTAATGGGTAATTGGTCGCGGAAAAGGGCGGGTAATTCGGTTTGCAGGCGATAGCCGCGGCGTTTGACAAACGAAGCGAAGAAGTCCGGCGCCCAGTCGGAGCGATATTCGTAGGAGTCTTGATACATCGCCCGCGGTTTGGCGCCGGCGTAGTGGTCGAAGGCGTCGTCAAACCAGCGCAGGTAATGGCGCATCGCCTCGGGATAAAACAGGTTAAGCATGTGCCCCTGGCCGCCCGGGGCGGCGCGCTTCACCTTCTGGCCCGAGGGACGCTGGGAGACGGCATAGACCTGCCAGGCGCCGCTGTCCGGAGACCAATCCACTGCGCCATCGCTGGTGATTCGGCCGGTCAGGTCCACGCATTTGGCGTCAGTCGAAAACGCCACGAGTGCTTGCGTTCGTTTTGGATCCATCTTCTGCGACAGTCTGGCGCCGGCGGCAACGTCGAAGGTCTTGACGATGGCCAGGGCGTTAGCCTCCACTTCGGTGACCTGCGGGCCGCCAAAGCACCAACCGGTGCCGGTGGTCATGTCCACGCCCATTCCCAACCGGCGGGCTTCGGTCACCGTGTGGTCCAGCATCTCCATCCACTTTGGGCTAAGGTAGCTGATGTATTTGTCCTCCCACCCTTTGGCACCGTAGATGGGAATGATGTGAACGCCCCCCAAACCTGCGTCATGATACCGCTCCAACTCGCGCGTCAGGTTGGTCCGATCTACAGCGCTGCCCATCCACCACCAATAGGCCCAGGGGCGAGTCTGGGCTGAGGGAGCGGACCAGACGGCGACTCCCGGAGTGTCCTCGTGAGCCTTATTTTCGATCAGTTGGCGAGGACCTGCGCCGTCGAGCGACCGCTGGGCGGCACATAATGAACCGCAAGTGAAAAGTAGAAGCCGAGTAGAAATCCAGAGGCTCTTAAGCATATTGTTATCAGGCAATGAGAAAAGCCGGGAGACTATCCATGCAAATTTCAAGTTAACCCAGGTTTGACCAGGGTTTCATTTTGCAACTTCGACGGCGTAAACCTGGGCGCTGCCATCGAAGTTGCCGCGGAATACAATCCATTTCCCATCGGGCGTGAAGTTGACATTCGGTTCGAGCAGGTAATCGTGTTTTGACATATTGACCAACTTCTCCGCGCGGAGGGTGCCATCCGGCTGCGCGGTGAAGAGCCAGATCCATTTGCCGTTCGTGGCGTGAGCGACCATGTTGGGCCCGCCGCCATCCCCGGCGAACAGCTTGCCGTCGGGCGAAATGTTGTAATGCACCGACCATTGGTCGCGCTTTACGGGATAGCAGGTTTCCCTGCCCGTAGCCACGTCCACGCCGGCCAAAAAGAAGCGCTCGCTGCGCGGCACTTGCAGATCAAACCAGATGGTCTGGCCATCCGGACTCCAGAACTCGTGTCCGGCAATCTCCATCGGGATGGCGCGTTGGTGCATCAGCCGCAGCCCGCTCCCATCGGTACGGATGTTCCAGATGCGGTCCAGTTTGTGCCAGGGGCCTTCGTGGCAGAACATCAGCAATCCCGGATCGGCAGGTGAGAACTGGACATGGCCCAGCCAGCCTTCGTAGCGGTAGAAGATGTTGGTCTGGCCGGTCGTCAGATTGACCGTGAACAGACATTGTGGGCGCCGGGCTTCGTAGTTTTTTTCGAACCACGACGATTTTGGTCCGCTGCGGTCAATCGCCGGTCCCCCCCCCGCCACGAACGTGCCGGCCATGAGGGTTTCATCCGCATTGAGGGTCGCGGCGCCCCCGCGGGGCGGGAGTTGAGCGAGCATTTTGGTTTCGTGCGTATCGAGGTGCGTGGCATAGAGCGCGCCGCCGCGCTGATAATAGACCCGGCGGCTGCGACGGCTGACCACCGCGCCGCCGACGCCCGGCTCGGTCAGCGGTTCGATCTTGCGTGTGGCCCAGTCCAAAACGACCAGCCGGTTCCTGGCGCCGGGAACGGAGTTCTCGAAGACCATTTTGTCGCCTTCGCGGGTGAAGGCGTTCTGGTGAAAATAGAGGCTTTCGCTCCAGCCGGGCACGCGGGACAGGCGCACGACGCGATGGCCAGTGGCCGGGTCAACCCACTCATCCCTCAGTGCGGGGGTTGCGGTGTCTTGAGAGATCCTGCAACCCGTGACCAGGCAGCCCAACAAGGCGGCAGCCGCCATAACCACTCGCGGAGTGTGTGCGCTCCGCTCAATGCCAATTTGGTTCGTTGGGTTGGAAATCTGCATCACGGTGCTTTGCGAAGGTCCTCGTAGCGGACGGTCCACTGGCCATTGTCGGGAAACCCGGGGGCGGGCCGGTTCGGGGCGCCGTCCCAGCCGGCGGCCATCATCGCCGCTGCGTAAAGCAGGCCGCCGTTGCCGGGCAGGTAGATCGTCAGGCCCGGTCGCTGGTGGTTGTGGCCGTTGAGGCGGTACTGGTTCTTGGGCGTGTCGAGCAGCAGGGCGTCCACAGCCCGTTCCGGTTCGCCCAGGCGGGCGGCGCACATCGCGACCATCGGGTAATCCCAGCCCCACGTGTCGGGCCAATTCCAATTGTCGCCAATCCAGTGCAACGTGCGGCACATCCGTTCCGGCTCGACGCCCGGCCCGGGCAACCAGCCCAAAGCCGCCGTAACCGACGGATGATCATGGTTCCATTTCTTTTGCGAGTAGGTTTCCGGGGCGGTTTCGGCAAAAAGATATTTGTCGTCCGCCACCGGCGGTCGGGCCAGGTCTCGGAGCACTTGATCCCACCTGGCGACGCGCGGCAAGCCGAGGCGTTGACGCCATTGCTGGGCCGTTTCGAGGCCCCAGTGCCAGTAGGTGAGCTCGAAGGTTGGATTCATCGTGCGGTCCTTGGGGAAGATTTCCTGGGCGCATTGAAGCGTCGGCCCGAGCACGTAACGCTTTCCCGCCTCGTCCCAGGCGGCATAGGACGACATGAACTCGGCGGTTTGGGAAACGACGTCCTGGAACTTTTCCAACGTTGCGCGATCGGGGTGCGTGCGGTAGCAGAGCTCGGCGTAGAAGATCGGGTGCGGCTGCTGCCAGATGAGAAACGGCCCGACGGGCGAGGGGGATTCGGCACCGCTGGGGCTGGTCATTTTCGGCCAGCGCGCGCCGGTGTAACCCTGGCGTTTGGCGGTGGCTTGGGCGCGCGGCAGGATGGCCTGGTAGTAGCCAAGACTGCGTTCGAGCAGCGGCAGGCGATCCCAGAGCGCGAAATGCGCCGCGTGCCACCAGTGCATTTCAAGGTGGAACTTGCCTTCCCAACTGTTGTAGGTGAGGCCCGTTTCCTGCGGCGGCAGGCTGCCGGCGCACTGGATGGCGGTGAGGTATTGCGACAGCACAATCCGGCGTTCCAGCTCGCGCCAGCGGGGGTCGAGGCTGGCGGAGAGATCCATCGCGCCGCCGGTGCGCCAAAAATGGTTCCAATGCCCGCTGGCAGCGGTGCGCGTCTGCTCAAACGTCGGAAGGCTACCGGTCAAGGGTCCTGGTGCAAACGCGCAGACGAATTCCAGTGTGTCGTCGAGCGGCGCGGCGGGGGTCTCCTTGGGTTTGGCGAGCGCCACCCGGTACTCGTGCCTCGCGACTTCGGAAAGGGTGGCGTTCGACGACCAGGCGGCTGCGGCGTAGTAGATCGTATCATCGAGCTGCCGGTCGAAAGAGGCCGTGTTGAGGCCCGGTCGAGACAGCTTCGTCGTGTGCGCCTCCGGCTTGCTCCAATCCGCGGTGACGGTCGCGCCGGTGCCGTACGGGAAATGGAGCTTGATGGCGACACGGCCCTCCTTGAGCAGCGGGGAGACCACGCGGACGGCGAGCAAATCCTGTTCGGGATGGCAGACGGTCTGCACCTCGACCAGCCGACCCTCAAACTGGAAGCGGCTGAGCAGCGCGCCGTTCCACAGGTCCAACGTTTGTTCGAAGTTGCTCAGGTCGTTGGTGCGGGCGGCGCTGCCGTCGGCCTTTGTCAACACCAGGCCAAGGCGGCCCAGGTGCAGCCGGTGCGGGTTGCCGCGCAGCCAGTTGATTTCCGGCGTGCGCTGGTTGTGGGGGACATCCGCATAACCGACCTTGCGCCCGTGGCTGTCGAACTCTTTGAAGTGGAATTTCTCGGTGCTCCAGCCTTCGGGGTTCGGAAAGCTGTGCCAGCCCCATTGCGAAAGCGTGCCTAGCGGGATCGTCTTCGTGAAGGCCTCCGCGAAAGTCTGCAGACCGGTGGCGTCGGCCGTGAAGGCGAACTCGCCATTCCCGACCGAGAGCGGATTCTCCGGGTCGAACCCGCGCAGGACGGGGTTGTGGCGGGTGACCAGCGCTTGGCGGTCAATGCGCCCACCACCCCCTTCAGTCGAAGCGGCGGCGACGGGCTGCGTAACCGACAGGCAGCCAAGGAAGCAGCCGGTGGCGATGAGACCTCCAAGGCCGAGGAGGCTCCTGGCCGTGGCATCGCTGAACCGGCTCCTGATGGCCCGAATCAAAGGGGTCAAAGTTTCCATGTGTCGCAGTTCATCAGCCCTGGTCATCGGACCTTGGCGGAAGCGGAGCCCACAGCCGCTACCGGGCCAGCCAGCCTCCGTCCACCGCGAGGGTGTAGCCGGTCACGTAATCGGAGGCGCTGGAAGCCAGGAGCACCAGTGCCCCCTGCAAGTCTTCGGGTTCGCCCCAACGACCGGCGGGGATGCGACCGAGGATCTCGGCACTGCGCTGCGGGTCGGCGCGCAAAGGGGCCGTGTTGTCGGTGGCCATGTAGCCCGGGGCGATTGCATTTACGTTGATGCGGTGCGGCGCCAGTTCGTTGGCCATCAGCCGGGTCAGACCCATGACCGCGCTCTTGGCCGCGGTGTACGACGGCACACGGATACCCCCCTGGAACGACAGCAGCGAGGCGATATTGATGATTTTGCCCCCGCGCCCCTGCTTGACCATTTGCCGGGCGACCGCCTGGCTCAGGAAGAAGACGGCGCTCTCGTTGATCTGAATGACTTCGTCCCAATCCTTTTCAGTGAAGTCGAGCAGCGGCGCGCGGCGGATGATGCCGGCGTTGTTGAGCAGGATGTCAATGCCGCCGAGTTCCTTGACGGTGGAATCAACGATGCGCTGCACGGCGGCGCGTTCGAGCAGGTTGGCCTGGATCTGGCAGGCGCGGCGTCCCAGCGCGCGCACGCACTGAGCGGTTTCCTCGGTGCTGATGAGGTCCACCAGAGCGAGGTCAGCGCCCGCTTCAGCAAAACCGAGCGCAGCGCCCTGCCCCAGGCCGCGGCCGGCTCCCGTTACCAGAGCCACTTTCCCGTTCAATTGGAATTGATCAAGTATCATAGGTTATGGAGTTCCGAATTACGAAAGGCGCAGTGCGAGGCAATTCAGCGCAGTTGATCCAACGGCGCCGGGTCCATGTCTTCAAAGGTCTGGTTCTCGCCACCCATGCCCCAACAGAAGGAGTAAGCGCCGGTGCCGCAGGCACAGTGAATGGACCAACTCGGCGAGATCACGACCTGGCGGTCAGCCATGATCAGATGTCGTGTCTGCTGCGGGGTCCCCAGGAAGTGCACCACCCGCCGGCTAGGGCTGAGATCGAAATACATGTAAATTTCCGAGCGCCGCGCATGGGTGTGGGGCGGCATCGTGTTCCAGACCGAGCCTTCCTGGAGTTGCGTAAAGCCCATGACCAGTTGGCAGCTCTTGATCCCGCCGGTATGGATGTATTTGTGAATTGTGCGGCGGTTCGCATCCGCGACGGTGCCCAGTTCGACTTTCGCCGCTTCGGCCAAATGCGCGAGCCGGGTGGGATACGCGGCATGGGCGGGATAACTGAGCAGGTAAAAGGCCGCGGGGCTGGCCGCCTCGCTGCTGGTAAAGGAAACGTTCTGGCTGCCCCGCCCCACATACAGGCAATCCAGCTTGGCCATCTCGAACTGCTGGCCGTCCACCGCCACCGCGCCGTGGCCGCCGATGTTCAGCACCCCCAGCTCTCTGCGCTCACAAAAACAGGCGGCCCGCAATTCCGCATCCGCCGTGAGTTTAAGGGGCGAACTGGTTGGCACGGCGGAGCCGACGATGGCGCGGTCGGCGTCAGTATAGACGAGTTCGACCCGCCCCGGCGGGAACAGCGATTCCAGCAACAAAGCGGCGCGCAACTGGTCTGTGGTGAGCGTGGGATACTCGGTTTGGCTTGGCGAAAGACGGGTCTGCATAAAAGGACAATTGGGGATTCAGAGTGTTCATGCAAGGCGAATTAGACCCGAAAGCAAACCGCCAGGGAAGACTGATTTGCCGAAGAATCTGCCGGATCGCGGGCTCTGCGACCACCATTCCCTTGTCCCGAGCGTGGCAACGCGATACGCTCCAGCCATCATGAAAACTTTTGCGGCCCTCAACCACACCTGGAGCGGGGTAACTTTGAAGAAGTAGGACGCTGAACCAGCCTCCAACCCCCATGAAAGACATCAAGAAATGGATAGCTCCCCTGGCGGCTTCGGTCGTCCTCATGAGCGGGGACGGCCTTCTCGCCCAGGACTGGCCGCAGTGGCGCGGCGTGAATCGTGATGGGAAAGTCACCGGGTTCAGCGCGCCACCGACCTGGCCGACGAACCTTATCCGGAGATGGCAAGCGACCGTCGGCAAGGGTGACGCGTCGCCCATTCTCGCCGGAGAGAGGCTCTACGCCTTCGGCCGGCAGGAGGCAAATGAGGTCGTGCTGTGCCTCGACGCAACTAGCGGCAAGACGCTTTGGGAGGCGAAGTATCCGGCGGGCCGAGTTGTCACCGGCCCGGCTGCCGGTCATCCTGGCCCGCGCAGCACACCTGTGGCTGCTGGGGGGAAGGTTTGCACCCTGGGGATTGGAAGTGTGCTGTCCTGTTTCGATGCCGCCAAGGGCGCGGTCCTCTGGCGCAAACAGTCCACCAACGACTACCTCGGCGCCTCAACCAAGTCTGATTCCTCCATGTCGCCCATTGTCGTGGACGGACGCTGCATTGTTCATGTCGGTGAAGGGACCAATGGAGCCGTAATCGCGTTCGAGCTGGCCAGCGGCGAACCCAAGTGGAAATGGGACGGCGACGGCCCGGCGAATTCTTCCCCTGTGGTTATGACTGTCGGAGGCAAGAAGCAACTCGTCACCTTGACGGCAAAGAAGCTGGTCGGTCTTGACCTGGCCAATGGCAAGCTGCTGTGGCAGGTGCCCTTCGAGGCCGCCCAGGGGAACAACACCACCCCCATTATCGATGGCTCGAGGGTTGTTTACACCGGCCATGGCAAGGGGTTGTTCGCCGTGAAGATCGAGCCGCAGGGTGAAAGCTTCAGCGCGACACCGCTTTGGACGAACCAGCAAGTCGGCACGCGGTTCACGACCCCGGTTCTCAAGGATGGCCTGCTCTATGGCTACAACGGCAGCTTCTTCTGTGCCAGCGCCCAGACCGGCGCGACGCTCTGGACGGACGCCGCGAAGCGGGGCCAGAGTGCTGCGATGCTCGATGCCGGGTCGGTGATCCTGGCGCTGACCCTCAACGGCGAGTTGGTCGCCTTCAAGCCCAGCAGCACGGATTACATCGAACTCGCGCGCATCAAGGTGGCCGATTCCGAAACCTGGGCGCACCCGGTCGTCGCGGGCGACAGGGTTTTCGTTAAGGACCGCGAGAGAATGAATTTGTGGAGCATGGGAAACGATTGATGAGGAGAAAGACAAGGGATGCCCGTTGAAAAGGTTTGTTACTCGTTTGTGGAAAGACCGGCAGGGTTGTCGGCCTGAATCGCAAGTTTGAGGCGTTTCGTATTATCTTTTGATAGCGCCCGCGACGATTTTTTGAGAAGATGCGCTGCGGCACAGTCAATGATGCTTTATGAAACGGAACTTAAGAATAGCCATCAACCTGCTTCTCCTCGGGTTGCTTACAGCCGTGACAACCCATGGGGCGGAAACCAACGGATCAAGCGTGAACTTCTCTGGATTTGACCAGGTTTTCTACAATGTGCGGGCGTTCGGCGCGCTCGGTGACGGAATGACTCTCGACAGCCCGGCCATTGATCGGGCCATTGCCGCCTGCGCGAGGGCTGGCGGCGGCACGGTTTACGTTCCCGCCGGCACTTATCTTTCGGGCAGCATTCACCTGAAGAGCCACATTAACCTGTGCCTCTCGGCGGGGGCCGTGATTCTGGGTGCCCCCCAGGAAATGAAGGCCTACGATCCCGCCGAGCCATTTCCCTGGCCGGCCTACCAGGATGGCGGGCACACTTATTTTCATAACAGCCTCATCTGGGGCGAAAACCTGACCAACGTTTCCATCACTGGACAGGGGATGATCAATGGCGGGGAACTCGTCAAAAACGCAAATGTGCTCGACCGGATCAGCGGCTTTGCCAGCTTCGGAAAAACCAATGCCACGCCCGAGCCTTATCCCGAGCCAAACGCGCTTCGGGTCGGGAACAAGGCTATCGCCTTGAAGAATTGCCGTCAGGTCCTGTTGCGCGACATTACCATCTATCATGGCGGGCATTTCGCCCTGCTGGCCACCGGTTGCGATCAATTGACGATTGATAACCTTACCGTGGATACCAATCGTGATGGTTTGGACATTGATTGCTGTCGAAATGTTGTCGTTTCGAACTGCCGGATCAATTCTCCCCATGACGATGCGATTTGTCCGAAAAGCAGCTACGCGCTCGGCCGAAACGTCATCACGGAAAATCTCACCATTGTCAATTGCCAGGTCTCCGGTTTCGAAGAGGGGACGCTGCTGGATGGAACGATGAGGCCCAGCAAGCAGCGGAACGGGCGGATCAAGTTTGGGACCGAGGCCAACGGGGGATTCCGCAACTGCACCGTGGCCAATTGCGCGTTCCGTTGCTGCCGGGGCCTGGCGCTCGAAGAAGTGGATGGCGGCATCCTCGAAAACATCACCATCAACAACCTGACGATGATGGATACGGCGCAGTACCCAGTTTACATCACGCTGGGAAAACGCAATCGCGGACCTAACGTGACCGCTCCGGGCAAGTTGCGAAACATCCTGATTTCAAACGTCATCGCCACGGAAATTGAACCAAAGAGCGGAATCCAGATCACCGGCATTCCCGGGCAGAACATCGAGAACGTGCGGTTGGAAAACATCCGGCTCGTGTTCAAAGGCGGAGGCACCCGCGAAGACGCCAACCGGGTTCCGCCCGAAATCGGGCAGGGTTATCCGGAGCCGAGCAAGCTTGGGGTGATGCCGGGGTATGGTTTGTTTGCCCGGCATGTCCGGGATCTCGAGCTGGCAAATATCCGTTTGAGTGTCACCGGTGCGGAGCTGCGGCCGGCGCTGGCTTGCGTAGACGTTGAAGGCCTGGAGATTGAAAACTGCAAGGCGCAGACCGCCGAAGGCGTAAACGCGACCCGGTTTGAAAACGTCCGACGGCTCGTAGTGCGGAATTCGCCTGACCTGCAGCCGGCAGCGAAATAGCTACCAACGGGGATTGCAGATCCACGTCCGCCCCGTGAGTGCCGCAGCAGGAACATTGACTGCGGCATTGCCTCCCTTCTGGGAGAATACCCAACGTGTCTTGTCGCTGGTGTTTGGCTGGCTCCACGCTCAAACAAACGCTTCGTAACCCAGAAATCTACCGAATGTCAATGTTGACTGGTAAACTAAGTTGCAGGCCGCGCGACGAGAGGCCGTTGGCGGCAAAGGCCAGGGCGGCGCCGATCACCGCCACCAACGCGCCTTCCTGCAAAACTCTTTTCACCTAATGGCCGGCAGGCAGGGGCGGCGGAGTGGCCGCGGAAGATGAAACCGGCTTCGCCGGCGGGGTTGGCCGCACGGGCGGCGGAGCCGGACGCGGCTTTTGCATGACCGGGACCTTGACGACCGGGAACTTCGGGTTGCTCGATTTGACCGTCAACTCGACTTGCTGCCCGGGAGGGACCTCGAATCCCTGCGGGAAGGCCAGCAATGCGGTAAACGACCTGCCGGGCTGCATCTCCTGGATCCGAGCTTCCACCCCCGGCACGTTCACGACCGGTTCGGACAACGTCAGGTCGTTCGTGCTCCGGTTCTGGATCGCCACGGAGTTTGTTACCGCGTTCGCCAGCGGCCCCGGAGCCAGCGTGATGTAGGAAGGGATCACCATGACCGCCGGCTGCGCGTTGACCGCGACGGGCACCGTGAGGACCGCCAGGTTGGTCCAGGAGGTCCGCAAACTGACCTGCCCTTGAACACTCCCCGGAGGGGCCGGCGGCACGGCGGAAACGATCAATTGATAGCCTTTGCCGGGCGCGTTGGTTTTCAACTCGGCCAGGAACGCGCGATTGTTGCTCTCCGGCGCGGATAACACGAGGGGTTCTTCGGTGTTGTTGGTAATGGTCACAACCCCGGACGCCGTTTCCGCGTCGGGTGGAATATTCAGGACAGCCATCGGCGGGTTGAGATCAAAGGGCCTATAAACGGTGCCCTTGAGTTGAAGGAACACGGTGGGCTGGTTGGTGATATTGCAGGTGACCGTCACCTGTTTGAAGACCGGGCCGTTATAGTTGGCGGTATTGAACTGGATCGGGATGCTGCCCGTGTTGCCGGGCTCCACTTGTTTTGTCCAAGCACCGGCTGTGGTGCAACCGCATTGCGGCTGCACGGTGTTAAGGACCAGCAACCGGTCCCCCGTGTTGGTAAACACATAAGTGTACTTGACCGGCTCCCCGGCCTTGGCGCGGCCAAAATCATGCACCGGCGTCTCAAACTGGATTTTGGGGCCGAGCGCGTTGGTGGCTGCCGCCGCGGCCGCCGGGGCAGCCGAGGTCTGTCGCGCGCCGACGACGGCAGTGCCCATAGTCATAAGCCCAACCGCCAAAGCCAAATGCTTCATCAGTATATTCATAAATCGTATCGAATGTATATTATCTCAAATTACGGGGCCTGTGAAAAGCTCATTTTCTCACAGATCAAGCTTCCAAGCTTCCCCCCACACCTTTCACCGCGGGACATCGCGGAGAACCGGCAGTTCAAGGATCTCTTCGAGGTCTGGCTCGAAGGGGACCATTACAAGTGGCGCGCCATGCGCTTCAACGGTGTGGCCGAGCGCTACTGCACCGGTCAGGCCAAGCCCTTCGAGAAGTTCCAGGCCTGGGCGGCGACGGTCCCGCACACGGTGCGCAACCCGCTCTACCACTGGACCCACCTCGAATTGAAGCGCTATTTCGGCATCGCTGAATTACTCGACGAGGAGAGCGCAGCCCGCATCTGGAAGAAAGCCAACCAGCAACTGGCGACGCCGGAACTGACGGCCCAATCCATGATGCCTTCCGAATCGTTCGGGTTGGTGTAGCCGAACCGCATGAAATGTCCGTCCGGCACGGAATCCATCAGCCACAAACCCGAACGCGGCGGCCGTTCGGAAACGCGGATGACCCCTTGAATCGGACGGCTGCCGCTCTTGGCAAATGCTCCGAGACTTTTCTCCTCAATCGTCGTAACTCCGCCGGCAAGATTGCCCGGCGACGTGGACCACCGCCGCACACTTTTGCAGTAGGCTTCGGCTTTGTCGTATGTCGCTTCAAGTTGTTGGCACGCCTCGTCGTTGGCCGCGCGTTGGAGCAAAACTTTTTTCAACCTGATCTGTTCGACGACTTTTTCAAAGATGGCCGAGCCACCGGCATCCACGAGCTGATCGAAAAATCGTCCGACGACCGGATTACCCGCGCGGCCGGAAGTGCCGTCCGAGCCGCCGCATTCGCATCCGATAGTCAGGTTCGCAAGACTCATGGCGACGCGTGGCACGTCCTGACTGATGCGCTTCTTCATCGCGCGAACAATTTCTTTTCCCTTCGCGATGCTCCGGCTCGTGCCGCCGATGTACTGAATCAAAAACTTTCACTCAGGCGACCAGAATTTTCCACGCTGTCGGCGAGGCGCGCGGCCTGCGTGTATTCGCAGCCGAGTCCACCCTCGACGACCTCTTCGCCGTGGTCGCGGACAAGTTCCCCATATCCCCCGGCCGCACCCTGATCAGCGCCCGCCGCCCGGTCGCCAGGTTCCAACAACTGACCGCCTCCGAAAAGGCCCGCCTGCTGGTCTGGATCGACTGGACCCAGCAGCACCTGCCCCTCCGGAAATGAAGCGGCGTAGTTCAAGACAGCGCCCCTTCGATCATCTTCAGCCACTCGTTGAAGCTCTCGCCCCTGGTGAGGCTCAACCCATAACTGTGTCCGAGGCGGAACCAGGCGACGGATTCCTTCAAGCTTATCGGTTGTGGTTTGGCCTTTGGGCGTTCCGCTTCGCTGGACCGCGTGAGGCAGAGTTTCCCGTCGTTTCCAAGGCTCAGGTGATTGGGAACGGTCAACTGGCCTGGATTGTCATACCGCAGTACCGGGTACAGGACCACCCGGTTAGAACTAGAGGGTTCCGCCGTCTTGCGTTTTCCGTTTTGTGTTTTGGTGCGTTCGTCATGGTCGGAACTGTTCCCTGCATCCAGCCACGCCGGCAAACCTGCAACACTGCCTGGCTGGGCTGCGCGACGTCGTGTCCAGTACCGATGGCCTCATGCCGGTAGGGATCAAATGGCCGGCCCAGGCAATCATCTGATTGAATGTCGTGGCGACTCAGAAGATGGAGCAACTGATGAGAAATCAGGTGTGGATATGCAATCATAGCTCCATCCTTTCTCTTGGTTCATCTGCGTCGGTCGTTACCGCCGCACCTCCCGCGCCCCGGTCACTTTCCTGACCCGCCTGCCCGTTCCCAAACGCGGTGACACTTGTCCCGCCTCGGCAAGTGGCAGGCACTCAGATTGGCAACCGCTCAGCAAGAGGTGCCGGACGCAGGCAGGAACGCGCTGGCAGGCGCGCTCCTGCCCCGCGCACGGTTAACTGACCTTCACTTCGATTTGTTTCGGACGGGCCTTCTCGCTTTTGGCCAGGTGTACGCGCAGCACGCCATCCTTGAACTCGGCACTTCACGTTATCCAAGTGGCTTGCCCTGGAATCAGAACTGGCCTACAAGCCG
Source organism: Verrucomicrobiota bacterium (assembly GCA_050011195.1). Taxonomy (GTDB): domain Bacteria; phylum Verrucomicrobiota; class Verrucomicrobiia; order Limisphaerales; family UBA8199; genus PALSA-1440. Next base: position 5,330 of record JBEKJO010000019.1, on the reverse strand, counting down.
CCCTTTTCCGGTTCCGCAAATTTGCGTAAGAATGGTGGACGCTGAGGGATTTGAATCCCCGACCAAGCGATTATGAGTTTAGACAAACTGATATTGAACAGTTGCGTCAAGTTGCAGTGAGTTGTGTTTCTTGCTTGTTTTCAATGGTTTGTGACAAAAGACCATAAACTCGTTGCAACTCACCACAACCCGTCAGAACCGAAAAATTGGCCAAGAATTGGCCAAGCAAACAGGACTGCCGAACTCGAAAAACGGTTCCGTGTGGCATGACCCGACTCCTTTGACCATCCGCGCTCCCGTCCGCGTAGTCGGTTTGGTTGAAGCTCATCCTGGTTATCATGTGCTTGGGAATTCCAGGCGGTGGTTGCGCTGGATTTGCTTGCGCCACTCGTTCGCCACCTGCGCCTGCTCGGCGTAGTCAGGCCATCTCGCCACGGCGGCACGAACTTCCTCTACGATGGTTTCCGCCCGGCCACGTTTCATCAACGCGCTTTTAGCGCAGGCGCGAAAGTCAGCCAGCGTAAATCCGTCGCGCTTGCCGTTCATCGTCATTTGATGCGTGGCAGTCCAACTGCCGGTCGGGTTGTAGCTGTAGATCATATCAAACGCGGGCGCGAGTGACCAGCGTCCGGCCTTGTCCATCAGGAAAGCGATGTTCTTGACGTGATCGTCCTGGTTGCGGGCGATGATGTTGAATGTCATCCGCCGGAACTGTTCTTCCACCGCTTCCATCGGCAGGTTCAACTGGCGAATCGTCAGCAATGCCTGCTCATAGGAATATGCGCCCGCGTGGTTGAAATCGAAGTGGGCCAAGGCGCACAGCGATTGCATGTGCAGCTTCTCGCCGCCTTCGAGCCGGTCAAACCGCCGGCTCATGAAATGGCGTCGGCCGCTTTCTTCGAGCAGACGGCACTCGCTCATGGTCACTCCCGCCGCTTTTGCCATGAGTGAATAGGCATATTCGATGGCTCCATACCCTTTGGGATCTTCGAGTTCTTTGTCTTTGTTTCCGGTGACGCCATCGAATTTCAGCAGCCAGTAACCGAAGCCTTTCCCTGCCACGACCTGCCCGGAACGAACTTCGTTCGTCTCTGGATTCCAAGCAATGACCGCCTTCGCTCGCGCGCCGCCGGCAGAGGTGCCGACGCGCAGAATGTCGTTCAATGCGTTTTTCCTGCGGTCACTCGCAAAGCTGGTTTCCAGATTCTTGCGCTGGCTCAGAATCTCCGACGCCAGCTTGACCAAGGCATCAATTTCAATCTTCTTCGCCGGTTGTGGCCTTGGTCCCAACGCTGGCACAAACTCCAACGCTCCCATGCCGCGTGCCCCGGTGTAGCAAAGCCGTTCGACCGCATTAAAGCTTTGTGGCGTCCTGCCCTGTGTTGCCAGCCAGGCGTCAATCAGGGCGTTCCCGAATCGGTCCGGCAGCGAATCGGCCAGCAGACCCGGCAGGCCATGAAAGGTCTGCTCTGGCAAATCTGGAAAGAGATAGACCCGATCACTGAGCGGCATTGTGATGGGCGAAACCTCGATCCCGCTTCCCGCAAACGCCGGGTCATACTGGAACGCCGCGAAACGGCCTCCGTCTTCCAAGGAGACGGCGCCAATGGTTCGGCCCCAAAGTTTGACCTCTGCCAGCGTCATTGTTCATCTCCCCATTGCCACTTCTTCGATGAAGATTTCGCCTTCCGTCTTGCCGACGCGCGCTGCCGCTTCCGTCCGCGCAATTTCAATTGCTCGACGGGGCTGGGCACAGGTTCCGGGACGAGCAGGTCGAAGCGCTCAACCAGCTCGAGCACCCGGCAGACGCGGATGAAACCCGACCACTGAGTCGCCACGCTTCCCGATTCCAACCGTTCCACTGTGCGCTTCGAGACCCCGGCCTGCTCCGCCAGTTGGGCCTGCGTGAGGTTCCGCTCCAAGCGCACTTGGGCCAATCGCCCGCCCAACTCGCTCAGAACGGCTTCGTCAGTGGCTTGTTTCGTAATTTTCATAACACGTCATATATGGCGAATAAATGCCAAAAAGTCAAGCAAGTCGCCATACAAGGCGAGTAGCGAATATCTTCCATTTCGCCAGATTCGGCGACTACATCCCGCCAAACCGCAGATTTCGCCTCAATTGGCGACCTGCCAGCCCAATGCAACTGCCCAGAGCCGGTGCCATTTGAAACGGGAGGATGCCACGCAGGCCAATCACATTCGGTGTATCTGATACACCATCGCGCATTCACTCTGGGGCGAACATGTCGGCATGAGCGCGAGCATAACGCCGACTCTTCCAAATCAACTGGCAGGCGTCGCCCAGACCGGGCAAGAAGATTCCCGGACGGTGGGCGAAACGAAGCGTTTCTATCCCAAGACGCACGCCAATTATTGGAAATCCAGGTTGGAGCATCGCACTTACTTGCGTGACGGCAAGACCAACGAAGTAGCCGAGTGGTCAGTAAGAATTCACTACAAGGGCATCCGCAGGAGTTTCGATTTGGAAACCGCAAGCAAAGAGGAGGCGGCGACCAAGGCGCGGGATATTTACCTCTCGCTTGTCGCCAAAGGGTGGTCCACCACGCTGGCGGAACTTGTGCCGCAGCCGATGACTCCAGTCAACTCGACGGAAGGTAATCCGACCGTTGGGGAATTCCTGGCGGAGGTGGAGAGGACATCGACACTCAAGCCCAAGACGTTTCATCGTTACGCCCAATACTTCCGAATGATGGCGGCGCAGATTCAAGGGGTGAAATCCGACCGGTCGCGATACAATTATCGCACCGGCGGTCTGACGAATTGGCACGAAAGAGTGGACGCCATTCCCCTTTCGGCCATCACGCCCGCAGCCGTGGCCGATTGGAAAATCGCATATCTGAAGCGCGCCGGCAGCGACCCACGACGAAGGCTGGAAGTGAGTCGCTCCTTCAACTCGGCATTGCGGCACTGCAAAAGCCTCTTCAGCCCGCAGATCATCAACCAACCCAACTTCGCGGTGAAGATTCCGCGGTTCAAGGTGCGGGATGGCCAGCTTGGAGAAAGGGATGCGTACTGGTTCGAAACGTTGAGGTTCGAGCGGGCTGGCTCGATGAAATTCCATGCTCCCGCAGGTGTCACCTACGAGGGGTTGGTCCGCAATGCCCGCAACGAACTGCGTACCGAAAATCCCGAAGCTTACAAATTGTTCCTGCTTTGCCTCTGTGCCGGGATGCGCCGTGCCGAGGCGGACGTTTGCCTGTGGACACAGTTGAACCCGGAAGACACTTCCATCCGTATTGAAGCCAACGAATACATCGAACCCAAACACGGTTCGGGCGGCACGGTCTATGTCGATCCTGCGTTGATGAAGGAATTGCTCAGTTTCAAGGAGCAGACGCAAGGACCCTTTGTGGTGAGTTCCACCTGGGAATGGAAGCCGAGCGGGTATATGCGCTATCGGTGCGAACCACACTGGCAGGTTTTGATTGGATGGTTGGAGGCCAATGGCATCTCGGCACGCAAGAAAGTCCACGAACTGCGGAAAATCTTCGGCGACGCCATTGTCAAACAAAACGGCATCTTTGCTGGGAGCGCTCAACTCCGACACTCAACCATCCAAATGACTGCCAGTCATTACACCGACCCGCGCCAACGCGCGGCTCTCCCAGTTGGTAATCTGTTCTCAGATGACGGTACGCAGATTGTGCCTGACCGCCGTTCTCAGTCCGAGGTTTCGGCGCAAAGGCTGGGCACAAACAATTTCAAGGCTGGAGTCAAGAACGGGGTTTGATCCAGTCCCGGCGACATTCGTCATCAATTCTACTGGCGGCATCTGACCGGCATCCGCCGATGAAGTTTCCGTCGTGTTCACCCGCCTGTCCTCGCGCCTCTGGTTGCTCCGCGCAACATCGCGCCAGCAGGCGAAAATGTTTTGCGCCTGCTGTCACTCAGTTGCTGATGCTCCGCCGCCCGGCGGCGCGAGGACAACCGCCAACACGACCGATTGGGGCACAGACCGCTACACCGGCCTCGAACTCATCGAGGACGCCTTGAACCTCAAAACGCCCACCGTGTACGACATCGTGGACAAGAAACCCGCTGTCAACGCACAGGCGACCGAGGCGGCTCGTGAGAAGCAGGAGCGCATCAAGGAGCGGTTCAAGGAATGGGTTTGGTCCGATGATTCCCGGCGGGAGCAGCTTTGCCGCCTTTACAACGACACGTTCAATCACACGCGCGTCCGCACTTTCAATGGCGACCACCTGACGTTGCCGGGCGCCAGCGGAGCGATTCAACTCCACGGACACCAGAAGGCCGGCGTCTGGCGCATCCTGCAAACGCCGAACACCCTGCTCGCCCACGTCGTTGGTGCGGGCAAGACCTATACGATGGTCGCCGCCGCGATGGAGTTGAAGCGACTGGGTCTCTCCCGCAAGCCGATGTTTGTCGTCCCCAATCACATGCTCGGCCAGTTCTCCACCGAATTGCTGACGTTGTATCCGGGCGCGAACATCCTGGTTGCGGGCAAAGAGGATTTTGAGTCAAAGAATCGAAAGAAGCTCTTCGGCCGCATCGCCACCGGGAATTGGGACGCCGTCATCGTCACGCACTCGGGCTTCGAACGCATCCCGCTCTCCCAGGACACGCAGAAGCGATTCTTCGAGGAGCAACTTCACGAGTTGGAGATGATCAAACGCCAGCACGCCGATAGTCCCAATCGTCGTCTGGTGAAGGAGCTTGAACGCGCCAAGAAACGGCTGGAGGCCCGGTTGCAGGCCCTCGCCGCCGAGCACAAGAAGGATAACACGCTGACTTTCGAGGAACTCGGCGTGGACCGCGTGTTCGTGGACGAGGCGCACTACTTCAAGAATCTGTTCTACGTCACCAAGATGACGCGCATCGCCGGTCTGCCCCAGACCGCCAGCGAACGCGCGTTCGACATGTTTCTGAAAGTGCGCCACGTCCAGTTCCTGAATGGCGGCGGCGGGGTCGTTTTCGCCACCGGCACGCCCATCGCCAACAGCATGGCGGAGATGTTCACCATGCAGCGGTATCTCCAACCTGACGACTTGAAGAAACACAACCTGCATCACTTCGATTCATGGGCGGCGACCTTCGGGGAACCGGTGACGGCGATGGAGCTTTCGCCGGACGGCGCGGGCTATCGCCTCCACACACGCTTTGCCCGGTTCATCAACGTGCCCGAATTAATGCAGATGTTCCGCCAGGCCGCCGACGTGCAGACCGCACCGATGCTCAACCTGCCGTGTCCAAAGCTTGAGGGCGAGAAACCGGCCATCCGTAACGCCCCGGCCACGCCGGAGTTGAAGGCGTTCGTGCAGGAACTCGCCGCCCGTGCTGACCGGC
>JBEKJO010000018.1:0-57219 GCA_050011195.1 Verrucomicrobiota bacterium | reverse complement strand
TCCCGTCGGGTACGGAAGGCCGCCCGGGCCGCCCCGGGGCCGGCGAGAACGCCCTGGAGTCCTTGAGTCGCGAGACTCGCTGTAAACTGCGTTTGAGCCAGCACTTCATTCAGTCAATCAAGTTCTTCGCTGATTTCAGTGGAATGAAACAAGCGAAAGCTCCGTTAAGAGCACCAGTCTATAGCAGGAATTGGCCTCCCCCGGCACTTTTCTCAGTATTGAGAGTGGTCTTCCCAGTCGGGCCCCCCAAGCGCCCTACTGGCTTGGGATAGCGGGGCACTAGCGTGGCGGTCGCCTGGATGTTCGCCCCAACTGTGTCTTTTGCCCCTTGGATCTAGCCGCCTTTTCGCACAAGTGAGAAAAACACCCCTCAGATTCTCCTCAGAGCGTGTCTGAGAATTCATCGGGCAACGCGCCCGGAGCGCTGGTCTCCGACCCGGCGCGTATCGAAACGACGGTTCCCGCCGGGTCGGAGACCGGCGCTCCGGGTGAGGGGCCGATCTCGGGAATTCTCGGACACGGTCTCAAGCCGGCGCAAAAAGACGTTTCATCCGACCGTGCGGGCCGCAAAGCCAACCTTCATGATTGTGGCGCATCACCCATCGAAACGGTTGGGGGGAGCGAATGGGCCCGGATTTTCGTCTAAGAAACAGCGCCGCCCGGTGTCATAGTATGTGAGACACGATGTCCTCTTGCGAACAAAGCGCCGGGACGGTTATATGAACTGAGCCAAAGCGAATGGATTCGCCGAGCATGGCCCTAATGTCACCAGACCAAGCCAGCGCGGAACCGCCGGGGCGGGAAACGATCGAAGAGCTGTTTACAGCCCTTGAGTCACCCCTCCTGAGCTATGCCCTGCGCCTGGCCGGCGAGGCCGGCGTCGCCGAGGACATCGTTCAGGAAGCGTTCATGAGATTGCAGGCGCAATTTGACGAGGTGCGCGAGCCGCGGCGATGGCTCTATCGCACCGTGCACAACTTGGCGCTGAACCATCGGCGGCAGGCGGGCAAGATCGTGTCGCTCAACCCGCCCGGCGACGAAGGGGCGCCGGCGGCCAATGACCCCGCCGACCCGCAGCCGCTGCCGGATGAGCAAATCGCCCGCTGGGAAGGCATCGGCCTGGTCCGGCTCAGCCTGGAAAGCCTCGACCAGCGCAGCCGGGAATTGATCCGGCTCAAGTTCAACGAGGAGTTGTCTTACAAGGAAATCAGCGCGCGCACGGGCCTCAACCTCGGCCACGTCGGCTACCTGTTGCACCACGCCCTGAAAGCCATCGCCGATGAACTGGCCAGAAACGGAGTCGTACCATGAACCCGAGGGCGGAAATCCGAAATCCGAAAAGCCCGGCCAGAGAGCGCCACGAACGGTCCGTTTATGAATCCTGAGATGCCTCAAAAGCCTCAAGACGAGTTGGAGTCCAGCCTGACCGCGCTGCTGCTGGGCGAATTGCCGCACGAACAGGCCGCCGCCCTGCATCAGAAACTGGCGCAGGATGCCGAGCTGGCCAAACTGTACGAGCGGCTGAAGCACACCATCAACCTCGTGCGCGAAACCGTCGCCCGCCCGGCGGCGCAGGCCGCCGGCCAGCCGACGCCGCTCAAGCTGAGCGACCAGCGCCGCGAGAAGCTGCTCCAGCATTTCAAAACGGTCGCGCCGAAGGAGTTCACCAAGCCGCAGCGGAGCAGGGTGCCAGTGCTCATCGAGTTAGGAATCGCGGCAGGATTGGTATTCCTCTTGGGAGCGCTGTTCTTGCCGGCCTTGTCGAAAGCGAAATCGAAATCAGCACATTTCGGGCTCGGGCCGAGTCTTGCGTTCCGCACCTGGTCCATGTCAGAGGACGCAAAGTCTGCCATGCGCGCACCAGCGCCCGAAAACCGTACAAGATACTATCTGGACCTCAACCGGAACGGGCGCCTGGAATTGCCTGCCTCCAAAGGCGAGGGCCGCGTGGCGAGCTTGCCTGCTACTCCCCCTGCGCTTGTGCCGCCTGAACCGGCCAAGCCCGCTGGCACACAGCAAGGGGAAACTGGATTGCGGGTTCGATTCGCTAATGCCCCGTCCCTAATCGTCCTGCCTCAGGGCGGCGAACTGGCGGATGCGACCACGACGCCCCCGGTCCTGAAAGGTGTGAACTCCTGGACTGAGCCAGCGCCGGCTGGAAACCGCCCGATAAACATGGCTTGGGCGACATTGGACGGCTCGGATAAACCGGCCACCGTCCATCAAGCGCCAGCAAACGGCGATGTGGATTTGCTTGCAGCACCAGCCCGGGGGGCCGTCCCGCCTCCAATTGCGACAGGCGCGCCGGCGCAAGACGCACCGGGGACATCCAGTGAGGGTGGCGTCACTGAGCTACGTGTGTTTCGTCTCGCCAACGCGGACGCGTCGCAAACCGCGGATCAGCTTGCCCAGTTGTTTCCTCCGTCCACCCCTGGTTCCAACATAGGCGGCTCTGGCGGCCCCGGAGGCAATACCACCGCCAATGGCAGTGACCAGATGAAGAAGATGGGCCGCGTGATGGCAGTGCCCGATCCGCGCACCTCGTCGCTCATCGTGACGGCAGACAGGAATTCGATGCCGCAGGTTGGCGACATCATCAAGCAACTGGATGCCGGCGAAGCGCTGTATCAGCGCGAGAAGGCCCATACGCAACCTACGAGTCAAGGGGCGTCCGACGGGTTTGAATGGAACCTCGGCACCGGCAACGCCAACCTGCCGTCGGCCAACCCGAGCGGCCCTTTCCCTGGTGGCACCCTCCTCGGCCCCCGTGAATTTGGACCAAGTGGTGGAAACCATGGGGAGGCGCAGAACCGTCCGGTGCTTCGTAGTCCGAAGGAGGGCGGCCTCGCTGGCGGCGGCGGCGCCGCGCCATTGGCACCCGCACCGTCCAGTGCGCAGGAAACGGCGATTAACGAGGCGGTCCTCCGCCAAGCCGAGCGCCTGCCTTCGCCCCAAAACGGTCCCGCCTTCAAAGGCACGCCAAAAGAAGTGCCTGTGCTGAGTGAGGTGCCTGTGGTGGGCGGGCTTTTTCGGAGCACGCCCGGAGCCGCAGGTGGTAGTGACCAAGCGAACATCGAGTTTTTCACCTCGCCCCAAAGCGCAACCAGGGCAGGGGTTGATTATGCGAATACCTCAGCCACGTTGGCCTTCGGCCCGGGCGATGCGAACGGCGGCAGCGCCTCACGGACATACTACAACAACGGGACGATTGGCGATGCCTCCTTCTCCCTCGACCCGGAGACGCGCCGGGCGATCAATATCAATTACGCGACCGCCGCCGATATTGGGCGGGCGCTCACTAACCTGTCCGCCATCGCCCTCCCGACACCACGGGGAGAGACAAGCCTGGGGCTGAAGGACGGCAGCGGCAAAGATGTCCAGTTGTTCGCGGCGGCTAACCAACCGAATCTCTCGGATGCAGCCGCGGCCGGAGAAGGTCCGTCGCCCCTGATGACAGCCGATACGCTGCGCAAGCTCGAAAGCCTGCGCATTGAAAACAAAGCCGAGTTGGTCCGAGAGCAGACGCTGGTGAACCGCCTTAAGGAGCAAGGCAACGAGCAAGACGCAGAGAAACTGGCCGCGCGGGTGCTCTCTCTGAGCAACAGCCTCGACGATTTGGAAAAGGAAGTTGACAAGGCCTATTCTAACGATGCCGCGAAAGCCAGAGAAAGCCGGCCTTACTTTGAAGCGAAGCGGCAGTTGGAAGAGTTGCAACGGTTCCGGCAGATTCTCGACGCGAAGATTGCCAGCGAGAAGATCGACGCGGAGCTGCCCAAGACCATGGTGGTTGAGGTTGTCGATAAGGCGGTCGCTCAGCCCAGCCAAAGCCCAACGCTGGGGGAACGAATTGGCGGTGCTCTAGGCGGCAAGGTCGAAAGAACTGCCCGCATCAAAATCGAGCACGATCAGTCGGACATTAACGGCATGGCGGATCGCGGAGGCATAGCCGGCTATGATCCCTACTTCCTCCAGACGGAGTTCGAGGTCATGCAGTCTGAGGCAGTGCTGGGCAAGGTCATCAAAGAGCTGAACCTGAACGAAGCGTGGGGGAAGAAACAGGGTGGCAGGACGCTGACGACGGCAGAGACGATGGCTCTCCTTAAGAACAAACTCGACTTGCGGCCTGAGCGGAATAGCGACCTGATCGATGTCGGGGTCAAGAGCGACCAGCCGGAAGAGGCGGCCCAAATCGCCAACGCCGTCGCGGAAGCCTACAAGGAACATCGCGCGGAGCAACGCGCGCAGTTGACCAAGGATGGCATTAAAGCCCTGGAAGAAGGCAGGGGGAGACTGGACCAGCAGATGGCTAGCGCCAAGGCAGATGTGGACCGGTTGGAGAGCGAAGCGAAAGCGTCCAGCAGTAAGCAGGCCGTTGTGGCCGCGCCCAAGCCTGCTGCCCCGGCCCCGATTCCCCAGCCCGAGGTTCGGACCGCCGAGAATGCCTTCTCGACCTTCTCGCTGAACGTGAGCGACGTGTCGTTCAAGCTGGCGGCGGCGAGCCTGGAGAAGGGCGTCATGCCGGAGCCGGCCACGGTGCGGAGCGAGGAGTTCATCAACGCCTTCGATTACCGCGACCCGGAGCCGCCGCCGGGCGTGCCGGTGGCGTTTGCCTGGGAACGGGCGCAGTATCCGTTCGCGCAGAACCGCGACCTGCTGCGCTTCTCGATCAAGACGGCGGCGCAGGGCCGCCAACCGGGCCGCCCGCTGAATCTGGTGCTGCTGCTCGACAACTCCGGCTCGATGGAACGCGCCGACCGGGTGCGGATCATCCACGAGGCGCTGCGCGTGCTGGCCGGCCAACTGCAGCCGCAGGACAAGTTCAGCGTCGTGACCTTCGCGCGCACGGCCCGCTTGTGGGTGGACGGCGTGCCCGGCAGTCAAGCGGCCCAAGTGGTCGAAGAGGTGAGCGGCCTCACCCCGCAAGGGGGCACCAATCTGGAAGACGCGATGAACCTGGCTTACCAGACCGCGCTGCGGCATTACCTCGCCAACGGCGTCAACCGCGTGGTGCTCCTCACGGACGGCGCGGCGAACCTCGGCAACGTCGAGCCGGAGGCGCTGAAGCAGAAGGTCGAGGCGCACCGCAAGCAGGGCGTCGCGCTCGATTGCTTCGGCATCGGCTGGGAGGGTTACAACGACGACCTGCTCGAAGTCCTCTCGCGCAACGGGGATGGGCGTTACGCCTTCATCAACACACCGGAAGAAGCGGGGGATGAATTTGCCGCCAAGCTGGCCGGCGCGCTGCAAGTCGCGGCTTCCGACGTGAAGGTGCAGGTCGAGTTCAATCCGGGCCGCGTGACGGCGTATCGCCAGATCGGCTACGCGAAGCATCAGCTCACCAAGGAACAGTTCCGCGACAACACGGTGAACGCCGCGCAAATCGGCGCCGCCGAGGCGGGCAACGCGCTCTACGTGGTGGAAGTGAATCCCGGCGGCAGCGGTCCGCTGTGCACGGTGCGCGTGCGCTTTCGGATTCCCGGCACGGCGGATTACCGCGAGCACGCGTGGGACGTGCCTTACACCGGCAACACGGTGGCGCTGGAGCAGGCCAGCCCCGCGATGCGCCTGGCCACCACGGGAAGCGCGTTCTCTGAGTGGCTGGTGTCGAGTCCGTATGCGGCGGAAGTCACGCCCGACCGTTTGCTCGGCTACCTCAGCGGCGTGCCCGAGGTGTATGGGGCTGACGCCCGGCCCAAGAAGCTGGAATGGATGATCCGGCAGGCGAAGAGCATTGCCGGAAAATGAATTCAATACCTCAACGCGGCAAGGCCGCAACCAAAAGAGTAAAAGAGTTAAATGGGTTGAATATGAAAAAGCTCCTCTCGCTCCTCTGCGTCCTCGTCCTCATCCCCACCGCTCACGCGACGACGAATCCACCCCCAGCCGCCGTCACCCTCGACGACTTCAAGCTGGTCGGCGATCTCAGCGGCGACCAGGCCGTCTTCACGTTGACCGGCACCGCGCGGGTGGAGAGTTCCAAAGGCGGCTCGCTCGACCTGCTGTCCGGCGCCGTCGCGCTCACCGAAGCGAGCACGCAGCCGCACTGGCGCATCCGGGTTCAGCAGGACCGGTTCGTCGCGGTGTTCGATCACGGCGGCAGGTTCCCCATCAAGATCAAGTTCAACGCGGCGGTCCGCCAGAACGCGCCCTGGAAAGCCGTTGATTTCCGCGTCGCCCCCAGCGTGCTGCAACCGATCGTGCTGCGGGGGCTGGGCGCGGACACGCAGTTCGAATTCGTGGGGGCGGCCCGGCCCGAGCACGCCGGCAGCGACTTCACCAGTTACCTGCCGTCGGATGGCACGGTGAATCTGTCCTGGAAAGAGGCCCGGCCCGAAGCCGAAGGCAAGCTGTTCTACGCGGCGGAAATGCTCTCGCAGATCAACGTCAGCCCGGGCCTCATGCGCCAGGCGGCGCTGCTCGACTTCAAAGTCATGCAAGGCGAACTGAACCGCGTGGCGCTGCGGCTGCGGGGCGCGGGCGAAGTCACGCGCGTCCAGGGCGACCAGGTGCTCGCGTGGAATGTCGAGCCGGTCTCGGACACCGCCGACCGCCTGCTGGTCGTCCAGTTCAACCAGCCGCAGAAGGACCAGTTCGCCCTCCAAGTGCAGATGCAGACTTCGCTCGGCGCGTTCCCCCAGGCGGCGGACGCGATGCAATTGCGGCCCGAAGGCGCGACCCGCTTTGCCGGCTATTTCCGCATCGTGAACGAAGGCGCGGTGCGGCTCGAAGTCTTGCAGGCCAGCGGGCTGTCCCAAATCTCACCCGACCAGTTCCCGGAGAGCGACGCCACCCGCGCGGCGTTGCGGCTGACCGGGAGCCAGCGGTTTGCCTACCGCTTTTCCGGCGCGGATTTCGCGTTGCGCATCCAGGCCGATCAAATTCTGCCCGAGCTGAGCGTGTCGCAAGTGCTGGCATATCATCTCGGCGAGAACGAGCTGGCGATTGACGGCGAGATCGAGCTGGACATCCGCGAGGCGCCGCTGCGCGAACTGCTCCTGCGCGTGCCCAAAGGCTACGCCATCGCCCGGCTCACCGGGTCGGGCCTGACCGATTATTTCCCGCTCGAAACGGACGACCAGCCGGATAGCATCCTGCGGCCCGTGCGGCTGGTCTACGGCCAGCCGGTGTCCGGGCGGCAGTTAATCCAGTTCCGCCTCGAACGCAACCAGCCGCTGGGCGAAGCCACGTGGGCGCTCCCGCGCGTCGAAACCGCCCAAGCCAAATCCGTGCGCGGCCACGTCGCGGTGGCGGCCGACGCGGGCTTTCGCCTGACGGCCGAGCGCACGCAGGGCCTCACCGAAATCGCCACCGCCTTTTTCCCGCGCAAGGTCCCCGGCATCCAGGCGGCCTTTCGGCTGAGCGACCCGGCCTGGCAGGCGGCCCTCCGCGTCGAACGGCTGCCGCAGACCGTGCAGGCCGATGCCTTTCACCTCTTCTCCATCGGCGAAGGCATCGCCTACGGCAGCAGCGTGATCAATTACCTCGTTTCCGGCGCGCCGGTGTCGGCCTTCAAGGTCGAACTCTCCGACGAGTATTTCAATGTCGAGTTCACCGGCAAAGACATCCGCAACTGGCAGAAGACCGAGGGGGGTTACGTGGTGCAACTGCACACACCGGTATCGGGCGCCTGCACGTTGTTGGCGACTTACGAGCGGCCGTTCAAGGCGCAGGGTGAGACGCTCACCTTCACTGGCGCGCGCCCGCTCGACGCGCAATCCGAGCAGGGCTACACGCTCATCATCAGCGCCTGCCAGTTCCAGGTGAAACCCGCCGAGGTCTCGCCCGGCCTCCTCCCGCTCGAACCCGGCGAAGTGCCGCCCGAATACCGCCTGTTCTTCGACGCGCCCATCCTCGCGGCGTATCGCTACGCCTCCCGCCCGTTCGATCTCAAGCTCGCGCTCAGCCCGCTCGCGCAAGGCGATTCGCTCAGTCAGGTCGTGGACCGCGCCTTGATTACCACGCGCATCTCGAAGGAAGGCCAGGCCCTCACTGACGCGCGCTACTTCGTCAAGAACCGCGGCAACCCCCACTTCCGTCTGAAGCTGCCCCCGGGCGCGCAGTTATGGTCGGCCGCCGTGAACGGCGCCGCCGTCGTGCCGGTCACCGATGCCCAGGCCAACCTCATCCCTTTGCCTCAGCACGCCGACCCGAACGCGGTGCTGACGCTCGACCTGAAGCTGGCCGGAACCAACGACCCGCAACGCGTCGCCATCGCTGCGCCCATCCTCAACGTCCCCGTCATGCTCGCCGAATGGAAGCTGGAACCCGACACCGGCCAGCGCCTGGTCTATCGCCGCGGGTCGCTCACGCCCGCCGGCGGCATACTGGACATCTCGGGCTTTGCGGAGCTGGCGCGGATGTTCACCGGGGACGAAAGCAGCCACGCCCTGATCTGGCTGTTCGCCGCGCTGGGGTTGATGGCGCTGGCAGTGCTGGCGTGGCGCGGGGCGGCCCGCGCAGGGGTCTATCGGTTCAGCGCCCGCCACCTCTCGGGCACACTGCTCGGCCTCATTGCCTTTGTGCTGGCGGTCGTCGCCTTTATCAATCTGGGCGGCTTGGCGCAGAGTCAGAAACGCTACGTGCCGCGCGACGTGACGTTGCTCGCGCCGGTGCAACAAGCCGGCAGCGCCCTGACCGTCGAAGTTGCCAACCTCCCGGACAAGCCGTCCGTGCTCGGCTTCGTCCGTTACGCTTGGCCCGCGCTGCTCGCGTTGGCCGTGTGGGTCTTTAGCTGGATAACCGACAGCCAATCGTCAAAGTCCGTGGGCCGGATTCTCGGCTGGCTGCTGCTCGCCTGGACGGCCCTGCGCTCTCCGAACGGCGCGACCGTGTTCCTCGCCCTGCTCGTCGCCTTCCTGTTGCTGCAAGTTCTCATCCCCGCGCTGCGCAGACTCTGGCAGTTGCCACGCCGGCCGCTGCCCGCCGAGCCGCCGGCGACCCCGAGCGGCGCCGCGCCGGCAGTGATCGCATTGTTGGTTGGCGGCCTGTTGTGGAGCGCGCCTTTCGCTCGTAGCGCAGATTACAAATCTGCGTCGTTTCCCAAAGGCGCGCCGCTTCCTCCGGGCTTGGTCGGCTGGTGGCGCGGTGAAGGCAATGCCTTAGATCACCTTGGGATGAACAACGGCACGCCGGTCGGGAACACGACCTATGGCGCAGGCCGTGTTGGACAGGCGTTTGTCTTTGGCGGCGCCGACGGCGACGGGGTGACGCTGGGCAACCCGGCTGGCTTGCAGTTGCAGGACCTCAGCATTGAGGCTTGGGTGAGGCGGACCAGCAATACTCGAACCACGACTTCTCCCGACCCCAACGGCACCGGCAACTTCTTTGGTTATGGCAGCGGGGGATACTGCTTTGGGGCCAAGTCCGACGGGAGCTTATATCTCAGCGAGACCTGGATCAGTGACGTGACGACCAGTCCGGGCTTGCTTACGGACACCAACTTTCATCATGTGGCGGTGACCAAGTCCGGGAGCACGGTGATTTTCTATGTGGACGGGGTGGCTTATCCGGTTGCGGCGTATAATCCGGGTTTCACCTTTACCACACCAGCCGCCATTGGCGCGCTGGGAGATCTGCACCGCGGTTTCTGGGGAACCGTTGACGAGTTGAGCATTTACAACCGGGCACTGGCCGCTGCTGAAATCCAGGCCATTTACAGCGCTGGCGGCGCGGGCAAGTGCGTGGGCTCGACCGGTCCGTTCGCCCCGCTGGCCGAGTCGGTGACGCAGGACATCCGCATCGAAGACAAGTTCGCGCTGGGGACGGCGCAAATCCGCTGGCAGGCCGAGAAGGGCGAAATGCTGCCGGTCTTATTCGAGCCAGCGGTGCTGGTGCGCCTCGACTACCCGACCAACGCGTTGGAGCTCGCGCCGGCCTCGGCGGGCGCGCGGTCAGCGCGGCAATTGCTCGCCCGGAAGAAGGGCACTTTTGACATCAAGGTGCAATACCAGCAGTCGCCGCTGACCCAAAAGGACGCGCTCAATCTGCCCGTCCCGTGCGGCCTCATCAACCGCCTCAACCTTACGGTCGTCAATCTCGACGTGGACGTGCTCTCGCCGCAGGCGGTATCCATTCAGCGCGATACCGCCGGCAGCAATACCGTCGCCATGCTCGTGCTCTCGCCCGCCAACGACGCCTGGGTCGCCTGGAAGCCCCGCAGCCGCGACGTGAAGCGCGAGAAGCCGGTCTTCTATGCGGAGGTCTCCCAGCTCTACGTGCCCGCCGCGGGTGTCATCGAGGGCGCCCATTACGTTTCCATCCGCCCCGCGCAGGGCGAACTGGGCGAGCTGATTCTGGACGTGCCGACCGGAACCACCATCACCGACGTGCTTGACCCGGCCCAGCCCGCGGCCCCGCCGGACACCCGGAAGGGTGCTTCCCTCGTCTCGTTGTGGCGGTTCGACCCCGACACGCGCAAGCTTCGCGTAACGCTCAACCCGCCGCAGTCGCGTCCCTTTGCGCTGCTCGTCCGGTCCCAGGTTGCCACCGGGCCGCTGCCCTTCGAGCATTCGGTGGGGCTGGTGGCCGTGGACAACGCGGCGGGACAGATCGGCCTGCTCGGCATCGCCACCGGCAACGAGGTCCAGCTCGATACCGTCAGCGCCGAACCGTTCTCGCCCATCAATCTGGATGACTTTCCCGGGAATGTGGCATCAGCGCTCCAGTCGCAGATTCCCGGCCTCACTCTGCGCCGCGCGTTCCGTTATGCCGACACCCACGCCACCGCTTCCCTGAAAGCCTCAGCCGTCGAGCCTGACGTGCGGGTCGAAACTCAGGACACCCTCTCCCTCGGCGAAGACCGCACCGTCCTCGCCGCCGATGCCACCGTCAATATCACGCGCGCCGGCATCTTCCGCCTCAGCTTCGTCATGCCCGCCGGCTTCGACGTCGAGTCCATCAGCGGCTCCGCGTTGAGCCATTGGACCGAGCTGAAGTCCGACGCCGGGCGTGTGATCACCCTGCACCTGGGCGGCAAGACCGAAGGCCAGCAGCAATTCGCCGTCAGCCTGGCCGGGCCGGGCGTCAAAGCCGCCAGCGCCTGGACCGTCCCGCAATTGCTCCTCCGCGAGGCCGCCAAACAGCAAGGCACCCTCCTGCTCGTGCCCGAGCAAGGCATGCGCCTCCAGGTCGTCACCCGCGACGGCGTCACGCAACTCGACCCGCAGAAGGCCGGCATCCGGCAGAAGGGCGTGCTCGCCTTTCGCGTCATTCAGACGCCCTGGAGCCTGGCGCTGGCCATCGAGCAGGTGGACCCGTGGATTCAGGTCACCAGCCTGCAACATGCCACCGTCAACGAGGCCCTGGTGAAGGTCGCCGCCAACTTGCAGTATCAAATCGAAAACACCGGCCTGAAAGCCTTCCACGTCCTTGTCCCCACCAACGCTGAGAGCGTCCGGTTCCAGGGCGAGCAGGTCGCCGACTTCCTCCCCGTGCCGGGCGCTGTCACCAACGGCCTGCAAGAATGGGAAGTCAAACTGCACCGTCGCGTCATCGGCTCCTATCTCCTGCAAGCCACTTACCAGACCCCGATGCCGGAGCACGCGGCGGAGACAGTCCTGCGCGGCCTGCAAGCCGCCGACGTCAACCTCCAGCGCGGGTTCGTGACGGTGCAAGCGGGAGGCCGCCTGCAAGTGCGCATTGACGCCCCCCCCGCCGCGTTGCAGCCCACCGAATGGCAGAGCATCCCGCGCCTGCTCCAGCAGAACCTCCCCGCCGCCGCCGCCAATTTCGCCTATCGCCTCGTCGAACCGTCCTTCCAACTCCCCTTGCAGCTTGAACGCCATGAGGCGGCCAAGCTGCTGCCCGCCCGCGTCAACAACATCACCTTCACCTCCGTCATCTCCGACGACGGCGAAATGCTCACCCAGGTGCGCCTCGAAATGCTCCCCGGCGACAAACGCCTGCTCAAACTCACCCTGCCCAAAGGCGCCGCCTTCTGGTTCGCCTTCGTCAACCAGAACGGCGTCTGGCCCTGGCGCGAGCAGGACCGCATCCTCATCCCCCTCGAGCAGCAGTCGCCCGGCGGCAAAGCCGTCCCGGTCGAAGTCTTCTACAGCTCCCGCATCGGCTCGACCGTTGACCGCACCCTCGACCTCGAACTGGTCGCCCCCAAATTCGATCTGCCCCTCGAAAACCTCACCTGGCGCGTCTCGCTCAACGACAAATGGCGCGTCAAGCATTGGACCGGCTCCCTCCAGTTGCAGCAGGAGGAAGTCCTGCCCCGCCCCACGACCGTTGATCTGCAAACCTACCTCCAAAACGAGGCCAGCGGGCAACGCGAGCGCACCAGGGAAGCCGAAGAACTCCTGGCCGCCGGCAACAATGCCCTCCAACTGGGCGATCCCCAGCAAGCCCGCCGCGCCTTCCAGGCCGCCTACGGCCTCTCCACCCACGACGCCGCCTTCAACGAAGACGCCCGCGTCCAACTCCACAACATCAAGCTCCAGCAAGCCCTCGTCGGCTTGAACGTCCGCCAGGCCGCCGCCGCCGGCGACCCCGCCGCCCTCGGCGGCAAATTCCGCGACCTCCGGGGCCGCAAAGAACTCAATTATACTCAGCAAGACGCCAAGGACATCATTGACCGCAACACCGCCGACGACAACGCCGCCTACCTGCGTCTGGCCGAGCGCATCATCCAGCAGCAGGACGCCGCCGTAACCAGCCCCGCCGCCATCCGCGCCAGCGTTCCCGAGCAAGGCCGCCTCCTGACCTTCAACCGCGCCGTCGTCGTTGATCCCTGGGCGGATTTGAGAATTCACCTCGCCGCGACCGCCGCCAAAGCCGCCTCCTTCAGTGTGCGCCTGCTCATTCTCGCCGCCACCCTGCTCATCCTCACCGCTTTCGCCTCCTCCGCCCGCTCCTTCCGCGCCGCCAAGCCTAACCCGGCCCGGCCCTGAGTCCTCTCCTTGACACCAGGGTAGTAGGCCGGGCGTCTCGCAATATTATTGCATTTTCCCCTTGCACTCCAGCCGCTTTATGGTGAAAATCGCTCAGTTGAACTGCCGGGAACAGAACGTTTGAAGATAGTGCCCGTGTGTAAACCAGAAACCCATTGCAGGAAGTCCACTGTTAGAAGGCCACTGTTAGAAATCCATCGCTAGAAATCCATTATTATTATCCATCGTTATGAAAAACCTCCTCCCCAATTCAGCAAAATTCATCTCAGCCGGCTTGGGCCTGCTGTTCTGCCTCCTGGCCAATCACGCCGGGGCGGCCGTCACCACCTGGGACCCCGAAGGAACAACTACAACCCCTTCCAACGGGACCTATTACACCGGCAATCTGAGTCAGACCTGGGAAAACAACGAATGGAACACGGCGACCAGAGGCGGCACCAACACCCCAACAAAATGGGCGGAAAACACCGCTGTGCTCTTTGCCGCCTACAGCGGCACCGGCACCCCCGCGTTCACCGTCACCATGAATGCCAACCACACCGTCGCCGGCATCTTCGACGGACCGCTGAGCGCGGCGAACCCGTGCGAGGTGACCATCACCGGCACCGGCACCATGATCCTGGGCCCTAACAACGTGAACGGGTTCGACGTCACCAGCGACACCGGCGACCCCGGCTATGTAACAATCAGCAACGTCATCTCCGGCGGCGCCACCGCCCCACTTTGCGCTGAGGGCACCGGCCAGCTTTTTCTTAATGGAACAAACACCTACACCGCCGGCACTTGGCTGGGTTTCTCGGGCGCATCGTTCAGCGGCATCGTGAACTTTAACAACAGCGCCTCTTTTGGGACCGGCTTCATACTCGTCACCAACACCGGCGGCGTGATTGGCGCGCTGGCGGTCGAAGGGACCAGTGCCGTTACCCTCCCCAATGCCTTTTATTGGGCGGACAACACCTCCTGGGTTAATAATGTGAACATTGTCGGCAACGCGGCCGGCGTAACCCTTAGCGGCAACTGGTATTTGACCAACACTGCCAGCATCGGCTCGGGTGGGGCCGGAAACCTGGTCAATATCTCCGGTGCGATAGCCAGCGTCGGCGGCGCCTATGGTCTTAACGTTTTTAACCCCGGCATTCTCGAGCTTTCCGGCAACAACACCTTCACCGGCAACATCAGCACCGGCAACGGCGTCTTGGCCTCCGGCAAGCTCACCATCGGCGGCTCGGGTACGTTGGGCTATGTTTCGTCGGGCATCGGCTCTTATGCGGGCACCATTTCCCTTACCAACGGGTTAACCTTCACTTACGCCAGCTCGGCCAGCCAAACCTTGTCGGGAGTTATTTCCGGTGCCGGCAACTTGACCCAAACCGTCGGCACGCTCACCCTGACCGCGCCCAACACCTACACTGGCGGCACCACAAATAGTGGCGGCACCCTCCTCGTGAACAACACGTCCGGGAGCGGCACGGGCACCGGTGCAGTGACCGTTAAATCCGGTGGCACCCTGGGCGGCACGGGCACCATTAGCGGCGCCACCACCGTCAATTCGGGCGGCGCGCTCTCAACGGTCGATGGTAAGATCGGCACGCTCACCTTCGGCAGCTCCCTCGCCCTCTCGGGCACGACCAGTATGGAGATCGACGGGGACACAGGCGGCGCGGACGAAATTGACATGACCAGCGGCACCGTGACCCTGGGCGGCAATCTCAACGTGGCGAACCTCGGCGGCAACACCTCGATGCTCCCGGGACAGAAGGACACTTACCAACTGTTTAGCGGCACTATCGCCGGAACCTTCGTCAGTACTAACCTGCCGACACTCCTCGCCGGATTGGCTTGGGACACTTCGGGGCTTGCGCCCGGCGGAGACGGCATCATTAAGGTGATCTCCGTCACGTCTCCGCAGGCCACCAACATTACCCTGCTGCCGGACGGCAACTTCAGCCTCACCGGCACCGGCCTGGTCGGCTCCGTCTGGTCGCTGCGCGCCTCCACCAACGTGCTCTTGCCGCTCCCGTGGCAGAACATCACGAACAACACCATCCCCGCCAATCCCTTCACCGTCAACGACCTGACGGCCACGAACTACCCGCAGCGGTTCTATTATCTCACCAATAACCCGAACTGAAGCGTTGAGCCGCCTTGAGCCGGAGCGGCTCGAAGGTTTCCACAGCACCCCTGCGCCGGGTCAACCAGCCCGGCGCGGCTGGTTTTTTCTGGAACGTTGTAGCCGCCGACGGCAATCGGCGCGCTTTTCCTCCGCCGGGCTGGCCTTTTGCTGCCAGACCCGCTTGGGCGACACTGCCACCATGTAGTAAGAACGCCCAACGATGACGGAGCGCGAGCCGTCCCCGGCTCGCAGCAGCCACGAACGCGGAACGACGATCGAAGCTATTGCACCTTCCCACACGCTGCGAGTCGGGGACGGCTCGCGGTCCGGGGGCAGTGTCTAGCTGCGCCAGACCCGCTTTTTCTGTCGCCAGGCGCCTCGGGAGCCTGCTAACCTCCCGTCATTCGATGAAACGACCACTCCTGCCAGTGGCGTTGCTCTATGTCGGCGGAATCCTGATCGCGCGCTTCAGCTCCCTTCCGCCGCTGCTCCTTTTGACCGGCTCGCTCGCCTTGGCGGCGCTGACTCTGGCCTGGCCGCGCGCCCGGCTGGTTGGATTATGCACCCTGCTTGTTCTAACGGGCTGGACCCATTACACGCTCCGCACCGCCGTTCTTTCACCGCACGATCTGCGCCGCTGCCTCGGCGAGCGGCCTGAAATCGTCACGCTCCGGGGGACTCTGCGCGAGACGCCCATCCAGCGCGTCTATGAGCGCAATCAGCAGGAGTCGTGGCGCACCATGGCCCGAATCGACGTCACCGCCCTGCGCCGCAATCGTCATTCCTGGCAACCGGCGGTGGGCCGAATCGCCGTCACCACGCAGGGAATCCTCTCCACCAATTTCTTCGCCGGGCAGGAGGTCGAGATCACCGGCGTCGCTGGCCTGCCCAAAATCGCCGCCGCTGAGGGCGCCTTTGATTACCGGGCTTACCTGAGCCAACTGGGGATTTATTACCAATTGCAGGCTGCCTCCGGGCAGGACTGGCGCATTGTCTCTTCTCCGTCGAAACCGCCCCTGGCGGATCGGTTTCGCGAGTGGGCGCGCCGGGCGCTGGCGCTCGGCTTGCCGGTCGAAGATGAGTCGCTGCGGCTGGAATGGGCGCTCACCCTGGGCTGGAAAACGGCCCTCACCGAAGAAGTCTCCGAACCCTTTGTTCAGGCCGCCACGTATCATATCTTCGCCGTGGACGGGCTGCGCATCGCGATCATCTTCGGCATCTTCTTTGGCCTGTTTCGTGTGCTGCGTCTGCCCCGCGCTGTGTGCGGGCTGGTGCTGATTCCGCTCATTTGGTTTTACGCCGCCCTCACCGGTTGGCCGGCCTCCGCCATTCGCGCCACCGTCATGCTCACCGTGGTCATTATCGGCTGGGTCTTGCGGCGCCCCAGCGACCTGGTCAATTCGCTCTTCGCCGCCGCGCTCATCATTCTGCTGTGGGAACCGCGGCAGCTCTTCCAAGCCGGGTTCCAACTCTCGTTCTGCGTGGTCCTGTGCATCATTCTCACTCTTCCGGCGTTGCGCGAGCTGGGCCGCCGCCTGACCGCCCCAGACCCCTTGCTGCCCGATAAACTGCGTCCGCGCTGGCGGCAAACCCTGCGCGTCCCAGCGCTGTTTGTTGGAGACCTGTCGCTCACCTCCTTCGCCGCCTGGATCGGTTCCCTGCCGCTGGTGGCGTACTATTTCCATATCGTGACACCGGTCAGCACACCAGCCAATATCCTCGCCGTTCCGCTCTGCGCGCTGGTGTTGATGAGCAACCTGGCCAGCCTGGTGTTGGCGGGCTGGTTTCCCGCCGCCGCCGAATGCTTCAATCATGCAGGCTGGTTCCTGATGGAGATCATCCGGGTCGCCAGCCATTGGTTCGCGAACTGGCCGTGGGCCTATTTCTATGTCCCGGAGCCGTCTCTTTTCACGAGCGGCCTGTATTATGTGATTCTGCTGAGCGTCTGCACCGGCTGGGTTTTCCGACCCGGCTTGCGGGCCTGGAAAATAGTCGCGCTCGCTCTGGGAGTGTTGGTCTGGAGCTGCCAATATTGGGAAACCCGCTCCGTGACGCGCCTGACCATCCTGCCCGTCAACGGCGGCATGGCGGTCTTCTTCGACGCGCCGGGCAGGCAAAACGATCTCCTGGTGGATTGCGGCACGACCCATTCCGTCCAGTTCCTCACCAAACCGTTCCTCCGCGCCCAGGGCGTCAACCGCTTGCCGGCCCTGCTGCTGACCCACGGCGATTTGCGCCATGTCGGCGGTGCGGAACTGGTGGCCGGCCTCTTTTCGGTAAAGACTTTCTGTGTCAGCCCCGTCCGCTTCCGCTCGCCTGTTTACCGGAAGATTGTCAAGGACTGGAGCCGCGCGCCGGAAAAGCTGCGGACGGTCAGCCGCAACGACCAATTGGGCTGCTGGACGGTGCTGCATCCGGAGCCGGGCGACCATTTCTCCCAGGCCGATGACAATGCGCTGGTCCTGTCAGCGGTCATTGGCGGCAAGCGGGTCCTGCTGCTTTCGGATTTGGGGCGCCCCGGCCAGGACGCGTTGCTGCAACGAACCCCCGACTTGCGCGCCGACATTGTGGTCACCGGCCTGCCGGCGCAATATGAAGCCATCGGCGACGCGCTGCTCGATGCCATCCAGCCGCGCCTGATCATCGTAGCCGATTCGGAATTCCCGGTCGCGGAGCGCGCCAGCCCCAAACTCCACGAGCGCCTGGCCCGGCGAAAAGTCCCCGTGATCTACACGCGGCAGACTGGAGCCGCGACCATCGAGTGGCGCAAGAACGACTGGGAGCTTCGGACCATGAGCGGAATTAGAATCTCCAGCCGAAATCCAGCCCCGCTGCCGGAGCCGCCACCGGAGAAGCCAACCGAGCCCGAGCCGGTAACCGATCAGGAATGAGGCGCTTCACCTCTATGCCTCTGTTCGCTCCAGAGGGAAAGCGCGTTTCTTCAGCCGGCGATAGAGACGGTGCCAACAGAATGAGGCGAGGATTGCCTGGTAAATCGCCGCTGACACGCACAGCCGCATCTCCCACGAGAAACGAGAGTTCGAGTTGGCATAAGCCCACCGGACCCACTCGAACAACGCAGACAGAACCATCGGCAGCAGCAGCCCCACGGCGACCGTGGACAGGAATGCGGTGAGGAAATTGCGGCAGCGCAACGAGAAATAGAGCCCGAACACCGGCACGGACAGAAAGGTGACGGCAAAGAACACAATCGCCCCCGCATCGCTGCCGCCGGGCAGGAAACTTGAGAAGTAAGGCCAGACGGCCAGAAGCAGGCCGGCGGTCGGGAGGAACTGGCCCCATAAACCGCGCAACCGCCCGGAGATGATCCGGTGCTCGCCGAGCGGTGACACCAGCAGCAGCTCCAGCACGCCGCTTTCCCGCTCGCGCCGGAAGCTGCCTGCCGCGCTCATGGCCATGCTGCCCGCCAGCAACCAGGCCAGTGTCTCTTGCAGATGGTTGGCGTCTCGGAAGAAATACCGATCAGTCAAAACCGTGCTATAGATCGAGATCAGCACCGCAAAGCACCCCCAGGTTACCAGCCGCCCGCTCCAGGTGCGCTGCTCCAGCCAGCCGATGGGATTGCGCTCCACTTTCCGCCGCATCCACCAGCGAAAGAATGAGAGCCACAACACCGGTGTGCAGAAGGTCTGCCGCAGCCAAACCCGTCGCCGGGAGGGCGGCTCCTCCTGCCACGAGCGGCGGGTCTTTGCGCCTGCGGCCAGCACCGCGGCCACCAGCGCCACCAAGGAGCAAATAGTCGTTTTTCCAAGGGGCGCGCCTAGACTCACGGGCGCCCACCCGGGCCAGTCCATCAGTGTGTTCGCAAGCAAGAACCCCGTCTCCAGCACACTATCCCAGTTCATCTCGAACTGGCCCGGTCGCTTCTGAATAATCGCATTAAGAGCTTGCAACAGAAACCAATCGACCGCTGCTGCGAGGATAAGGAAGAAGGCAGCGGCCAGAATGCCCGCCCACAGCAGCGCCCGCAGCCAGGCCTTGTTCCACGCCGAAGCCAGCAAGCCGGCTGCCAGCGCCCAGCACATCGCGTTGGCGTTCACAATCACCGACCGCACCGCGTCGGCCCAACTGACTCCGCCCAGCAAAAAGGGGATGGTCAACACCGGCAGCACGGCCAGCCCCAGTGTCATGGCCCGCAACCCCTGCGCCAGTACTTTGGCCACCACGATGTCCGTCCCCTTCAACGGCGTGAGGAAGAGCAGCCCCAACGTCCCTTCGCGCCGCTCCCGGCTGATGCAATCGGCAGTGAGCATCGGCACCAGGACCCAAATCGCGCCGAAGAGCGCGCAGTGGAGGCGCCCGAACAACTGACGCCCGAAGCCCGGCGCGAACCCCTGTTCCAAGCCAAACAGCAGGCCCGCCAGCAGCAGCGCCGTCACCCCCAGCACGCGCAGGTAATACGTGAAGGGCTGCCGCGCCGAGGCGCGCAGTTCACGTTCGATGACGGGCAGGACGTTCATGTGGGTTGGTGATTCGTGGTGCGTGACGCGGGATGCGTGATCCGTGTCATCCCGCGGCGGTTGACTAACCACCAGTGACAAATCACGCATCACGAATCACCACCCCTCTCACTGCGTCTCTCCCCGCGTCACGCGCATGAAAACTTCCTCCAGCCCGACCTCGTCCTCGCGCAACTCGATCAGCTTGGCACCGCCGTGGACGAGGATGTCCGCCACAATGCTGTGCTCCACCTCCGGCCCGGCCAGCGTCACCTTGATTTCCCCATCGGTGGTGGCCGCCTCGGCAATCTCCTTCCGAGCTTTGAGCAGAGCGATGGCTTGGGCGGGTTCGCTCGAAACGCGCACCCACACGACCCGGCCTTGCGACATCTGGTCGCGCACGCCCTGCACCGCTCCGCTGTAGATGAGCCGGCCTTTCTCGATAATGGCCACCCGGTTGCACAAGGTCTGGAGTTCGCTCAGGATGTGCGAGGAGATAATGATGGTTTTGCCCAGCCGCTGAAGCTCCTGCAGGACCGCCATCATCTCGATGCGCGCTCGGGGGTCCAACCCGCTGGCCGGTTCGTCCAGCAGCAGCAACTGCGGGTCGTGGATCAACACCCGCGCCAGCCCCAGCCGCTGTTGCATCCCCCGGCTCAGCGCGCCGATGAGCGATCCTTTCTTCTCCGTCAGCCCCACCAGTTCCAACACGTCGTTCACCGTCTTTTCCCGCTGCGCCGTCGGTATCTTGTAGCACGCGCCGAAGAAATCCAGATACTCCGTCACCTCCATGTCCTTATAGACGCCGAAGAAGTCCGGCATGTAACCAATCACGTGGCGCACCGCATCGGCCTCGCGCAGCAGGTCCCGTCCGAGAATCTGCGCCGTGCCGGCCGACGGGGCCAGGAACGTTGCCAGGATGCGCAGGGTGGTCGTCTTGCCCGCGCCGTTCGACCCAATGAAGCCGAACAAGTCGCCTGGGTTGACGGTGAGGTCCAGCCGGTCCAGGGCGGTGATGCTGCCGTACAGCCGCGTCAACCCGAAGGTCTGAACGGCGGGGATGGGGGGGGCATTCATATATCAGACACTGGACTTTAGACTTTAGACTTTAGACTCTGGACTGGTACGGAGACCCGCCACAACGTATTCTTCTGGCTCCGCCGCGGGGTGAACTGGCGTAACGGTTTGACCGGCGAGTAATCCGGCGCCCACGCCAATAGCACCGCGTTGCCGTGCTCGACCACGGCCGACAAATCCAGCCCGGGCGGCGAGATAAAATGGCGCACCCAGTCCTGTGGGCCGCCCAGGCGCGACAGGAACGAAGCGGCCATGCTGCCGTTGGCCAGGTCATCAATTCGCTCGCTGGCCCCCCCTCCGAAGACCCGTTGCTGCGCCTGCACCGCACTTTGAAAGTCCGCTCCGTGCCGGAAGACGAAGTCCCTCAAAAGTGTCCCCTTCTCCCGCGAAACCGTGAACGTCCTGCCCTCCTGCGCGGGAACCGCGCCCAGCCCCATGACGTAATCCCCGATGACAATCTGCGCATTCGTCAGGGCGCGCTCCGTGCGGTTTTCGACCGTTACTTGCCACCCCGCGCCCTGGGGAACCACGGTGACGCTCAACGGCACCGGCGCCGGCTGCCACCAATCGCTCACAAAAAGCTGGCTGGTCCAGACCGGCACAAAAATCTCCGCCTTGAACGAACCGTCCCCCTCCTGCATGAAGGTCGCCTTCTCGCCCGGCTGAGCGGCAGTCAACGTGCCGGCAAACTCGCTCCGCAACGTCGCGAACTCCTGCCGGCTTTCCAGCTTGTACCGTTGGTTAGACGGCGAATAGACCGACGCATAGGTTTGCCCGCGCAGTTCCACTTGGTCGCCCTTCGGCAGCACATCGACCACGTGCAGCTCGTTCCATTCCGACTCCCCGGCCCGCAACTTGTAGCCGATGAAATAAATCAGCAGCGAGAACAGCACCACGTAGCAGGGAAACGTAATCCAGGTGAGCATCGGCCGGCCAATCCGCTTCAGCCAGCGCTGATCCAGCGGGCCGATGACGATCAAATACACGATCAACAGCAGCAACAGCCAGGTCACCGGCAGCTTGTGGACCTGCCGCGTGTCAATCATCGCCTTGAAAATACCGTCGCTGCTCCAGCCGCCCCGCTGATAGAAATCCGACCACACGTACCAGGCGCCCGGCACCTCCGCCAGCTTCGCCCAGAACACCGGCAGATTCTTCCACGACCGAAACGGCTCACGCTCGGGGCTGAACAGCAGCGCCGTCACCCGCCCCCGGCCCCGGTTGGCTGTGACGATCAACGGCTTGTCTCCCGCCGCCACCACCACCTGCCCGTCGCGCACCTCGCCCACCGCCACCTGCAAGTCGGCTCTTTCAAAGGCCGAATCATCCGGCAGATCGGTGAACGGACTGGCGGCGCTCACGCCCGGCCGCGGCGGCGTCCGAAGCTGCGCCTCCGGCGCCGCGGGAGCTGGCGGTGCCTGGTATCTCCCCGACCGCTTCCCAACCCGAGGCTGCCCCCACCCAACCCGGGGCTGCCCGTACGCCGCCGCTTGATTCTGGGGTTGTTCAGCGAACCTCTCCGGCCAGGTCGCGCTTTGCAGCCATTGCTGAAGCTCCGGATGACTCTGCGCCGTCCGGATGTCATTCAATTCGCACGGCAGCACGTTCCGCAGCCACGGTGAGGCGGTGATGTCGGAAATCTGCTCGACGCCGACGATCAGGTGGCCGCCGGCATTGAGCCAGGCGAGGAGGGCCTTGACCTGGTTGACCGTTAGATCGGCGGCCTTTTCCGAACTCAGGTAAAGACAATTCAGCCCCTCGAGCACCACCGGGTTGTCTGGAAAAATCGACGGCAAGAGTCGCGCGGCAGCCGGCTGCAATTCCGCCTGCGGCGGAAGAATCGGCTGGAAGGTTGGCGTTCCTGTCGGGGTCCGCACCACCGCGCCGACCAGCGGAGTGCCGGACCCGAGTTGCCTCCGGGCCTGCAACCCAAGCTGTTCCGCCCGCACCTTCCCACGCTCATCCAGCAACCGTACGTCCCACTTGCTAAAACTGCCGGTCGTGGAAAACACCGGGATCACGAACCGCTTGAGCGTCCCGGTCGGCAGCTCCACCACCGCGCGCCGCGGCTGCTCCTGATTGAAACGCCCGCCGTCCAGTTCCACCGTGCCTACGAATGGCGGCCCGTCATTCTTGATTTCGCACACGACCGGGAACCAGCACGCCTGCGGCACGATGCCGTCGTAGCCGAGGAACACGTCGAATTGCAGCGCCGCCCGCAACGTGAGGGCGCCGCCGCAAAAGGCCGGCAGCCCTAACGCCAGAACCAGATGCCGAAACGCTCCCACTCCCCGTGGTGAGCGGAGCCTTGATTCAGAATGCCCTGCCATGGATGCTTCGTGATAGTCTCGAGCCGACCACTCTATAAGCAGACCGCGGCATTTTAGCAACGTACAATTCACTGCTCATGCCATTCCTGCGCAGTTAGACCCCCCTCCTTGCGCATCGTCACGCAACCAGGCCCGCGACCGCCCGGAAGCTCAATCCTGCTCAAAAGGGCGAGCGTCCGCGCGCGCCCGAACCTCGGCGGAAAACGGGGTTGCCCCGAGGAACCTCGGGAGTTACAATCACCGTGTCACCGGCGGCGGCCCTCAAACCCCGTTGGCCCGGCGAACAAGATCAAGGAAGCTATGAAAAGAACAGAGTTAGTTAAACGCTATCGCATCGCGGAGAATAAGAAGTTCCGGCTGGCGGACGTCAAACCGGCGGACACCTGGAAGATCAAGTCCAAAGAGCACGCGCAGGAGTGGCTGGAAAAAGGCGTCGCCCGCCTGAGCGAACTGCAGGAGCAGCTCTACGCCCAAAACCAATGGGCCGTCCTGCTGATCCTCCAGGCGATGGACGCCGCCGGCAAGGACGGCACCATCAAACACGTCATGTCGGGCGTCAACCCGCAAGGTTGCGACGTGGCCTCGTTCAAAGTGCCGTCGGAGGAGGAGTTGAACCATGATTTCCTGTGGCGCACGACCCGGCGGCTGCCGGAGCGGGGGCGCATCGGTATTTTCAACCGCTCGTATTACGAGGAAGCGCTGGTGGTGCGGGTGCATCCCGAACTGCTGGCCCGCCAGAAGTTGCCCCCCTCGCTGATCACCAAAGACATCTGGCAGGAGCGGTTCGAGGACATTAATGCCTTCGAACGCCATCTCACGCGCAATGGGGTGCTCGTGCGGAAGTTCTTCCTGCACCTCTCCAAACCGGAACAGCGGCAAAGGTTGCTCAGCCGCCTGGAACAGCCGGAGAAGCATTGGAAGTTCTCGCTCGATGACGTGCGGGAGCGCCAAAAATGGGGCGCTTACATGCGCGCCTATGAAGAAGTCATACGCCACACGGGCACCGACTATGCCCCCTGGTACGTCGTGCCGGCGGACCACAAATGGTTCACCCGCCTGGTCGTGGCCGAGGTGATCGTGGAGGCCCTGGAATCACTGGACCTGAGTTACCCGAAGGTCAGCCCCGCTAAGCGCAAAGAATTGGCTGCCGTCCGCACCGCGCTGCGGATCAATAAGGCGTGATATGCCGAACCGGCCCGTCAGCAAGCCAAACCCCCGGCGCCAGCCGGCCGGGGAGCCGGTTCGCTGCGTCCTGACCGTCAACGGCGGGTCCTCGAGCATCAAGTTCGCCCTCTGCCGGGCGGACGCGCCCACCGTGCGGCTGCTCTCCGGCAAGATCGAACGTATCGGCCTGCCCAATCCCACACTGAGCGTTCAGGACGGCGCCCGAAAGACCGCCCCCCGTGTCATTCGCGCATCCGATCACCGCGCCGCGGGGGAATTTCTGATTGGCTGGCTCGATCATCACGCCGCGTTCGCCGAAGTGGTCGGCGTTGGGCATCGCGTGGTCCACGGCGGGATCAAATTGAAGGAGGCCCAGCGCATCACTCCGCAACTGGTCGCCGAGTTGCGCCGCATCAGTCCTTACGACCCCCAACACATGCCCTCCGGCATTCAACTCATAGACGTGTTCCGCCGCCGGCATCCGAAACTAACGCAGGTCGCCTGCTTTGACACCGCCTTCCACCGCGACATGCCGCGCGTGGCCAGGCTCCTCTCCATCCCCAGACGGTTCGACGCCAAAGGAGTTCAGCGCTACGGCTTTCACGGCCTCTCCTACACCTATCTCATGGAAGAATTGGAGCGGATCGCCGGTCCCCAAGCCGCCCGCGGGCGCCTGATCCTGGCCCACTTGGGCAACGGCGCCAGCCTCGCCGCCGTCCGCAACGGCAAGAGCATTGATACCAGCATGGGCTTCACCCCCGCCTCCGGAATCCCCATGAGCAGCCGCTCCGGCGACCTCGACCCCGGCTTGGTCTGGTACCTGGCGCGGACCGAGCGCATGACCGGCAAGCAATTTCACGAAATGGTCCATCACCAATCCGGCTTGCTCGGCGTTTCCGAGACCAGCCCCGACATGCGCGACCTCCTCGCCCGGGAGGCCAAAGACGTGCGCGCCGCCGAAGCCGTCGCGCTCTTCTGTTACCAGGTGAAAAAATGGATTGGCGCCTTTGCCGCGGCCCTCGGCGGGTTGGACACGCTCGTCTTCACCGGCGGCATTGGTGAGAACCGCTTCCAGGTCCGCGCCCGAATCTGCGACGGCCTCCAATTCCTGGGCCTCAGGCTGGATGCCCGGAGAAACAAGGCTGGCGCGCCGGTCATCTCCGCCAAGGCCAGCCCCGTCACCGTCCGCGTCATCCGCACGGATGAAGAAGTGACCATCGCCCGGACCGTCTGCCGCGTCCTCGGCCTCTCCGCCTGAGGAAGCGAACTACTTCCAATCACCAGTCACGGACCACGCACCACATCTTCCTTCTTGGACTACCTGCTCACCTCGCATCCCCGGGCGGCACGGAGTCTTGTCTTCCTTGTCCAATCAGTATGAACGCAAGTAAAGATTGCCTCATTGGTATGTGTCACGTGCGGCTAATGGCGGGCGTGCTGGCTCTCTGCGGCATTGTCTCCACAGCGAGAGTGCTGGCGGATGGGATGGTGGTGCCGCAGGTGTTCTACCCGAAGGTCGAGATTCCCAATCAGCAGGCCTTGATTCACTTCTCGAACGGGATTGAGCGGCTGGTTATCGAGACCTCATTTCTTGGTGAAGGGACCAACTTTGCCTGGGTGGTGCCCTTGCCATCGGTGCCGGAGGTCAAGCCGCTCTCCGAGACCTTCTTCACCGGGTTGCAGCAGACGTTCCAGCCCCGATTGATGCACCGGGTGCGCCCCTACTTCGCGGGAGTGCTGCTTCTCTGCGGTTGGACGTTTTTGGGACGGCGTTCATTGCGGGACGAGGTTTCATGGGTGGTTGACCTGCCGTTGTGCCTGTTGCTGTCTGTCGGCGCCGCGTTCATGAGCCGATATGTTTTCTTCGGACTGCTGGCGGCGGTGCTAACCTTGTGCATTCGGATTTTCAGCCGCACCCCGGCCAGCCTCGCGCTGCTCTTGCTGATTGGAACCGGGTTCGATGCTCTCCTGACTTTTCGCCCGTTTTCAATGGGGTCGAGTCTGATCCTTACCCTGGGCAACAGTAGTTCGGGCGCCGAGGTGGAGGGAGTGGCTGGCGTGAGCGTCCTTTCCGTGCAGCGCGCCGGGGTTTTTGACGCCACGACGATCCGCGGCGACCATCCAAGGGCCGTGCTGGAATGGCTGGAGAAAAACGGTTACGAGACACCCCAATCCGCCGAACCCGCCATCCGCCACTACGTTGAGCAGGGCTGGGTATTTGTGGCCAGCAAGGTGCGGTGTGCGGCGGCGGATGCAAAACATACTGTGCTGCATCCCCTGGTGTTTACCTTTGCCGCCCGCGCGCCGGTCTATCCGACTAGACTCACCGCGATTAACAACGGCGCTTGCGCCATCGACCTCTACGTTTTCGGGCAACACCGCGCAACCGCTCGCCATTTCGGCGCAGTGCGATGCGATTACGTGGCAAATAATTTGCTACCCCCGCCAAAGGGTTCACACTCGGCATTGAGGATTTCTGACTCGGAGGTTCTGGCGTTGATTGGCGGCTCGCCCGTTGGCACGAAATTATCCGCCCGGTTGAGTCCGCGGCAAATGGCTTCCGATGTGAACATCCACTCAGCTTGGTTCTGGAGAAAAGGAGCCACTGTCTATAGCTATTCTGGCGCGCTGACCATCGCGTTCAACGTGGCGCTGCCGCTGGCCGCGCTGAGCTGGTTGCTGATGGGGGCGAGTCAGGGCGGCTGGAATGTCGGGGAGAAATGGATTTCGCGTTGGCGCTGGCGTCTGCTGGCAGTGGCGGCTGGGGTCGGTCTCGCTGTCTTTCTGTGCTTGCCCAAGGTCGAAATCTTGAGCTATCCAGGCATCCCGCAGGGAAGGCCCGAGTTGGATGCTGCCCGCAGTCGAGTTGTGGCGCAAGCCACGCCGCTGTCTCTTGCCCCCATCTATTATCTGGCCAGCACCGGTCGGCGATGGGATTACTCGCGCGGCTAAAAAGCGGGGTCGGTTTGCCGCCAAATGAGCCTCGGTTGCCGCCAGACAAGCCCCCGTCCTCCGAACACAAGTCCCGGCGACCGCACAAACCGGAAGGCCGACCTTCGTCCTCCCCTGGCTCAGTTGGCTTGAGAGCTTGGTGGGCTGCCGGCAAACCCCGCCTCCGGCGCACGCTCCGCCTCCGCAGCACGCCAGCCAATAGCCCGTCCACAGGGCAGCTTAACCAACTTGATCTCCTTGTTTAGACTGTTGTCCGGGTTGAAACCGCCTTCCAGATGCACGCTGGTCGTTTTCCCCGGTTTAATCACGACGGTCATTAGCACCTCCACGTGCCTTGAGTCGCAATCGACCGCTTCAGCCTCGACCTTGTAGGAGCCGGCCGGAAGGGCCACGACCGT
Organism: Verrucomicrobiota bacterium; assembly: GCA_050011195.1. Lineage (GTDB taxonomy): Bacteria > Verrucomicrobiota > Verrucomicrobiia > Limisphaerales > UBA8199 > PALSA-1440. Next base: position 29,829 of record JBEKJO010000018.1, on the reverse strand, counting down.
CGGCAGGACGTCGTTCATGTTAGCCTCGACCGCACCGAGGGGAACCGCGCGGGGTCGGTATGCGGAAGGAAGAGAGCGCCGGTGTACTGCTCCATGTAAGCGGGGTCCGTGTTCAGTTCGAGATAGGTCATGCGCCGGGCCAGCTCGAGCTGACGCTGCCGGAAGTCCTGCGAAACGACCACCATGTAGGAACCCATGAGCGACGAATTGCCGATATAGCGGAATCTCTCGCGGGGCAGATCGGGGATCAGGCCAAGGACCGTCGCGTTTTCCAGGTCGAGGTAGCGGCCAAAGCCGCCGGCGATGTAGATGTGGCGCAGGTCGTCAAAGCGCAGCCCCACCTGATCGAGCATCAACGCCACGGCGGAATAGATGGAGGCCTTGGTTCGGATAATGTTCTCGATGTCAATCTCGGTAATGACCAGCGGCCTGCCCGTGGCGCTCTCCTCGGTTGGCGCGAGGGCGTAAGTAGCGCGCCGTCCTTCCACGCGGATGGCCGGACACGGGCGAACGCGATTAAACTTGCCGGCGGCGTCAATCCAGCCCGCGAGGAACAGGCTGGCGACCAGGTCAATCATGCCGGAACCGCAGATGCCTCGGGGGCGGACGTTCCCCACGGTGGAGTAGCGGGCCAGACCCGTGGCCGGGTCAACCCAGACCCGCTCGATCGCGCCGGTGGAGGCGCGCATCCCGCATTCAATACCGCCGCCCTCGAAGGCCGGGCCGGCGGAACAGGCGCAGGCCATCAGGAAACTGTTGTTGCCCAGCACGATCTCCCCGTTGGTGCCGATGTCAATGAACAGGCTGATGTCTTCCGTCGGAGCGGCCAGGTCGGTGCAGAGTATTCCCGCCGTAATGTCGCCGCCCACGTAGCTGCCGACGCAGGGGGAAAAATGGATCCAGGCCTGCGGGTTGATGTCAATCCCGATCTCCGAGTCCCGCAGGTAAGGCACTTGCAGCAGCGTCGGTGTGTAGGGCGCCAGGCGGAGGTACTCCGGATTCAGGCCCAGCAGGAGGTGGGTCATGACCGTGTTGCCGCTAATGGCCGCATTGGAGATTTCCCCGGGGGCCACGCCATGGCTGTTGGCCACCTGCCGGATGAGGCGGTTGATCGTGCCCAGGACGCGCGCGCGGAGTTCCTCCAGCCGCTCCGGGGTGCGCGCGTAGTTGATCCGCCCGATCACGTCCAGGCCGCAGGGAATCTGGTCGTTGTAGTCACTCCGCGCGGCAACGATCTGGGCGACCACGAGGTCAATCAACTGCACCGCGATGGTCGTGGTGCCGACATCAATGGCAATGGCAAAGTGGCGGAGGGTGGTGTCGCCGGGTTCGATGTCAATGACATGCAAACGGCCCGAGTCGCGCACCAGGGTGGCGGTCACCTGACCGCCCGCGGCGCGCAAGGTGTCCGCCAGCTTGCGAATGCCGAGGAGGGAGAATTCGACCGGTCGATGTCCCCAGTCATGCTGGATGGCGCGCGTGAGGCGATCGAGGTCGGACAACCCGCTTTCCAGGCGGGGCGGCTCGACCTGCAACAGCCACTTCACCGCCAGAGGATCGAATTCCCATTGTCGGGGCAGCAATTCCTGCCGGACCAGATGAGTCTCGTTTTCGGAAGCGAATTGCCCGCCTTCCCGGGCGGCCTGTTCCGGCACTTCCACCGTCAGGTCTTCCCCGAGAATCCGCGTCGCGCACGCCAGAACATACCCTTCCGCCACGGTGGCATCGGGCAACGTGCCGAGGCTGCGCGAATCCACCTCACCGCCGGTTACCCGGACAAGGCACTTGCCGCAGGTGCCTTCGCCGCCGCAAGGAGATTCGATTTCTACCCCGGCCTGCCGGGCCGCATCGAGCAACCGAGTCTGCGGCGGCACTTGAACTGCCTGGCCGGAGGGATGAAATTCAACCTTGGGCATGACGAATGTTAGGTCCGAAACCCGAGAACCGAAATCCGAAGGAAGGTCCAGGGCGGATTCAAAAGACCGTAGCCGCCGACGGCAGTCGGCGCTGATTTCTCTGATCGAGGAAAAGTGCGCCGACTGCCGTCGGCGGCTACAATTGTGGTCTTCACATGAGCCGGCTTTTGACAAAGCTTTCGAGGTCGCCGGCTTCCTGGGGGCCGACCAGGACCTTCCAGCCGGGCAGGTTCTCTTCCAGTTCGCCGCTGATTTGGGCAACGTAACCGGGGATCACCAGTTCGCGCCGCGTCACTTGCTGTTCAAAGCCGCTTTCCTTGATGAACTTCGCGATCGTAGTGCCGGACAACTTGCCGGCCGCCCAGGCCGTCAGCACGCTCATGCCCTCGCACTCGGGCACCACCAGCCAGGCGCTGAGGCCGCAATTCTCCAGCTCGCCCGACACAATGAAATAGGTGAGCGAGAAGTTGGTCGTCACGAATACCGGGGAATCGGGTTTAGGCTCGCCAATCGCATAGGCTTTCGGCTCGACCTGGATGGGCTTCTGCGGGTCGGTGTAAATGTTGAGCCGCAGGGTCATGAGTGAGGCTATCTGGGCCGCGTCGAAAGACGGCAACACGCAAATCCCGCCGTATTTGGTGATTTCGTTGGTTGCTTCGATGGTGTCATCCAGCAGGTTGCCGGTCTCGACGAAACGCAGGGTCGGATAGCCCAACGGCTTGAAATTGTCCTTGAGGGCGGCGCGCCGGGCGATGGAGCCGGCCTGGAATTGCTCAGCCAGCGAGCGGGCGGGAAACTGCAGGAACAGGTCGTTGAAGCCCTCAGCCCTGATCGCGGCAGCCAGTGCAACCAGTTGGTCGAGGTCCGGCGCGGTCAGCGCCAGCGCGTGATCATTCTCCCGGGCGACGCGGCAGAGTTCCCGGGCGGTGGCCGGGGAAGGAGCGCAGAGGACGCTGCGGCTCCCCTTGACGGCCACGGCCGCGGCGGCCAGCGCGCCGGCCTCCGGACTGCGCAACACCAGCGGACGTTTCGTCCGGTGCCAGGCTTTGGCGGCCAGTTCGGCAAAGGCTCTGGCATCTGTGCCCCTCTGGGTAATCGCCACCACGTCGAGCCGGAGCTTTTCCCCGACTCGTTCGAGCAAATACTCCGCGGCTATCTTGAGCGCTGCTTCGATGGATTCAGCCGCATCGGTGTCGTTGATGTTCAGCCCCAGCGCCGGCTGGTGGACAAAAGTCTTTTCGTGGCGGTAGAGGACCACTTCGCCCCCCAGCTTGAGCCGCCGCTCCGGGCCCAGCTCGACGCAGCGGACGGGCGGTTCGCTGGCGGCGCCCAGAACGCGTTTGGCTTCGTCGGAGGCATAAGGGCACTGGGCCAGCTCGGCCTTCTTGCCCGCCAATTTCATGGCGAACGCCAGGCAGGTATTGGAACCGCACTCCTTGCAGTTGGTGCCCGGCAGGAGTTTCTGAATTTGCAGTCCGGTGAGAGCCATGGTTAATCCTACGCATCCATCAGCCGGGCAATCGCGCGCTTTAAGGCGGCGGCGGCCTCCGGATGGTACAGGATGAGGATGTCAGCGCCGGCATACAGCAGGCTCATGGCGGTGGTCAGCTCCCACAACGCGGCCCGCTTGCGCAAGTCGCCCCAGACCGGCATTTCCTGTTCCGAGGCGCGCAGTTCCTTGATCTTGGCGCATTCCTGTCCCGGGGAGACAATCATCGGCATCGCCAGCATGGCATCGCCGCCCAGACCAGTCAGGCGAATGCGCTCCATCACCGAGTAGGTGTATTCGATCCCGTAGCCCATAGCCCCGGTGAGCGGGTCGATGACAATCTGCTCCCGCTTGAGGTCCATGTTGGTCAGCAGGATGTTTATCTGCTTGCCGATGTTGACATCAATCGGGCTTTGCGAAACCACGCAGTGACCATAACCCATCGCCGCGCCCGCGATGGTGCGGTAGTTGTTCTGCTCGACCCAATTGAGCAGGAGATTCTCCCCGGCGCACGCGGCGGCGACCGCCTTGAGCACTTCATTGTTCCGGTCATAATGGTTGTGCCCGGTGACGATCAACGGCACATCGACCGCCGCCAGCACGGACTGCACGAGTTCGACGGCCTGTTCGGGCGTGCGGTTGCCTTTCTCCGGATGGGTGCCTTCCAGGCGCACGCTGATCAAGTCGGCGCCATGCCGCTCGACGCAGGCCTTCGCCATTTCCGCCGGATGCTGGAGCAGGTCGCCATAAAGCTCGCGCAAGACGCGCGGGTATTTCTCGCTGACCAGGTCGAACACTTCCAGGGCGACCAGCGGGCGGTTGGGCATTTCGCCTTCCCAGAGGTGGAAGGGCATGGCGGTGGCGCCGCCGACGCGGTAAGTGCGCCCGCGGGTGCCCCCTTCCGAGCGCAAGGCGCCCAGTTTGACGGTGCAGATAGGGAGCTCCCAACGCTCTCGGCGAGGGGTGAAGGCTGTGACAGCAGAAAGACGCGCGCCGGCGGACGGAGGGGCGGCCCCGCCTAAGTCTGAAGCGTCGGCATTCTCGCCGGCTTTGGACAGCGAGGGCACTAAGCAGGCAGGAATGCCGGCGCTCCGTTTAGCCGGGGACGTGGGGGATGGGACGGGCACCGTGCTGACCGTGGCGGGTCTGCGACCGAGCGCTTCCATCACGCCGCGCAGGATGTCCTCGGGAGAGGCGGCATCGAGCGCGCGCTTGAATTCGGCGAGCGCCATTTCTTTGATCTGTTCCACCACGGCCCAGTCGCCTTCGGTGGTACCTGTAAGATGCGCCCCCTTGGCGGCGGCGGTCGGTTTGGCGCTCAGCGGTTCCGGTGCGGGTTTGGGTGTGGCCGCTTGCGCCTTCGCCTCCGCATGGGTGATTGAACCCAAGTCGGGCATTTTGAGCGCCGGGTGGCCGACCTTCTCCATGAAGGCGCGAATCTGTTTGGGATCGGTAGCGACGGTTTCATCCGCGATCTTGGCCAGCAAGTCCGGCGCGCCCTGCTCCTGGAAACGACATTCGAGGTCCCTGGCCAGCAGGGTCTTGAGTTCTTTGGGCATCCAGATCAGCCGCTGGTGCCCGCCATCCGCAAACAGGAACTTGCGGGAGGTCAGAAACACCTTGCCGCAGCCCATGAACCCGGGGGTTTGCTGGCCGCCGCCCACGCTGCCGGCGAGGGTTGAGAAGGTCATGCCGACGGGGGTGTCGTCGAGGTACTCACGGTTTACGACCATCACGCCGTTGCACTCGGGCACATAGGCGCAGATCACCTCGAAGCAGCCGCAGCTCGTCATGGGATGATCCATGAGGGAGTAGGCGGAGAAGCACTCGATGGTCTTATGGCTGTTGGGATAGACGTAGTCGTTGACGCCCTTCCAAATCCCGCGCACCGGGTCGAGGCATTCCCCTTTCTGGATCGGCTGGTTGGGGCCGGTCTCGTCAATCTCGTAAGCGGCCTTGCCGTCGAGCCAGTTGTAGGCGCCGCATAGACCGAGCCGCTCGGGAGTAATGACGCAGACATGGTTCGGCGCAAAGGACTGGCAAAGCAGGCACGAGTAGAACGTATCTACCGACTCGTCGGTCATGGACTCCAGCCGCCGGTTGCGATCGTCGTAAGTCTTGCGCGCCACCGCGAGTCGTTTCTGAACCTCCGCCGCATCCGTGACCAGCGTCACTTTGACTTTGTCCACAATGGCGGGGTAGTCCGACAGGAGCTTGGCGTGCAGGATTTCGCCGTAATGCCGCAGGCGCAGGCCCCTGGCAAAGCCCGCCTTGGACACGCGCGTCCAGACAATGTCCCGCTGGCCCATGTGCCAGATGCCTTCGGCGCCGTTGAGCAGGTGGTGTATCTGCCGCTCGAGGATAGGCTCGAAGTCGGGCTGCATCTTTCTGCCCGCCGCTTCGACCCAAATCGCCAACGGCAGCGCCGCGCCCGGTTGGACGGTATCAATGTCGCTGCCGACCACCTCGACCTCGCCATCGTTGATCTGCTCCAGATCGGCCATGGTAACAAACTCAAAGGCGGTGGTCTTATTGCCGCCAAACTCGACATGGGCATCCGCTTTCCGGATTCGCTCGCCCGCGAATGCCGGACCGTAAGGCACCGGGATCGGCACCTTGGTAATCTTGACCTTGCAGCCGCGCACTTCGAGCGCCCTTTCCACCAGATTCTCGTGCGGCACTCTCGAGACGACGTGCTCGTAAGTGCATACGCCCGTCGGCAGAATCTGCGGGATGTCCGTGTCCGCGATGACAGGGAAGCCGTAGTTGATGGCTCCGGCGGCGGCGGCATATTTGTCAGGCGTGACTTCGCCCAGCGCGAGCACGAAGGCAAAGATGCGGTTCTTGTTGTATTTGAGGTTCGCGGCGTAGTCGCCGGGTTTGACGCCGCCAAAGGAAAGGGCGGCACGGTTCGCAAAGCCGAGGGCATAAATCAGGGCCGACACCTCCCGTCCAAACGGCACCAGCCGGGTGTCCCAGCCAAGCTGGATGCCCTCTTCGGCCAACTGTTCGGCGAACTGCTTGCCGTTCGTGCAGCCGGCCATGAAGACGTAGAGATTCTTCTCCTGCAACTCCTTGGCAATCCTGACGGCGATCTGATCGGTGGGCGCCGCGCCGGTGATGGCGGCAAATCCGGGGGCCGAGCCATCCACGAACTCGATGCCGCGCTCGCGCATGATGACATCGCTGGCGGCGCCCAGCCAGATGCCATCCACAGGTTTGGGGCCGATGAGGTATTTGCAGGCCTCGATGACCTCGCAGGCGAACAGGGCTGCCACGCCTGCATCCAGCGTGTTGCCGAGGTAGGGAAGCCACACCTTCTCCGAAGGCCGGGCCGGCAACAGCTCTTTGGCCCGCTTGAGAATCCGCCGCAGGTCAGCCAGCGTCTGCATCTTCTCGCCGGTGAAGGAGTAAATCACCGGCAGGAAGTAAGCCGTGTCCGGGAACCCGACGGCGCAAGACTCGCCCTTGGCCGCGACCGCTTCATCGAGCTGGCCCTCGGCCCTGGCGACCCAGGCAATGGCGCCCTCGATGGCGCTGGAACAAATCAGCTTAGACATTCAGCGCCCTCCGATCCTTCATATCGTAGAGTTTGCGCTCGGCCTTCCGGTTGATGCCCAGCTTCTCACGCTTGCGATTGATGATCTCCATGACCTTTTCGGCGGCCTCTTTGGGGTCGGTGCAGACGTGGAACGACGCGCCAAAGAGTTCCCGTGTATCTTGGTTCAGGAAGCGCATGACGTTTTCCGACCCGCCCGTGTGGAAGGGATGTCCGAGAATCACGTCCACGCCCGAGGCGACAAAGTAACAGCCAATGGCAATCGCCTTCTCGCTCATCCACTCGGGAGCGACGCCGACCGCCGGCACCTCGGAGAGGTCATCGCCCAGCCCGCCTTCGAGCACGACCTCGGTGGCCGCCTCCAACAGGCGCGAATTGTCCACGCAGCTTCCCATGTGCAGGACGGGCGGGATGCCGACCGCCTCGCAGACCTCGCGGAACCCCGGTCCGGCGGCCTCCAAGGCCGCTTCGGGCGTCAACAGGCCGGCCTTGGCGGAGGCGATGGCGGCGCAGCCGGTCTTGAGCACGATGACTTCGCGTTGGATGAGTTCGCGCGTCAAGGCATTGACGTAGGAATCGGTCTTGGTCCTCGGATTATTGCAGCCGACGATGCCCACAATGCCCTTGATGCGGCCCTGGATGATGGCGTCGTTGAGCGGGCGGAACGAGGCGCGGAAAGTGCCGCCGAGCATGTATTTGATGGCGGCGACGCTGAAGCCGGCCACCAGCGGTTGCGAGGCCTTGGGGATGGCGACCTTGCGCGGATTGCGGTTCTTGAAATTGGCAATGGCGCGGCGGAGGAGCGCCTTGGCGCTGTCCAGCGCGTCGGCTTCGTCGAAAGGCAGGCTGGTGGAGCCGATGGTTTTGGCGATCTTGCTGGTGGACACCACCTCGGTATGGTAGGCTCGCGCGACATCCGGCAGGCTGGGCAGGCAGCATTGCACGTCTGTGATCAGCATTTCGACTGCGCCGGTGATGATCGCCAACTCCTGCTGCAGGAAATTGCCGGCGACAGGGATGCCGTGGCGAATGAGTATCTCGTTGGCGGTGCAGCATATTCCGGCGAGGGTAAGGCCCTCGGCGCCCGCGGCCTTCGCTTCAGCCACGATCTCCGGGTCGCGGCAAGCGATAGCGAGCATCTCGGACAGAGCAGGCTCATGTCCATGCACGAGGATGTTCACCGTCTTTGCGCCCAATACTCCGAGATTGGCGCGGCTCCGCACCGGTGCGGGGGTCCCGAAGAGAATATCAGAAACGATGGAGGCCACGCGCGAGCCGCCCCAGCCATCGGCCAGCGCGGTCCGGAAGGCGTGCAGCAGGAGGTTCCGATAGTCATGGTCCACTCCCATATTGATCCGGTGCAGGGACTCGACCACCATCCGATCAATGCCCGAGGGCTGGATGTCCCGGTTGCGCCAAACGCCCTGGCGCCGGACCGGCGCCAGTTTCAAGGTGGCAAGGGGGCCCTCCTGCCGGTTGAACTCCGAGACAAAGAGATTCGCCAAATCGAGCGCCACCGCTTCCTTCGTTCGTTCGCTTTCTGCGATACCGTAGAGCCGTGCGGCATAGCGGAGCGCCTGCTCGTCGGCGATGCGGTAAGAGCCGCCTTGGCCTGCCGCCACTTTCTTGAGCAACAGTACCAGGCGGCGGCCATGGTCAGTGTGCGCCGCGGTCCCGCTGGCGACTTCGCGCAGGTAGTTGCGCGCCACGATCGTGTTCGCGTCCGCCCCGCACACGCCGCGCGGCGCCTTGGGGGTGATGCGGCAGGGTCCCATGTAGCACAGGCGGCAGCACACGCCGTTCTTGCCGAAGGCGCATTGGTTGCGCTGGGTCTCCAGCCGCCCGAAGCAGGTGTCCACGCAGTCCGCCGCCGCCTTGTTCAACATCTCGATCGAGGCTGCATCCGAGACCCGGTCTTCCGCCTTCCAGGCGCGAACGGGGGCTTTGGCTGGAATCATGGTCGCTTCGCTCATATCATCCTTTGCTGACTCCTCCTTGTCTCGCCCGGCCCACCGTCGGCACGTCGGCCTCGAACAGCAAACGATCAATGCCGGCCACGACGGGATTGGATTGCGGTAGGGTCTGGAGGCAACCGCCATTCTCAGAAAGGCTCCTCAGCTCTTCATCATCCGCCAAACTGGCGACCAATGCCGCGCCGGTTTCGGCCTGCAGCGCCGCGGCAAAGGGCGGCAACGACTCACGCCGCGAGCGGTTGACCACGAGAGCGAGTTGCTTCACCTGAATCTTCATCTCTCGCGCCAGAGCCGAAAGCCGCCTTACTGTTTCCAATCCCTGCCGGGAGGGATCGGCCACCATAATCATCAGGTCCAGCTCCCGCACAATCCGCCGCGAGAGGTTCTCCAGGCCCGCTTCGTTGTCCAGCACCACATAGGGATAATCATCCGCGATTTCCTTCAGCGCCGCGCGCAAGGCATTGTTGGCAAAACAATAACAGCCGGGGCCTTCCGGACGCCCCATCGCGATCAGGTCGAAGTCGCTGCTCTCCACCAGGCTCTGAGCGATTTTCACCCGCAGCAGCTCCTGCTTGGCGACCCCGGTCGTGTTGCCTTCGGTGGCCAGCACTCGCGCCTCCTCGCGAACTCCGCCTACCGTATGCTCCGCCTTCACGCCCAGCGCAATGTCCAGGCAGGTGTTGGGGTCCGCGTCCACCGCCAGTACTGGCCGTCGGCCGCTGGCGATCAACCGCCGCACCACCAGTGCCGCCACCGTGGTCTTGCCCACGCCGCCTTTCCCGGTAATGGCGATGGTGTACGACATCAAGAGCCGTATTTCGCGCGCAGCGATTGGGAGACCGAGCGCAACGTCTGGAACACCTTCTCCGCATCCGCGATTTCCAGGGACCCGGTGCCGCACGAGGGGGTGATCATCGCCTGCTCCAGGATCAGTTGCCTGTCAACGCCCTTGCCGGCCAGGTTGTCCGCCACCTTCTCGAAATGCGTGACCAGCTTCTCGGGAGTTTGCACCCGGATGGCGGGCGAGGTCGGCACGACACCCCAGGCAATAGCGCCGCCCCGTTCCAGAAGCGCCTTGATCGCCTGCGGATACATCGCGATGGTTTCCCCGAAGCCGAAGGCGTCGAAGTTCAGTATATCCACCCCGGCATCAACGAGGAGGCTCCATTCGGTGTTGCCGCAGCAGTGGACGCCCGCCAGCCCGCCCTCGGCGTGGACCGCGTCGATTACCTCCTTGAGATGGGCAACCACGTCTTCCCGCTTCACCGACACATACGTCGAGCTGCCGAAGGCCGAGAGGATCGGCTCGTCTATGAAGCAGATGATCTGTTCACCGTAGGGCTTGAACTTCTGGATCTGCCACCGGCATTTCATCGCCAGCGCCTTGACGATCACGTCCCGGAATTCCTCATTGTAGTAGATCGCCCGCTTGTTCTCATCCGTGATGGTCAGGGCGAAGGAGCACGGTCCGGTGGTCTGCACCTTGATGTAAGGCCGCTTCTTTCCGTCCGTCTTCAGCCGGCCCTCCAGCGCGTAGATGCCTTTCGAAAAGCTCGGGCTGATGGCCATGGACGAAAAGTCGCCCGCGCCCGACTTAGCCTCCGTGGCGGCCAAATAGGCCTCGTAAAACGCGGCGAACGCTTCCGAGTAATCGTTCGACGTATCAAAGTGGATTCGTCCCTTGTCGCGATCAAACGTCACGCAGGGCATTCCCTCGGAGTACTGGACCTCCATCTGCTCGTTAAGACCCAGCCGCGGAAGTTGCGGCCAGATGGGCGCTTCCGGAATGTTCGCCAGCACCACCTCCACCGCCTTGGCAGGATCGGGGTGGGGCAGACTGCCAATTGCTGTTGCCAAGAACTTGGGTTTCGGATTCATCGTCAATTAGAAGGTTAAAGGAGTTAAACGAGTTAAATCGGTTGAATTAGTTAGCTGTCACAGGCTCTTGCAGCCTCTGGAGGATCAACCCGAAGCAATTCACGAGCTCTTCGCCCGCACGGTGAAGCACTGGCTGGCCATGCCGTTCAGCCGAGCGGATTTCCTCCGACCAGGGGATGACTCCCACAATCTCCCGTCCGGCCAGTGCCGCGCGGATATAATGCTCGTCGTCGGGGCAGGAAACCTTGTTGGCCACATACCGGATGTCGCGCAAGCCGATCTCGGCGCCCAACCGCGCCACCCGGTGCGCGGAATCAATCGCCCGCTGGCTCGGCTCGACCATCACCAACAGGGTGTCCACTCCCCGGGCCGTCGCGCGTCCGAGGTGCTCGATGCCGGCCTCCATATCCATGACCAGGGCGTCTTTCCGGTGGAGCACGAGGTCCGACACCAAGGCCCGAATCAGCACGCTCTCCGGGCAGGCGCAACCGGAGCCGCCGGCTTCGATCGCGCCCAAGACCAGCAGCGTAACGCCCTTCAGCCTGGTCCCATACCCCTCCGCGATGTCGGACACCTCGGGGTTGAGCTTGAACATCTGGCCATACTGCTTGACTTTCGCCCCCGTTCGTTCCTCGACCAGTTCTTTCTGCCTGGAAATCGGCACGATGCGGCTGGCTTCTTCCGGTGAAGCTCCCAGCGCCGCCGCGAGGTTCCCGTCCGGGTCGGCATCCACTGCCACCACTCGCCATCCCTTTCCCGCCATTAACAAGGAAAGCGCCGCCGCCAGGGTGGACTTTCCGGTGCCGCCTTTGCCTGAGATGGCCAGCTTCATCTCTGGTTCACTTTCGCAATGCGTCAACGGCCTTCCGTATGGCTTTGATATGGGCCGGGGTGGTCCCGCAACAGCCGCCCACAATATTCGCTCCCGCCTCGACGACGGCCTTGACTTTCCCCGCCATGTCTTCGGGGCTTTCGGGGAAGACGTCCACACCATTGACCGTTTTCGGCAACCCGGCATTGGCATGGACCAATATAGGCGTCGCGCCCGCGGCGGCCCGCATCTCCTTCACAATCTCGATCATGTATTCCATCCCGTTGCCGCAGTTCGGGCCGACGATCTGCGCGCCCGCCTGGATGGCTTCCTGGGCGGCCTTGGTGGGAGAAAGCCCCATCATGGTGCGGTACTGGCCTTTGACGCCTCGTTGGAAGGTGAAGGTGCATATCACTTCGCAATCCGTGTTCTCGCGGGCCGCGCGGATCGCCAGGGCGGCTTCATCCGCCGCGCTCATGGTCTCGATGCACAAGGCCCGCGCGCCGCCTTTGGCCAGCGCCAGCGCCTGTTCCTTGAACGCCGCGTAAAGGTCTTCCTCCGTCACCTCCCCGGTCACCAGCATTTTCCCGGTCGGCCCGATCGAGGCAATCACCCACCGGGACGGACCCGCCGCCTCGCAGGAAATCTTCGCCGCCGCCTCATTGATCTCTGCCACGCGGTCGGCCAAGCCGTAATGCTCGAGCTTGAAGCGCGTGCCGCCGAAGCTGTTGGACTCGATCATGTCCGCGCCCGCCTCCACGTAGCTGCGGGCCACATCCAGCACCTCCGCCCGCCGGTCGATGCACCAAAGCTCGGGACACTCGCCCGGCTTGAGGCCCTTCTTCTGGAGAAAAGTGCCCCACGCTCCATCGGACACCAAAACTCTGCCTGATTGGACGGCTCCCAGAATAGTATTGTTTTCCATATTCTCGCGCTGGTTCTAACTATGGCTGAAGCTAACAGGGCCTCGATGCCGCGGGAATGGACAAATCCCGGATTAGCATGAAGAAAGTCGGGATTGCCCCGACCAGAACTGGAGATGCTTGCACCCGCTGCCGTATTATCGGAAGCAGGCGATTCTTTCGACGGTCATTCCCATCTATGTGGAGGGAGCGGCGCGAATACTGGGCCAGCCCCCTGCCCTGCTGACCGCCGGGCGACAGGGGTTAGAGGACTCGATTTGAAGTGGTATTGATCAGAGGCGCGCTGAGACGCAGGGCAGGCCGGAGGCAGAAAGTTAAAGAGCCCCTGCCAGTGTCCCGGAAGGGGCTGGGAGGAACTAATCACTTTGACTAGAATTTGTAAACGAAGTTTGCGGCCAGCAAGAAGGCGTTCTCCGCGTCAGGAGCTGCGCCGGCTGCGACACCGCTGAAGCCATTGCCGTGCTCGGCATGGTCCCAGCGGAACTCGACGCGCGCCAGCACGTTTTTCCAAAGATCATACTGGACAGTTTGGGTGAGTTCGAAGGCGCTGGCCGCCTCGCCCGCGATGCCCAGGCCGTTCGGGCCGGCAAGATAGCCACTCTCCGTGAGGTACTCGCCACGGCTATAAAGGCCCAGCTTCTCCGTCACCTGCCAGCTCAGATAAAGGCCGAATGCTCCTTGATAGCCTGACTGGTGGAACGGTGCGCCGGCGGTGTTTGGGATGGTGTTCGGCCCCAACATGACGTAGTCATAGGCTGCGCCAACTTTCACGTTGGGAATCGGGGTGCTGAAGGTGCCGCCGATATACAAGCTGGTCTTGTCCACAAAGTTCACTTTATCATAGCCGTTGATGATTCCTCCCGAGAGGCTCGAGCCTGAGAAGAAGCCGAAATTCGTCGGACAGGTAAAGGTAACCGAACCCATATAGGTCTTGAAGGACTCGGCTTTGGGCGGGTCGCTGCGGGTGTTGATGCCCGCGCTCCAGGCATCGGCAATCCCGGCGTTCAGCAGGACAGCCGAGGTCAGTTGGTAACCCGCCAGCACGCCGGTCAATGCCGTGGGTTCAATTTCATAGCCGTAGGAGCGGGTGTAATTCGGATTATTCCCCGTCTCGTACACTTCATAGCCGAGAATCTCAGTAAAAGTGCCGAGCTTGACATCCAGTCCGTTGCCTAAAGGAGCATGAAGGTCCACATAGGTGTCCTTGAGGCTGAAGTCGCTCTTGGCCGGAACCACAGAATTATTGTAGCCGACGGCATCCGGCCCGAAAAGCAGGGTGGCATTGTAACCCGCAGACCAGGCTTCCGCTCCGGCGGGCTTGCTGAGAGTGAGCGCCACGACGTCCAGGTTAAAGCCGTCCGCCTTCAAGCCGCCCGGCATGCCATTGGGCGAATAGGTGGGCAGGTTTTGGTTGCCGGTGCCAGGGTTCCAGTGTGCCGAGGTGTCCACGTAACCGCTGATCGTCGTGGTGGATAGTGCGGTTAATACGACATTCGTGCTTTCTTCGGCGTGTGCCACTGCAGGGAGGCTAACCACTCCCGCGCCGATCAAAGCCAAGGTCCATGCGTTATACTTCATAATGTTCAGTTTATTTGTTCCAGCCGCAGCACTCGCGAAACGCCGGCTCAGCAACCACGCCAGGAACATTCTGTGGGCGCACCGCACGCGTCGTGCCAAACGGAGGGTGAAGGGATAAACTGCTGAAGAATCAACCATTTAGAGCGTCGGATGACGGTTCAGGGGGTAAGAAGCCGCGCCGACTCCTGCGCTGCGTGGTCAAAACTCACCACACAATTTATAGCGGAAAAGGACGCGCTCAAGATCACCAGCCTGATTTGTGAGGCCTTGCAGCACATACAGGACTCTATAACCTCGGTGGGCTCCTTTATGAGATGTTGACTGAAAGCCGGCGATACAGAAGCTTGAAAATCTGTACTGCCTTAGCGGTGCCCGCCGGCCCGATTGGCGCGCCCATACTGTCGAAAAAAATCGCCACTGCGCAAATCGCAACACTTCTTTCGAGCCTTCCCAAAACCGCTCCTATGCAAAAGCCCTTGTAAAATCAGGCGATTACGCTGCCGAACACGAGCTTCTGGCGCGTGGCATCCCTAGTGCTAAGGGCAAGACACCAAAAACATTATGGCCACTGCAGAAACACCGAATAAGTCATCTGGCGGAGGAGGGAATCCCTCCACGACAAAGGCAACCCTGGGCCTGACCGGCCTTACCATCAACGCCATGGCGCTGATCGCGCCAGGCGCTTTCTTGTGGCTTACCTATCAGGAACAAGCACTGTATGGAGCCCCGATGGCCGGCTGCGCCATGTGGTTCGGTCTTCTGGCCGCGCTGCTGTTGTGTTTCGCGACCGCAGTGAGCTACGCCGAGCTGTCAAAACTGTATCCCGGCGCGGGTTCTTCGTACCTGTACGCGGAGCAAGCCTTTCTTTCCAAGACGAGGGCCTACAAGTTCGCGCGGGTGGCCAAGTTCTTCACCGGCTGGGCCAGCCATTTGTATTACTGGGTCTATCCTGGTTTGATGGTGGGTGTGACGGCGATTCTCGGCGGGTATCTGGCCAGCCAGTTCTGGCCGGCCATATTCAGCAGCACCTACAATAGTCCGCTGTTCATGTGGCTGTTCTGCATCGTGTTCTCGTTTGGGGTGGGGTACATCGCCTACCGCGGTGTGAACGGCACCACGGCCGTCAATATGGCCATCAACATAATCCAGATCACGGCGTTGGTGGCGTTCTCGTGCATGGCCATCGGCTACCGCGTGAGTCATAAGGAAGGCTCCGTGGCCTGGCATCTGTCCAACGGAATACCGGTGAATTATCAGGTGGATACGGTGAACGTCACCGACGACAAAGGCAAACCCGTTCAGGACACCTGGGCCGACAACTCGCCCAAAACCGACGACAAGGGCCAGCCGGTCTATAAGCAACAGGACCGGCAAGTCGCCAAAGACGATCTGGACAAGGCAAAGAATACGGACGCCGTCCTGCTGGCAGCCCTGACCAGTCTTGGCCTGGGTGAAGACGACCCGTACCCGGTGTTTCGGAAGGACGACAAAGGCGCTCTGGTCCTGGATAAAGATGGCAAGGCGACTGCGGTGCCGTTCACGCTCAGCTATAAGCCGGAGGACGCGGTCTCCGGCAAGCCAGGGAACGCGAAGGACCCGCAGACCTTTAACTTTCACACCACGCCAGGATCGGTCCTCAAGCCGCATGGACTGAACTTCCTGATCATCCAGGCTTGCATCGCGATTCTCCTTTTGGTCGGGTTCGAGTCGGTGACGGCGATGGGGGAAGAGGCGAAAAAACCCAAGAAGGACATTGCCCGCGCCGTGTTGCTTTCGCTGGCGATTCAAGGCGCCGTTTGCTACCTGTTCGAGTATTTCGCCGCGAACTACTTCCTCAATAGCGGCTACACGATTTCGAATGCCGGAGCCTCCAGCGCTCCCTTGGGCGATATGATGGTCCTCGTCGGCACCTGGATGTTTGGCAGCTACGCGGCGGGCAAGGCCTTCATGCTGGTGCAAGCCGGCACCGTGTTTTTGGCGTTGATTGGCACGACCCTTTCCTGCATCAACACGGGCGCGCGGGTGACTTATGCCATGGGGCGGGATGAGGAAGTGCCGTCGCACTTCGGCTTGGTGCATGGCCGGACCCTTTCTCCCCACCGGGCGATCTGGACGCTGGTGGTGATTTCGGTCGTCATCGGCATCATTACGACCACGGTGTATCTCGGCGCTCAATCCACAGACCTCGCGCCGCTGGACAAGCACAATTTCTGGTACAGCCTCGGCATCTTCTCGCCGCACGCTTACACCTGGTTGCCCAACACGCTGGTCATCGTCACGCTGGTCAGCAACTTCGGCACATTTCTGCTCTACATGACGACCTGTATCGTCGCGATGGTGGCCTTCCGGGAGCATCACAGCTTCAACGGGTTCAAACACATGGTCATTCCGGTCTTCGGACTGCTGGCGAACCTGGGTTGCATGGTGTTTTATCTGGTCGGTCCGTTCTCGGTCAGCGGCATGAGCTGGCATGAGCCTTACATCGCCCTGGCGGTCGCCGCCGCCTGGGGCATTTACGGGCTAATCTACTTCAAGAAGAGAAGCGCCACGATGGGCAGGCCGGTGTTTATGACGCAGAGACCGGCGTACAAGTTTGGTTGAGGTTGGAACGCGCACATACACAACCCGGCCATCCTTCGGGATGGCCGGGTTTCTTTGCATCATTCAACTCCCTGTCATTCCACCACTTCACCAGTCCATTACTCCGGTGCGCAGTCGCTGCAATACCCGCTGGATTGCGGGTAAAATCGAGGGTACGATGACGACCTGAGATGAAAGTCAAATGTCACCAGATCTCCGGGGCAGGAACGGTTCGTGATCATAACGAAGATTTCCTGCTGTTCTGGGAGCCGGAGGAGTTCGAGTTGGCACAGAAGCTGGGGAGCATCGCTCTTCTGGCGGACGGGGTCGGAGGGGAGGGCAACGGGGATGTCGCCAGCCGCCTGGCCGTCGAGACGGCATTGGCCGCCTTCAAGGAAAGCAAACCCGAGGCCACTCCCGCCGATGTGGTTCGGCGAATGTTCGAGGCTGCCGCCGCCAAAGTCTTCCAGGCGGCGCAGGAGAAGGGCCGAATGGCCACCACTTTGCTGGCCTCGATTTATCGTCATGACAAGGTCACCATTGCCCACGTGGGGGATTCGCGGGCGTATCTGATCCGGGGCGGGAAAATCAAGCGGCTGACGACGGATCATTCCTATACGGCACTGCAGGTGAAACTCGGGTTGCTGCTGGAGCGCAACGCGATGACCAGCCCCAACCGCTCCACTTTGACCCGGAGCATCGGTTATGAGCCGATGTGCCACTACGACATTTCGACCGAAGACCTGCTCAAAGGGGACCTCATCCTGCAATGTTCCGATGGTCTATACGGATTCATCCTGGATGAAGAAATCCTCGAGGCCGCGGTGAAATACCATCCGGGAGAAGCCTGCAAACGACTGATCGCTCTGGCCGAAAAACGGCAGGTGAGTGACAACGTTTCCCTTCAGATCATCCAGGTGTGGGATGTCAATCAAGCGCAGCCGGCCCATCCCGCGACCAGCAGGACCGAAAGAAGGCCCGGACATGAACTGGGCGTGGGAGACCTGCTCGACGAGCGGTTCGAGATCACCGACGTGATTGCGAAGAGCGGCATGGCTTCGCTTTTTAAGGCCAACGACCGCCAAACCGGCCAGGCGGTCGCTTTGAAAGTGCCGTACCTCCAGATCGAAAGCGACCCCGCCGGGTTTGACCGCTTCCGCCGGGAGGAAGAAATCGGGTTGCAACTCAACCATCCCTATATCCTGAAGGTGTTGCCCGCCGAAAAGAAGAGCCGGCCCTATCTGGTGATGGAGTACTTGGAAGGCCAGACCCTGAGCGAGCTATTGAAGAGGGTCCGGCCCCTGCCCGAACCGGATGCGGTGAAGATCGCCAGCCGCGTTTGCGAGGCGCTGGATTACATGCACCGGCAAGGGGTGGTCCACCGCGACCTCAAGCCGCAGAACGTCATGCTGTGCAATGACGGGAGCATTCGGATCATGGATTTCGGAATCGCCAAGGCCCTGGCCTCGCGCCGGCTGACCTTCGTGGGCTTCACGCCCGCGATGGGCACGCCGGATTATATGGCGCCGGAACAGGTCCGCGGCAGCCGGGGGGACCAACGGACGGATATCTACAGCCTGGGGGCGATTCTCTATGAGATGGGCACAGGCGAACCGCCATTCGGCGGCGACAGCGCCTACGTGATTATGAACGCCCGCGTGACCGGCGACCCGGTGGCGCCCCGGAAACTGAACCCCAAGCTGACGCCCGTGCTGGAGGAGATTACTCTCCACGCGATGGAACGCGATCCCAAGCGACGCTATCAAGCGGCGGCGGAAATGAAGAAAGAACTGGACGACTACGAATCCGTTCAAATGACCGACCGGTGCAGCCGGCTGCAAGCGCCGCAGATTTGGAAGTCCCGCTTCCGCCTGGTCCCGCTCCTTGTCGCTTTCGGCCTGTCGTGGGTGATCATTTTTCTATTGCTCTACCTTTATCTCCGAAAGCGATGAGAGGCACAAGAGGGGGGCTTCACCGCCACCGTTTAACCCCAGGGGGTGTTTTAACGCACAAGCGGCACCGCCAAATTGCACGCGGGAAAACGGCCTTCAAGCCGCTTTCGCCCAGCGCATAATGTCTTCCCTGAGATCACGGATGGGTTCGCTGGGCAGGTTGCATTCCTGTATCAAGAACTCCAAGCGACCCTGGCTGGCGACAGCGGACAAGTACCTTCGCGTTTCATTCTTCGCCCCAGAGTTCAATTCTTCGGGCGGGACGACCAAGGCGACCAACGCTCCGGGGCGCCCGGAACGCTCTTGCAACCAAAGGTTGACCCACAGGTAAAATGCGGCGGGCAGTCGGTCGGCCTCATAAAGTGAAACCACGATTGCATCGGCCTGCCCCAGAGCGGCCACCCCTTCCCAATAAACTTTTGGTTTGGTGAGATCACCGATCTTCCACTCCGTGCAGTGGATGGCCTCCTGGCCGACGACCTGCGCCATGCGGTCACGCACTTGGCCGGCCCATTGCCGGGTCAGCGCATCCTGATAAACCAGTGCGACATTGAGCGCATATCGAGCGTTCATCCAGGCAATCGCCGTTCCATCCGCCGCATCATTTCGGCCCTTGAGAAAGGTCTGTTGCATAAGGTGCATAGTTTTTCAATATCACCAGACCACAGGCTGATGGCGGCGCCAAATTAAGAACAGGCTCGGCGACGTTAAAAATTCGTCAACGAGTTGGCCATCAGACCGTCATGGTTGAAAGGGCTTAAGTTAATTGAGTTGAATGGGTCAGAGCAGGGGGCCGGGGCGGGAGCGGCGACCGGCGAGGATGGCGGCGCCCAGAGCGCCGGTGTATTGCGGGAGGGGCGAGACACAGATAGCGCAGGCCAAGGCTGTTTCCAGGGCGCGAACCATGCCGGATTGGAGGGCGACCCCGCCGGTAAAGCAAACCGGGGGCGTGACCGTCCGCCCGGCCAGCGTGGCGACGCGCAGGGCGATGGCATTCTGGACGCCGGCGGCAATGTCGGCCGGCGGGACGCCTTCGGCCAGCAGCCCGATGATCTCGGTTTCGGCGAAGACCACGCACATGCTGCTGATGAGGGCGGCCTGGCGGCTGTGCCGGCTGAGGTCGCCCAGGGTGGAGAGATCGACGTCCAGCCGGGCGGCGACGACTTCAAGGAAGCGGCCACTGCCGGCGGCGCAGCGGTCGTTCATGGCAAAATCCCGCACGCGGCCGCCGTCTTCGAGGGTGATGAATTTGCTGTCCTGGCCGCCGATTTCAATGATGGTGCGGACTTCCGGCGACAGGTGGTAAACGCCCTGGGCGTGACAGGTGATCTCCGTGATGGTGGTGTCCGCGAACCGGATGGCGTTGCGGCCATAACCGGTGGCGATGACGGGGCCGACGGCGGCCCGGTCCAGTTGCGCGCTCCGGCAGGTGCGTTCGAACAATTCGGCGGCCAGGCGGTGTTGTTCCACGCCCTGATCGGCCAGACCGGAGCCAACCATGCGAGACTGTTCGGAATCGAACAGGACCACTTTGGTCGCCCGGGACCCTGCGTCTATGCCGGCGCAAATCATGCGAGCTAGATACCAGTTGGCACGGGCCAGTGCGAGCGGCAAAGTGCCGTGGCTGGTTCAGGGCAGGGCTGGTCGGCGAGGCCGCTGGCAGGAGGAAGGCAGAAGGAAGAATGAAGAATGCAGAAATGGCCCTGAGGAAGATAGAGGCCCGAAAGCCGCTTGGGCCGAGGCTCCTGTGGCAGTAGGCGCGCTTATCCAATGGGACTTGCCGGCGCGGTTGCCGTGGCCATTTTTAGTTGGCGAAAGGACTTCTGCGGGTGCAGGTTCCCGGCGGCTGTATCGCAGGGCGAAGGCACGTTGCGACGGAAGTCAGGGCTCGCGGGGACGCTCGCCCTCCCCGGCGTTTGGGCGATACGGCGATTGGCAATCTGCGCTACGCTAAAGAGTACCGGGAGGTTGAGGCGCAGGCGGTGTGGAAGGTGAGAATGGCCAGGCTACCCGACGGCTGGACCGCACCGGCGCCCGGCCCGGAAAGAGGCCGGGGGCGGGAAAGGCCGGCCACCAGTAGAGGATCAATAGAGGGGGGGGGTGTCCGTTTGGGGCAGTTGAAACAGGCGGGGGATATAGCGTTTAGAGGGGTTAAATGGGTTAAAGGGGTTAAAAGGGTCAGTAGGTGAGGATCATCTGCGGGCGCGGGCGGTTTCGATGAGCGCCTGGAGGCGGGAGGCGAGCGTTGGGAGCAGGGCATCAGCAATGGGCGGCACTTCAAGTTCGAGGGTGGGAATCCCCAGGTCGGCTCGCACCACCTCGCGAATGATCGCACCCTCGCGCGCGCAATGGCTGGCGCCGGGGATGCGCGAAACAACCACCGCCTCGGCGCGACCGGTCCGGCAGTCGGCGACGATGCGGCGGGCGCGGTCGAGGGTGGAGCCGACCATGGGATCGGCGAGGGCGGTGCGGGCCAGGGCTTCGAGCGGGGGCAAATGTTCGGGAATCAAATCCAGGGCATGAGTGAACATGTAGTCGGAGCCGCATAAGCGTCCGCCCCAATCTTCCAGCAGGTTCATGGCGCGGAGGTCGGCAACGGGGTTGACCCAGAAGACGCGCACGGCATCCGGAGCGACCACAAACTGGCTTTGGCGGAGGCGGCCTTGGGCTTCGGCCAGCAAATCGGTGAGCACGCCGACAGTCTCCTCGCGATCCGAGCAGAAGTGGAGGGCGAGCATTTCGGCGACGAGCAATTCCAGGGCCGGCAAGGGCGCGCCGGGCGAGGTGTAAACGGCTTGGCGCAAGGCCGCGAGCAGACGCCGGACGTGGTTGGCTTCGCGGATGCCGGGGGCGAGAGTGTCGGTATCGAGCGGCTGCCCGGCTAGCCCGCTCAATACCGTGCCGATGCGTTCAAGCTCTTCCCGCACGCAATCCACTTGGATTTGCGGGGCGCTCAAGTTGCCGGGCAGAGCACAAGCCCTTTCGCCCGGGTCCGGTGGGCGGCGGCGGGGCATCTCCCACCAGACAATGGGGAAGCCCATCTGCTCGAGGCGTTGCGCGACAGCGGAGAAGTCATCACAAACGGCGCCGGTGCTGCAGATCAGGGCGTCGGGCCGGGGAAAGTGCTGGCCGTTTTGGAAGGCGGCCAGCATCGCGCGGACGGGGCAGAAGGAGGCATCAATGCCCAGTTGCTCGGCCTGCTGGAGCAATCCGTCGCTGCATTCCATCAGGCAGGGGGTCCACCAGGCGCCGTCCGGGTAGAAGGCCCGCAGACCGGGCAGGGCATAGGCCATCACCGGGACGGTGCCGAGGTCTTTCATGGCGCCGATGATCTTTTCGCCCCGGGCGCGGGCGGCGTGGAGGCGCTGGTTTTCGGTGAGGAGAAAGTTCCAGAGGCGGAGGGCGGCGGCGGAGTTGTCGAAGCGCAAGTGGCGCAGGCGCAAATCGCCTTCGAGCAGGACATGGCGGCGGAGGGGTCCACCGTAAGCAGGCTCACGCAGTCCGGCGCGGGCCAGTTGCGCGTAACGGGCATCCCACTCGTCGAGGCTGAGCTTGCGCGGCGGGGCGGTCATGGTGAAAGCCGAAAACCGAAATCCGAGAACCGAAGGAAATCCGAAAGACGGAGTCCGAGTTGCAGCGGGCAGAGGGTTGCCAGGCCGGAGCGTGTGCAGGTTACAAATCTGCGATACGGCAGATTACAAATCTGCGCTACGTCTTGGGCTGGCGAGTTCATCGGAGGGACTCGAGGAAGGCTTCGAGGCGGCTGGTGTGGCGCTGGGGGGCGGCCTCGTCGGCGTCGAGGAGCAGCACGGGCAAGCCGAAGGCGGCGCGCAACGGCTGCGCTTCGGCGCGCCAGAGGTCGCAGCCGACGTAGTGCCAGAGGATGATGCCGCGCGCTTGGCGGGCGGTCAGGCGCACCCTGAGCCAGTCGTAGAGGCGCGTGTTGGGCCGCTGGAAGACATCGACGCAGTTGACCAGGCAACTGCGCGCGAGGAGCGCGAGGAGCGCAGCGGGTTGTGGCTGGTCCGGCGGGGAAGCGGGCCACAGGCTCACAGGTTCTGACCCGTCCAGATGGCTTGGAGTGGAGGGAACTGACGTGAGGCCCCTCAACCCAGCCCTCTCCCCATTGGATGGGGAGAGGGGGCCCTTTAGGGCGGGTGAGGGGTGATCGGCAGGCCCACCCGGTTTCCACGGGTCAGGAGGTCTGAGGCTGCGTTCGCCGGCTTCAGTCGCATTCAGAACGACACGTCCGCCGGCCTTCTCGATGGCATCCAGCAGCGGCAGTTGTGATTGCGGCAAGGGGCCTCCGACGAGGGCGAGGGGAATGGAATTAAGATTAAGAAGGTTAGGATTAGGAGTAGGAGTAGGATTAAGATTAGGATTAGTGTCAAGATTAAGAGTAGGAGGAGGAGTGGCTGGCGTCGTGGTGGTGATTAAACCGGGAGCAGCCGCCGCTGGTTCGGGCGGCAGGCGGACCGAACCATCGAGGTGAAAACGCGCCACGGCCTCGGCATAGGCCCGTGCGGGGCACCAGAGGGCCGCGGCAAGCAAGCGGCGCCGTGCGTGGTTGTATTGAGCCATGATCTCGACCAGGTCTCGAGTCGCGGGCGCGTGGCCGCCAAGTCCGATCAGGAATTGGCCCAGGCGTCTCAGTTCGTCGCAGAAGATTCGCTGCGCCACGGGCGTCTGCCAGGTCACCGGCAGGTTGAAGAGAAAGAGGCGGGAGAGAACGCCCCGACCATTTGACGCGCCTTGGACCTCTGAACCCGGTAGGGACGCGTTCCACCGTGTCTCTGACTTCGCTCGCAAAGAATGGGACGCGGTGGAACGCGTCCCTACCGGGTTCATGGGGAGGGCGGGCTGGGCGACGGCATCAAAACCCCGCCGCAGTTGATCGCAGTGGGTTGTGAAGATCACGGCGGACTGGGTCTGCCGGTGGGCCAGGCGAACCGCCGCGTTGGCGAAGGCGCAGACGCCGGCAGCCAGGGGGAGTGGCTCGGCGGCAAAGTCTGGGGCGAGCCAAACGCCGCGGGGTTCCAGGCCGTGGGCCTTGATCCATTCCGGCGGCACCCACGGGCTGGTGCAGAATACTTCCATCAGTTGCCTTTGGCGCGCACCATTTCCAGAAGCGCCTCGACGCGGGAGGTGATGCGGGTGGAGTCCGACGGGGAGTAATCCGTGGTGATTTTAAGGCAGGGGAGGCGCAGTTCTTCTTCGACGAGTTGGCGCACCTTCCAGGACTCGATGTCGTAAGTCAGGCAGGCCTGCCAGACCAGCTCGATGACGCATTGGGGGCGGAACTTCGCCGCCAGCGCGCGCAGGGAGGCGAAGCGCCCCGGGTTGGGCGTCATGACCGAGCAGGGGAGATGGTAATACTTTTTGGCGATGGCCCGGACCGGGTCAGGCTCGTTGTCCAGGTCCACGTCTTCGAGAATGGGCTTGAGGCCGGTGCAGTTCTCCAGGCAGACGACGACCGCGCCGGCGCCTTCGATCAACTCGAGCACCCGCTCGGCGCCATGCACCAGCGGGACCCCGGTGAGCAGGACACGGACGGGGGAGGGGGAATGCGTGGTGCGTGATGCGTGACTGGTGATTGGTGGTGGGTGATTGGTGACTGGTGATGGGTGACTGATAACTGCTGGGCCGGCGTTGGCCGGCCCATACTGTTTGAGGGCGCGCTCGTACTGTTGCAGGTCCGCCTCGATGCCGGAGATGATGCTCTTGAATTCGAGCAACTGCCTGCCGGTCAGCGGCGGTGGCTCCGCCATCATGAGGTCGGCCAACTGGCGGCGCAGGCCGCGCTCGCGGTTCATCAGTTGGACGGCCTGGGCAAGCTTGGCCTCGGTGATATCGACCGCAAAGCGAGTCGCCAGATGCTGCTGGAACTTGCGCACTTCAAGGACCCAATGCTCGAAAGCATCGGGGTCCTCCGCCTTCTGCGGCAGTTCGAGGACATACATCGGCTTGGAGGCGCCGAGCAACTCGAACATCTTCTTCTTGCCATCGCAGGTCGTCTCGGCCACGACCAAGTCGGCCCAATTGAGGAAAGGATTCTTGCCGGTGACATGGTAGCCGAAGGTGGACTTGATGAGCGGGCAGAGGTTGGCGGGCAGATGCTGTTCGGCCGCCGGGATGGTGGCCGCCGAGCCGCCACACAGGCAGACCGGCACGCCGCCCGCCGCCAGGATGATCTCGCGCGGGGTGAATTCGCACATGATGCCGACAATCGACCGGCCCTCGGCCCGGGCGGCCTCGGCGTAGTCATAGCAATGATCGATCATGCCGCCGAACCAGGCCAGCGGGTCGGGCGGCTCATCCCTCGGAGAGGAGGTTCGTTGGCAAGCGTTGTCAACCATGGTTCCAGGTTGCCGCAGGACGCAGGCCGGTGCGAGCAAATTCAAGCCCCGCCGGAACCAGAGGCATCTGGCCGCAAAATGAAAAGGCTGCCCGCGACCAGAACGCCCCGAGGGCCGAGCGCGAACAACCGCGCAGCGGATTTACTGTGGAACAGGAATTCCGGCCGGCAGCGGCGGCGGTGTGGGATGCACTGTCACAACGGTCGAGCAGGCCACTGGCACGGCTTTGCCGTCCGAAACCCACACGCCAACGGTATTCTCGCCCAGACTGAACAGAGCTTGGAAGGTCACCGCTTGGGGCATAGGCGGATGAGTGGCGGGGACGCAGTTTGTCTGGCGGGCGATGCCGTTCACGCTCCAGAGGACCAGCAGCGCGTCGCCGGCGGGATCAGCCACCGTGGCGGTCAGGCTTGCGAACGCGCTTTCATTCAGAGGCAAAGAGGCCGCCAGGGTCTGGGCCACCGGACAAATCAGGGTTGGCGCCTGGTTCTGAAACGCGCCGATATCGCAACCTGTGACCTGCGGGCGCGGGAAGCCGCGCTGATCAACCAACAGGGGAGCGCCATCGGCATCGGTGCAGGCGCCAGTGCCGAGCGCGGGGCTGCCTGGGAGCAGAGCCATCGTCAGAGTGGGGCCGCCGTTGTCTTGCAGCGGACCGAGTTTGGGATTGATGGGATTGGCGACGGTGCCGACGAGGTCGCCGTTGGCGCCGTTGACGAGCCCGCTGGTGCCGTCGCTGTCCAGGTTATGACCGAGGGATTGGAGCACGGGATTGCCATCGAGGAAAAAGTTCGGCCCCTCATTGTCTGCGATCAGGGTGGAGAGGAGTATGTTGGTGAGCCCAAGGTTGCCGGATAGCGTGGCGAGGATGCAGGCGCCGTTGGTGCAGCCGACGTTCCGAGCGACCGTGCAAGCCGTCAGTGTAAGAGTGGCACTCTCATTGGGAAAAGTGATGAGCAGGAAGGCGCTGGCCGCGGCGTCCGGGGGGGTTGAATTGCCGCTAATCGTGCAGTTCTGCAAGGTGCCGGTCAGCCCCTGGAAGTTCAGGCCCCCGGCCTGGATATCGGCCGAATTGCCGCTGAGGGTGCAGCCCACCGCGACAAAACGGTCGGCGTGGAAAGTGCAAACGGCGCCACCGGCCCCGCTGGAATGGTTGCCGCTGATGGTGGAGTTAACGAGCGCAAGCTGGCTGCCGGTGTCGCTGAAGATGCCGGCCCCAAAGCCAAGGGAGACGCTGGGATTAAAATTCGTGCCCCAATCTGTCGTCAGGGCGTAGTTCCCGGCGATAACGCAGTTGCTCACCGTGAGCAGGCCCCGATTGAGGATGGCGCCGCCAAGGTTGTCGTGGAGGTAGGTGCCGCTATAGGCGCTGCCGTTCCGAATGGTCAGGCCCGCGAGGGTGACGGCGCCCGTCTCGACATCGAACACCCGGAAGTGGGGCGTGTGCTTGGCGTGGCACCGCATCACGGTCAGCTTGTCCGGGCCGGGGCCGAGCACGGTTAGGTCTTGGTCGATGACCAGCGTGTTGGTCAGGACGATAGTCGCCGGCAGCTTCAACGCGAAGTTGATGACATCGCCCGGGGCGGCGATAGCGATGGCCTGGCGCAGGGAACCGGGACCGTCGTCGTGAACGGTGGTCACGGTCCGCACGGTGGGCAGGCCGTTGGGCGTGATGGTCAGTGCGGTTAGGGACTGGGCCGCGGCCTTGTTCGCGGCCGGCGGGACTCTCGGCGTCACATAACCGGCGCGGGCGGAAACGGCCCCAAGGCAAAGTGCCGCCGCGGTGGAACACAGGACAAACGGAAGGAGCTTCTTCATAGGATCAGTAGTTTGGTTGAATGGTCTGGAGTCAATTATTTGTGACCGGACCAACCTGGGTCGGCAAAGGTCCGGGGTGCTGAACTCATAATAATTTGGTGTTAACCCGATTCGCCAGGCTACTTCAGACCGCTCGGCGAATCGACCCAAACAGCCTAACAGGCTCCGGTTGGGGTGCAAGCTGTTTTTTTAGCGTTGCGAAGCTCGCAAAATGGGCCCGAGGCGCCGGTGGCGGAGAGCGCGCCGTTCCACCCGGACCGGCCCATCACGGGTTTCCGGACGCCACTTGTCCCTGCCTATGGTTTGAGCTTAAGCCAGAAGCGGCGCGCACCGCGGAATTTCGGAGCGCAACTTGCTGGCAATCTTCCATGAGCAAATGGATTCTGCTGGCGGACGACGTGAACGACCGGTGCCCGATGCCGGCCACCGGCCGGAACGACGCCGGATGCGCGGTTGCGGCCCGCAACCCGTTCCCGGAACCGCCGGCTCGACGCCCGGTCCAAGCCACCCTCAGGCTTGCGCCGGGGACCCTCCTTCGCGGCCTTCTGGTCGCAGGCGTGCTGGCCTTTGGCGGAGCCGCCCGCGGCAATGGTGAGAAACTGGCCACGCTGAAGGCGGGGGCGGAGAGCTACACCGACGTCACGGTGACCTCGGTTACCGCGACGGACATCTATTTTTCGCACAAGCTGGGTCTGGGGAATGCGAAGCTGAAGAACCTCGAGCCCGAGCTGCAGAAGAGGTTCCATTATGATCCGGCCCGGGCGGCGGAGAAGGAGAAAGAGCAAGCGGCGGAGCAGGCGCGGTACGCCCAGGCGCTCGGGGAAAGCAAACCGGCGCCGCCGCGAAAGGCAGCCGCAGCGGAGCAAGGCGAGGGACAGGCCGGTTCCTCCGACGAGGTTGAGCCGCATGAGATCTCCGCCAAATCATTTCTGAACCGGCCGGCCCCCGCCATCGCCGCGGAGAAATGGCTGACGGCGCCGCCGAACCTGACGGGCAAATTCCTGCTGGTCGATTTCTGGGCTACCTGGTGCGGGCCGTGCCGGCAGTCGATCCCGCGACTGAACGCTCTGGCCAGCCAATTCAAGGACAGGCTGGTGGTGATCGGGCTCACCGACCAGACCGAGCAGGAGGTTCGCAGGATGACCGAGCCGAAGATTGAATACTCCGTAGCCGTTGACGCGCAACATCGCGCGTCGAGCGCGTTCGGGGTGGAACGCATTCCGCACGCGGTGCTCATTGACCCGAAGGGCATCGTGCGATTCGAGGGTCATCCCGGGTATCTGGACGAAAGAAAGCTGGCGAAGCTCCTGGCCCGTTACTCCGAATGACGGGCGGTCATAGGATTGCAACCCATTGAAAAAACGCGGCTTCCCGCGGAGAATCTGACCCGTGGAGCGGAGGAAAACCCCGGCATCATAACTGCTGGCCGGACTAGCGGGCATTAGCGGCCGGATCCAGGGTTGGCGATCCGGGATTGTACAGCGAGCTTGAACATGAATACTCATTGTCTGGAACTGGTCAAAGCGGCGCGCGGCGCGGGAACATCAGTCCGGCCGGGCAGGCCAGGCTTTGCCTCAACTCACCACACAGGAAAACCTATGAAGCCTTCCTCCCTCCATATTGAACCCGGAACGAAACTCGCCCGGATAGCCCTGGTAGGGGCGGCCCTGCTCTTCACCGCCTTCCAGGCGACTGCAGCCGCGCCTACCTGGTACTGGGACACCAACGGCAGCAACGACGGGGCCAGCGACGACAACCAGCCAACCGGAGACTGGTATGGACCTCCAAATCCGAGCACGAACTGGACGTCGGATCCAACCGGAAATAGCCCCACCTTTTGGTACTCCAATCGGGCCAACATTGTTTTTACCGCTGCCGATCCCTACGCTTATTGGAGCGATACGCTGGCCTACACAGTGACGGCTCATGGGATAGCGCAGGTCAGCGACATCGTGTTTAAGGATGGCACTTGCACCCTGACCACGGTCGCTCCGTATTATCTGAACAAGGACACCCCCTACATTGCCGTGATGAACGGCGGGCAAACCGCAATGATGAATTCGATCATCGCCAGCACGGCAGGGACCTCGAACGGCATCACCCTATGCGGCCCCGGGACGCTGGTGCTCAACGCGACCAATGTTTATCAAGGCCCGACCACGAACGAGGGCGGGATACTGCAACTGGGCGCGCCGCAGGTGCTGCCGCGTACCAGCATGCTGGTGCTGGCCGGCGGCGACACCCGCACGAATAGCCCCTATACTGACGGCTACAGCGATATGTCCCCGACGTTTGCCACCGGCGGTTACAGCCAAACGCTGGGGCCGCTGCTCTTGACGGGGCCGTACAACAGTCAGAACCACCAGACCTACACCATCGACTTTGGCAGCGGCGCCAGCGTGCTGGTGTTTGCCGACAGCCACCTGCAAAACTGGAACGGGATACCCCTCACGATCGTTAATTACACACCGGAGGTTGCTTCCTTGCGCTTCGGAACCAACAGCGCTGGCCTGACCTCCACACAACTCAGCCTCGTCCAGTTCCAATTCATCGACTCCCAAATTCCGCCCGAGAAGGTCAACGTGCCGGGGAACATCGACGCCAACGGGTTTGTCACGCCGGTCTTCCCCACACTGTCCGTCGTGCCCAGCGGTACAAACAACGTGACGCTGACCTGGAACGCGATCAACGGACGCTACTACAACATCCAGTGCAAGACGAGCCTCAATGATCCTTACTGGAGCACCAACTTCGTTAAGAACTTCCTGGCCACCAACACCACGGCTTCGTTTACTGACACGATCGGCACGAACAGCCACCGTTGTTACCGTATCCAATTGATGCCCGTGCCGGACGCCGATTAGTCGGTTGCCGGGTGGCAGCATTGCCTAACCCGGAATTCTCATACCTCGCACAAACTGCCTACAGGGTGTAGCCGCCGACGGCAGTCGGCGCCATCTTTCGGGACTGAGAATCAGCGCCGACTGCCGTCGGCG
>JBEKJO010000017.1:0-57346 GCA_050011195.1 Verrucomicrobiota bacterium | reverse complement strand
CAGGCTTTCCGGCACGTTCGGCAACCTGGTGTATCTCGACAGCAAGCATGGCCATGTCGTACGGAGCAAGTCCCGCCGGCCGTGGCGCGCGACGGTTGGCCGACTGGGCGTCCAGCGCACTCCGGGAATCGTCGCGGCCGCGTGGCGCCAACTCACGAAGCCGCAGTACCAGCGTTGGGTGGTTGCCTTCCAGGAGTTTAAGAGGCGGCTTCCGAAAGCAATACCCTGTCCCAAGGATGTCTGCCACTTTTTCGGCAAGATCAACGGCACGCTGGTTTCCCACGGCCAACTCGTCGAGATGGAACCGCCCAAGTTCGAGACGATCAAGCCGAATCCGGTTGGGGACCTGGAGATTCTGAACCGGGGCGAGGTGATTACGCTGCGACTGAGCGTTCCGCGGGCGCCCGCGAAGTTCACGTTTGTGCTTGCCTCACCGTGGTGCGGCAGGGGCATCTGGACGCGAGGCAACAAGTTCGCCATTATTGGCCGGCTGCCGCCGCCGGTGCGGGGCTACAGTGAGATTACCGACCTGTACGTGCAGAGGTTTGGCGTGCCGCCCGTTGGGCAGCGGGTCTTTATCCGAACCCGGCAGATGTTCGGCAGTTGGCAAGATGATTCCAAGGAGACCTTCGCGGACGTGCCGCCGCCGGAGGGGGTTGAGGCAGTTGATAGTTGATAGATCGAATGAGTTGATCGGTTAAGAGGTGAGGGCGGGCGGTTGACAGGAGCGGAAGGGCGTGTTTTGCAGGCTGAGTGGCCAGAGGAACGGGGTGGTAGCCCCAGAGCAGCAAGCGGGCAGCACTGGGGCAATACCGTTGCCGCTCTGTGGTTGCAAGCCTGATGCAAGCCTGTTCCAAGCCTGATGCAAGCCCGTTGCAAGCCCGTTGCAAGCCCGTTGCAAGCCAGATGCAAGCCTGTTGCGAGCCTCCTCCTGCTCTCGCGCCCAGCCCCTGGACCAGGCCCCCAAAGGCTCAAGGGACGCTCGCCCTCCCGTCCCTTCTTCTGCCGCCCAGTCCCTGGGCGGGAGACGGCGGAGCATCCCGCAGTGTCGGGGGGTAAGATACAGAATACGGGCAGGTTGTCAAGCATGGACTTTCGACAGCATGGACTTTCGACCACCCCTCGCGCGGTGAGCTTCTCACCTTTTCAACTCCCGCCCGGCACAAGGGTAACACTTGCGGAAGCCGGCTGGGTGTCAAATAATGGCGTCAAGTGCCAGTGTTGAATGGAGTAGAAGTACCATTCCATGCGGCACGACCAGATCGAGTCTGAATGTTTCTCATGCTGAACGTGCTCAGAGATTGTTGTTTTGTGAAGACTCGCAGGCGTTTTGGCGCAGTCGGGTGCTGCCTTTTACTGGCGGGGGCATTGGCGCAGAACGTTGCTTCGGCGGGGGAGGCGGTGGCGGCTGGGCTTGGCCTGACGCCAACTCAGCTCCGGTGCGAGTACTTGGTCAATCCGCCGGGCATTGATGAGGAGCGTCCGCGCCTCAGTTGGGTAGTCGAGTCCGGCCAGCGGGGCCAGAGACAAACCGCTTACCAGATACTGGTCGCAAGCGACGAGGGCCTGCTCCGGCAAGACCGGGGCGATTTGT
Organism: Verrucomicrobiota bacterium; assembly: GCA_050011195.1. Lineage (GTDB taxonomy): Bacteria > Verrucomicrobiota > Verrucomicrobiia > Limisphaerales > UBA8199 > PALSA-1440. The sequence continues at coordinate 55,752 of JBEKJO010000017.1, read as the reverse complement.
GGGACTCCGGGAAGGCGCCCAGCGACCAGACGACCGGCATCGTCTATGGCGGCAAGACCCTGGCCTCGCAGCAACGTTGCTGCTGGAAGGTCAAGGTCTGGGACAAGGACGGCAAAGCGTCAGCCTGGAGCGAACGGGCGACGTGGGCCTTGGCGCTGCTGCACGCGGGCGATTGGAAGGCGCAATACATCAGCTTCCGGGACACGACACCCGTGCACCGGTTTGCGCAGCCGCTCTTCCTGCCGCCGGCACGGCAGTATCGGAAGGAGTTTGCCGCCGGGAAAGCCATCCGCCGCGCGACGATCTACAGCACGGCGCTGGGCATTTATGAATTGCATCTGAACGGCGAGCGGGTGGGCGAGGCGTGGTTTGCGCCGGGCTGGTCGGATTATCACCAGCGCGCCTACTACAACACTTATGACGTGACGGCGCTGGTGAAGCCGGGCGTAAACGCCCTCGGCGCGTGGGTGGCTGACGGCTGGTACTCGGGCTATGTCGGGTTTGGCCTGCTGACGACCATCGGGACCGAGGCTATCGGGCGTTACACCTATGGCAAGACGCCGGCGTTGATGGTGCAGCTCGAAATCGAGTACGCGGACGGTTCGCGGCAGAGGATTGTGACGGACACCGCCTGGAAGGTGAGCGGGGCGGGGCCGATTCAAGAGGCGGATTTCCTCATGGGCGAACGTTATGACGCGCGCCGGGAGATGCCCGGCTGGTCAAAGCCCGGCTTCGATGACCGCCAGTGGGAGGCGGCGATCCGGGCGGAAGACAATGGGCGGGTGAAAGCAAAGTTCTACGAGTACCAGAATCCCGCTCCGGGAGGACAGCCGAAGATCGAGGGCCGCGAGACGGACCTCGGCTTCAAGCGTCCGCCCAAGCTCGAAGCGTTCCCCGGCGTGCCGGTGCGGGCGATCGAGGAAATCAAACCCATCGCGGTGACTTCGCCGGCCAACGGCATCTACATCTTCAATTTGGGCCAGAACTTCGCCGGTGTGGTGCGGCTGAAGGTCAAAGGCCCGGCTGGCACGGAGATTCGCCTGCGCTACGGCGAGATGCTGCACCCCGATGGCCGTCTGATGACCGAGAACCTGCGCAAGGCGCGCGCGACGGATTTCTATGTTTTGCGCGGCGACCCGAACGGCGAGAGCTACGTGCCGCGTTTCACCTTCCACGGCTTCCAATACGTCGAACTGACCGGCTACCCCGGCAAACCTGACCTCGATGCGATCACCGGCATCGTCTTGCATTCGGCCACCCCCCTCGCCAGCGATTTCGAGTGCTCCGACCTCATGGTCAATCGGCTGTTCAAGAACATCGTCTGGACCCAGCGCGCCAACTTCATTGATCTGCCGACCGATTGCCCGCAGCGCGACGAACGATTCGGGTGGACGGGTGATGCCCAGATTTATGTGAGCGCGGCGACTTACAATGCGGACGTGGCGGCGTTCTACAGCAAATGGCTGCGGGAGCTGATGGAATCCCAGCGGCCCAGCGGCGCCTTCCCGGGCTATGCGCCATTTCCCTTTCAGCATGGGTGGGACTTTGGCACCGCTTGGTGCGACGCGGGGGTGATTTGCCCGTGGACGATCTGGCAGGCATACGGCGACACGCGGATCATCGAGCGCTGCTGGGAGCCGATGACCCGCTTCATTAAGTGGCGCCAGAGCGAGAGCAAGGGTTTCCTCGGCGTGGCCCACGGCAACGAGTGGGGGGACTGGCTGGCCGTGAACGAGAAGACGCCCCTCGAATACATTGACACGGCTTACTTCGCTTACTCGACGAAGCTGATGGCCGAGATGGCGCAGGCCATCGGCAAAACACGAGAGGCGGCCGAGTACTGCGAGCTGTTCGGGAGGATCAAATCCGCCTTCAACCAAAAGTATGTGAAGCCGGACGGCGCGCTGGCGGTGGACACGCAAACGGCTTATGCGCTCGCCCTCTACATGGATTTGCTGCCGGCCAACCTGCGCGCACCGGCGGGAGCGCGGCTGGCGAAGAAGATTCGGGATAACGACACACGGATGAGCACCGGTTTCCTCGGCACCCGGCCACTGTTGCCGGTCCTGTCGGCCACCGGCCAACACGATCTCGCGGTGCGCCTCTTGCAGAGCCGGAAATACCCGTCGTGGGGGTATGAAATCGAGCAGGGCGCCACGACGATTTGGGAGCGCTGGAACAGTTTCACCAAGGATAAAGGCTTCGGCGGCGAGCAGAATGCCGCCATGAACTCCTTCGCGCATTACTCATTCGGCGCGGTCTGCGAATGGATGGTCTCGCAACTGGCAGGCATCCAAACCGACGGGCCGGGTTACCAGCGCATCATCATCCGGCCCACCCCGCCGTCGCCGGACAGCAATCCCGACCAGAAACCCATTGACTGGGTCCGCGCGCATTACGATTCCATCCACGGGCGCATCAGCAGCGCATGGCAGGTCCAGGACGGGCGCTTCGAGCTGGAGGTGACCATTCCGGCGAACACCACCGCGACGGTTTATCTGCCCGCGCGCGATGCCGGGAGCATCACCGAGAGCGGGAAAGAGCTGACGCAGGCGAAAGGAGTGAAGTTCCTGCGCACGGAAGGAAACCGAGTCGTGCTTGCGGTCGAATCCGGCGCTTACCGGTTCACGAGCAAAGGGGTCAACCACTAGTCTTGTCTCTTTGTGGGGCTGAAAAAGGGCTGGTATAGGCGGCAAGTGGTAGTATGGTGTGTGGTATGAAAATGACCTTTGACATACCGGCGCCAGTGGCGCTGAGATTCAAAGCCTCTGTTCCAACGGGACAACGGTCGCCAATGGTATCTCGTTTGCTTGAGCGTGAGATTCAGTCGGCTGAGACTGACCTGAAAGCTGCTTGTGAAAAAGCCAACTCATTGAGGTTGGACACCAAGGACTGGGAAAACCTCAATGAATCCGAAGCGTGGTGAAATCTGGTGGGTCAATCTTGACCCAGCCAAAGGCCGGGAAATCAAGAAACATCGGCCATGCGTGATAGTGTCCGCGGATTGGCTGAATAGTAAGCGGTCAACGCCGGTTGTTGTGCCCCTGAGTGCTTCGCCAGAATCCGCCCCTCCGGTTGTCGTCGCTGTTCCAAGCGCCGGTCCTGACTCGGTTGCGGTCATTGACCAGGTGCGAGCTGTTGACAAGAGTCGCTTTACCCGCACCACGGGCAGACTGTCCCGAAGTGACTTTATTCTCGTTGAAAGCTCGCTTCGGCAAGTACTTCAACTCTGAAACTGCTGAACTGACGGGTGGGAAATGGATCAATCCATACTCACATGGTGGATGTGAACACCGCCAAGCTGCGCGTCTTCTGGTACGGACTAGCAACGGCGTTCATGGCGCTGGCTTTCGCAACCAGCGCAGTCCAAGCCGCCACCCGCCCGCCGAACATTGTTTTTGTTATCGCCGACCAGTGGCGCGCTGAAGCGTTCGGCTTCGCGGGCAACCCGGACATCAAGACCCCCAACCTCGACCGCCTCCAGCGCGAGGGCGTCCGCTTCGTCAACGCCGTCGCCGGCCTGCCCGTTTGCTCGCCCACCCGCGCCTCGATCCTGACCGGGCAACGGCCCCTCACCCACGGCGTCTTCCTGAACGACGTGCCGCTCAACCCCGAGGCGGTCACGCTGGCGAAAGTCTTGCGCGCCGCTGGCTACGACACCGGTTACATCGGCAAGTGGCATGTGGATGGTCATGGCCGTTCCGAGTTCATCCCGCGCGAACGGCGGCAGGGGTTTGATGAATCCATCCGCGTCCCGCTGCTCCTGCACTGGCCGAAAGGTCTTGGTGTCAGGGCGCGTCAACTCGATGCTCCGATCAACTCGGAAGACCTGATGCCCACCCTGCTTGGGCTGTGCGGCCTGCCGATTCCAAAAAGCGTCGAGGGGCTTGACTATAGCGGCTGCCTTCGCGGCGGGGAGAACCCGGGGGATGGAGCGACTGTAATCCTCTGCGCCGCGCCCTTCGAGGAATGGATGCGCCGGAACGGCGGCAAGGAATACCGCGGCCTGCGCACCACCCGCTACACTTACGTGCGCGACCTGAACGGCCCCTGGCTGCTTTACGACAACCGGACCGACCCGTACCAGACGAACAACCTGGCGAACCAGCCGAAGTACTCCAGGTTGCAGAGCAGGCTTGACGCCACGCTCAGCCGCAAACTCAAGGAGCGGCACGACGACTTCCTGCCCGGCGACATCTACATCAAACAGTGGGGCTACCAGGTGGACGCCAACGGCACCGCTCCTTACAAGCCATGAATGAAATGAAGCTCGGCACGGACATTCGCTCCAAAGAGCCCTCATCACAAGACTCGCCCTGGTAGCGCGTCGCACTGCTAACGCGCCGGAAGAAAAGGCCGGGACACCGGAGCCCGCCAGCCAGCAATAAGACTATCGGACTGTCCCCAAAGGAGGACCGGCTGGCTTAGGGCCGGCCTCAGGACCCGGCGTGGGCGCAGACAAACGCAGAAACCGGCGTGGCAACCGGCCCCTCGGCCCGGAGAGTTTTGTATCAAATCTTAGAGGAGCTTGATTTCCATTGCTTAACTTGTTGGCTGCGTTGACCCAGCCTTCCGCCAGTAACTCGCTGACAATCTCGAACACTGTAGTGTCCGAAACGCACGGGCAGAAGGCCCTTTCGCATGCCTGCGTCCTTTGGGCCGGATCAGCGTCAGCTACGCAGGAAGGCGCCTTCAGTTCGAGAGTCCCGGAGCGTCCCCCCTGAAGCACCCGAACGACCGAAAGGGTGGGTGAGCAACCGTTGGCCTGCTCCCAAACTCTCTGCCCATCCGCCAAAGACATTTTCACCGAGCTGTAACCCAGCCGTTGCGCGGCAAAGACCAAATCCGACCAAAGCTCTTCCGCCGAATCGCGCCGGTCTCCTTCCAGCGCCAGCCAGTGCTTCAGGGTCAGGGCGTACTGGATCTCCTGTCGCATCTCGAGGGAATTGCCCACTACCCGGCCCACCGCAAACCAGTGCCGGCTGAAATGCAGTTTGCCGGCGCAAAGCAGCAGGAGAAGCGTCGCCAGGCCCACCAGCACGAGAATCAAATGGCCTCGAGACCAAAACGCCGCGAAGCCCATCGCCAGAAAAATCAGTGTGACCGCATAGAAGTATAACACCACTTTCCTTCGCGACAGCCCCATCTCGAGCAGATGATGGTGAATATGCCTGCGGTCCGGGCGGAAAATCGGCAGCCCGCGCAACCCGCGCCGAAGAATCGCCAGCGCGGTATCGACAATCGGCAGAGCCAGCACGAACAAAGGCGCCACCAGCGCCGCGAACACCGTCCCCTTGTGCGAGCTGAGGATGGCGAACAAACCGATCTGGAAGCCCAGAAAATAAGCCCCTCCATCGCCCAGGTATATGCGCGCCGGTGGGAAGTTAAACCACAGGAAACCCAGCAACGCCCCCGCCATCCCTGACGTGAGCAGTTCAAAACTGCCACTCTGGTGACCGACATAAGCCAGCAACGCCATCAGCATGAAACAGATTCCTCCCGCCAGGCCGTCCACGCCGTCGATCAGATTGATCAGGTTGGTCATCCCCACCAGCCATAAAACAGTAATCAAAAACCCCCACCCGCCGAGGTCGATGATTGTTGCGGTAAACGGAATCTTGAACTGCTGGATTCCAATCCCACACGCACACACCCCTGCTGCGATCAGAATCTGGCCAAGCAGCTTCCGCTTTGCTCCCAAGGGCTTCAGATCATCCCAGAAGCCGAGCGCAAACATGGCCAGGGAACTTATCAGCACAACCTCCCTTCCCTGGATCCTCTGCCGGCGTTCCGGGTAGATGGCAGCGATAAACACCTCGATTCCGATAAAAGCCGCCGCCAGCGCCAAACCACCCAGACGCGGAATGGGCTTCTGGTGGGTGTGATGCAAATCCTCCCCCCGCTGGAACAGCTTCTTCACCAGTGCCGCTTTGAGGACCAGCGGGACCATGAGGAACACAATCCCCATGCCCACCAGGCCGCAGCTTATGATTGGCAAACAGCTCATACGGCGGCGCGCGGCGCCGGAGTATCCCTTCTGCCCAAAGCCCTGTCAGGCACTGATCTTGTTCGGTTCCTGGCCATTTGTCCGGAGATCATGCAATGCTTCTCATCATCAACTCGTCCCGCCCCGCATCTTCTTCAACCCCAAATGCTCGCAGCAGCTTTATTGCCATGCAAACCGACGAAATCCTCAGCACGTTCGCAGGCGCAACAGTTGCCGGCTTGTCTTTAATCCTGTTCCATTGACAGAATTGACATTAATGCAGAATGGAGGCGGCATGCAAGCCAATTCTGTCTGGAATGCGACGAACCTGTCGGCGAGTTGGACCACGCGGGTGACGACCCGCGCGCCGGCAGCCAGGTTGTTCCGGTGGACGGATAATTTCAGCGACCTGGGCGGGCCGCCCGCCCCGGCGTATTGCCGGCTCCAGCGGCCCTAAATATTTCTGAAAAATCTTGCACTCAGGGCTTGACAGATCCCTGAGAATCTGAATAATACGCGCAGGATTAGGACTATGAAACTGCGGTTATTCATTTGCTGCTCGGGGTTGCTGCTCGCGTTGACTGCCCACGCGGGCATCAGTTATGGCTCGTATGCCGATGGCGGTCTCATCCCCGACGGCAACCCGGTGGGCATGGGCGCTACGGCCACCGTCAGCGGGTACGGTTCGTCGATCTCCGACATCAGCGTGAACCTGAACATCGGGGGCCCAAGTCCGTATATTGGCGATTTGTACGCCTATTTGAGCTACAGCGGCGTCCTCGTGCCCCTGTTGAACCGTGTCGGGGTGGCCACGGGCAATGCCTTCGGTTATTCGGATGCAGGGATGAATATCACGCTGAGTGACAGCGGGGCGAACAACATCCACTTTTATCAGAACTACAGCCGGACCTACAGCGGCGGGCAGTTGACGGGGACATGGCGGCCGGACGGGCAGACGACTGACCCGCGGTTGGCATCGTCATCGCCGAACAGTTTTAGCAATCCCGGAACGGTGACATTCGCCGCTTTGAACGGCCTGAATCCGAACGGGACCTGGACGTTGTTTATTGCCGACCTGTCGGCGGGCAGCCAGAGCCAGTTGGACAGTTGGAGTCTCAACATCAGCGCGGTGCCGGAGCCGGTGAACGTGGCGCTGGGCATTTTTGGCGGAGTCTTTCTAGTCGTCATCCTCGCCACGAGCCGGCCGGTGCGGAATCGGGTTCACTGCTGGCGGCTTGCTGTCGCGCATTGGATTGACGCCGTTTAGTCACGGCCCCTCTGCCCTCTGGCCTCTTCCCCCGTCCGGCAGCCACTAAAGGCTTGTTAAGCGCCGCCGGCTTGACTTCAATCGCAGCGGATGGAAGCCGGTGGACAGTCTGAGATTCCTGCCCCATGCGCGCCCAACGCTGCTGATGCCGGCAGCCTCCTCTCTCGTGCCACGAAACGCCGCCCTTTGCGCGCGGGCGACGTGCAGTTCTACCGCGTCTGCGAGGACCTGACGGAAGCTTTGATTTACGCCATGGCGGTTTTTGGCCCTTGGGCCTTCGGCACCACCCAAACCTGGTCAATCTGGCTGATGAACGGCGCGGGCTATCTCTTGGGGGTTATGCTGGCCTGCAAATTGGCCATTCGCCAGCTCAAAGGTTACCATCCTGCTCGCTGGGACGACGGATGGCTCGAATCGCTCAGCGCCCCGAGAGGTTCCAGGCTCCTGACCCCACCCCGGCTCACGGCGTGGCTCGCTTGGCTGACCGTCGCCATTTTGGTTTATTGCCTCATCAGCGCCGTGAATGCGAGGTCCACCTTCCACCGCGACGACTTGAGCTTCGCTTACCATCCCTACATCAATTGGTTGCCGCACAGCTTCGACGGCGGTCGAACGTGGCTGGCCTTTTGGACTTACCTTGGGCTGGCGTTGTCCTTTTGGGCCGTCCGCGACTGGCTGCTGGGCAAGTCGGAGGGCGAGGAACGGGGCCAACACCGCAAGCCTCAGCCCGGCGGCGGCAACTCCGCGCTCCCGCTCCCTGCTCGCTTGCGGCGATTGTTATGGGTATTGGCTCTGAACGGCGGGCTGCTCGGGGTGGAAGGCATTGCGCAACGGCTTCAAGGCGCAGGCAAGCTCCTTTTTCTCGTCCAGCCGCGCGTCAACCCGGGCGCTGTCACCCAATTCGGCCCTTATGCCTACCGCGCCAACGCGTCGCAATACTTCAATCTTCTTTGGCCCGTTTGCCTGGGGTTTTGGTGGACGCTCAATCAGTCGCTCGGCTTCAAACGCAACGCACATCATCTGATCCTGGCCGGCGCTGCCGTCATGGCGGCCTGCCCGATTATATCCACCAGCCGTGCGGGCGCTCTCATCACCGTCGGAATTGTGGCTTTGGCTGCCATCTTGCTCTCCGTCAGCCATTTCTTTTTCGCCGCCCACCAACCGCAGGACCGGAAAACGCGGAAGATTACGCTGGCCTGCCTGTTTCTCTTTTTCACCGGCGCGCTGGCGCTCGGCTTTGCGCTGGGCTGGAAATCGCTCAAACCCCGTATGGCCCAACTCAGCGAAGGCTTTGAACTCCGGGAGGCAATGTATGATGCGGCCCGCCCTATGGCCGCAGATTATCCGGTATTTGGAACTGGCCCCGGCACCTTTGAGTCGGTCTTTCAGCTTTACCGCAAAAGCACAAACAGATATTGGCCGGCCCAATTGCACAACGATTGGCTCGAGACCCGCATCACCTTCGGCTGCGTCGGCAGCGGCTTGGTCGCTTTGGCCTTTGTGGCGGTGGTGCTGCGCTGGTTCGCGCGCGGCGGCATTCACGGGGGAAGGCGCTTCGTCATCCTCATCTGGCTGGCATTGGCCGGCTGCCTGGTCCACGCCCGCTTTGATTTCCCCTTCCAGATCCACTCGATTGTCTTTCTCTTTCTCGTCCTCTGTGCCATCCTCTTCACCCTCACGCGCCGGCCGTAGCTTGGAGGGCCAGACAGCCGGACTTGGACTTTCCAGGCGCTCGCACGCCACACAGCGCCGGACAAGGGAAAGGCGTCCAGAATCGAATGATCAAAGCGCCCGGCGCGATCCCTCGCCTAAACGGTGCCGCAAACGGCAGCACCTGGAACCCTGGGCAAGGGGAGCAGTGACCGAATAGAGGCTGCCGACTATGGTCGGCGCGGAGGGGGCCTGGCTCCAGGCCTGAGGGCAGTGCGCGTTGGTGCAGAACTCCACTAACACCAGCGCTTGCCTTCTTGCCAATTCAGTTTCCCTGGGTTCAAATGCAATCGTTTTATGACTGTGCAACGAAGCCGTGCCAGGCCGGAGAGATTTGTGGCCGCGGTTTTGCCGTGGCTGGTCGCTGCGGGAGGGTTCCTGGTCTATCTCGGCACACTCAATGCATGGGTTTCGCTCCACAGCCTGGCGACCGTGGCGCGAATATCAGGGTGGCTGTGGCAGCCCGAACTGCGTCAGCCGCTTGCCTTTCTTGTCTTCTATCCTTTCCGTTTCCTGCCTGAACCCTGGATTCCGCTGGCACTGAACGTCTTTGCCGCCGCCTGTGCCGCGTTAGTGCTGGCGCTGCTCACGCGTTCGGTTGCCCTGCTGCCCCAGGACCGTACGCATGAGCAACGGGCGCGTGAACACAGCGCCTTCTCGACACTTTCGACGCCCAACGCCTGGATGCCGCCGGTCCTGGCGGCCATCGCTTGCGGTCTGCAACTGACTTTCTGGGAGCATGCGACCGCAGCCACGGGCGAAATGATTAACCTGATGCTCTTCGCCTGCGTCATCTGGTGCCTGCTCGAATTCAGAATCCGCCGGATTCAGTCCTGGCTTTCCGCCACCGCATTCCTTTGTGGCGCCGGCTTGGCCAACGACTGGACCATGATCGGCTACCTGCCTGTTTTTCTCGCCGCTATCCTTTGGCTCAAAGGCTTGAGTTTTTTCAACCTCCGCTTCCTGCTGCGCATGGCTTTGTGGGGATTGATCGGCTTTAGTCTGTACTTCGTGCTGCCAGCCGTTCAAACCTTCCATCCCGTTGTCCACCTGAGTTTCTGGACGGCCTTGAAAAGCAATTTGAAGGCCCAGCGAAATGCCCTGATCTGGTTTCCCCAGGGAGCTGCTCTTGCCCTGGCGCTGACATCCCTGCTCCCGCTGCTGGTCATTTCCATACGGTGGAAGTCGCAGGCGCCCCACTCCGGCGACGATAACAGGGTGGCCGGGTTCCTCAGCAAGGCCATGTTCCACTTTGTGCACGCCGCGTTTCTCGCGGTATCCCTCTGGATAGCGCTGGATCCGCCGGTCAGCCCTCGCAAACTGGCATTGGGCGCGCCATTCCTGACGCAGTATTACCTCCCCGCCCTGGTCATCGGCTATTGCTCAGGCTACTTCCTGCTGATTGGTTCGGTGCCTATACCCAAACTGGCGCGCAACCAGAAACTGACGCCTCTCCAGAGGGCCTTCGCCAGGCTGACGGTTGCCGCATTCTGGATTTTGCTCGCGGCGATGCCTCTGATGCTGGTCTGGCGGAACCTGGACCAGATTCGCACCACCAACGGCCCGGCCCTGCGTCAGTTCGCCCGGCAACTTTACCAAAGCCTGCCGGCACGCAAATCGGTTGTCCTGAGTGACAATCCGACACAACTGTTTCTGGTAATGGCCGAACTGGGCGCCCGCCGCCATGACAAAGACGCCCTGTTGCTGGACACGCCCTCCCTGGCTTGGGGCCAATACCACATCCTGAAAGCCGCCCAATTCAAATCCAGGTGGCCTGTTAAACCGCCCACCAACAATCTGGAGGTGGTCGAATCGGGCAAACTGCTCCAGCTCCTCTCCCGCTTCTCTTTGCAGGAGCAAGTGGTCTATCTGCATCCCAGTTTCAGTCTCTGCTTCGAGCTGTTTGCGGACCGGCCCAGCGGGGCGGTTCACTGCCTGGTTGCTCGGGGGAGGGACACGCTCGGCCAAACGCTCGATAGCCGGACTGCCGCCGCTAATGAGCAATACTGGCAGGAGCTCTGGATCGGCACCCTCCAGGCCCTCGCCGGGTTGGTCAATCCGAAACCGGGTTACGCACCCCAACTGGCCGGCCTTTTGGCCGCCCGCCTCCAGTTGACGCCACAGCAAAACCCCACTGCGTCCTTCCTGAGCGCCGCCTATTCCAAATCCCTCGATTATTGGGGAGTGCAGATGCAGCGACTCGGGCGCTGGAAAGAAGCCGGCCTGTGGTTCCAACGCGCGCTCGAGCTTAAACCTGACAACCTTGCGGCCCGGATCAACCTGGAATTCAACGGGCAGCACCAGCAGGGCAACAACCTGCGACTCGATCGTGAGGCCGTCCAGAAACAATGGCTGGACCTATTCGCCAAGCACCGTAAGTGGGAAGCGGTCATGAACGACGACGGGCCAGTTGATGAACCAACGTTTCTGTTCGAGACGGCGCGCGTCTTGTTGGGCAGCGGCAAACCTCACCAGGCCATCAGGGAGTTTGCGCGTTGTGCCGATCTGGCGCCCGATTGGCTGGAGCCGCAACTATGGCTCGCGCAAGGACACATCGCGGTCCAGGAGTTCGCCAGCGCTTTGCGGCTGACCGAGGACATCCAAACGTTCGGCCTGCCGCAGGACGCGTCAGGCATGGCGCAGCTTCTTTTTTGCCGCGCGACAGCCTTGGAAGGGCTGGGCCGGACCAACGAAGCCGCCGCCTGCATCGAGAGCTTCGTCACCCAACACCCGGAACAGGCCGAAGTGCTCTCCATCGCGGCGCAGCTCTACTTGCAGAGCATGCAGTATCAACCCGCCCTGACTGTTCTGGACCGGTTGCTGAGCCGGGAGCCGCATAACCCGGAGCTGCTGTCCAACAAAGGTCTCGCCGAAATGCAGCTTTCGCGATACGACGCCGCCATAACCACCCTGACCACCGCGCTTTCCTTCGCTCCCTCCAACCAGGTCGTGCGACTCAACCGCGCCATCGCCTGTCTGCGGGCAGGCCAGCTTGATGCGGCCCAAGCCGATTACGAGCAGTTGTTCCAAACCTCTCCCCACTCTTACAAGGTCGTATTCGGGCTCGGCGAAATCGCCTGGCGCAGGCAGAATACCAACGCAGCCATCCAGTTCTATCAAAAGTGCCTGGCCCTCGGCCTCCCGGCGTCGCCCGAAGGCAAACTCGTGGCCGAGCGTCTCCGGCAACTGAAGGGCGATGGGGCAAAGTGATTCAGTTCAAACTTGAGCGCCCGCTCCAACGGCGGAGCGAGGAAATCAGCCGGCAAATCGTGCTTGCCGAAGATGAGCGCCGGACTTAATTAAGAGGCCGCAACGTTAAGTGCGATTGTCCTATTAAGCAATGAACTCGACCTCCACCGAATCCAAGTCAGCCGTCTCGCGTCGTCAATTCCTGCAAACCGGCTCCTCGGCCCTCGCGGGCGCTGCCCTGCTGGGTGCCCTGCCGATTGAACGGAGCGCCCATGCTGCCGGCAGCGAGTTGCTCAAGATCGCCTTGGTCGGGTGCGGCGGACGCGGCAGCGGCGCGGCCGACCAGGCGCTCAGGACTGCCGGCAACACCAAATTGGTCGCTATGGCCGATGTGCTGCCCGAGAAACTGGAAAAGGGCCTAGCCAGCCTCCAGGCCCAACATCCCGAAAAGGTCGATGTCCCGCCCGACCGCCAGTTCACGGACTTTGACGGCTACAAGAAGGCGATCTCCCTGGGCGACGTAGTCATTCTGGCGACCTCACCCGGCTTTCGTCCGATTCATTTCGAGGAAGCCGTGCGTCAGGGCAAACACGTGTTCATGGAGAAGCCGGTGGCCACGGATGCGCCGGGCATTCGACAATTGCTGGCCGCGGCGGAGGAAGCGAAGAAGAAGAATCTCAAAGTCGGGGTTGGGCTCCAGCGCCGTCACCAGCGCGGCTACCTCGAGATCGTCAAACGCCTCCAGGACGGCGCCGTGGGCGACCTGACGTTGCTGCGGTGCTACTGGGATGGGGGTTCGCGGGACGGCGTTGAACGGCTGCCAAACGAAACCGAAATGCATTACCAGATTCGCAACTGGTATTATTTCACCTGGCTGTCTGGCGATCACATCGTCGAGCAGCACGTCCACAACATCGATGTCTGCAACTGGATCAAAGGCGCCCACCCGGTGCGCGCCCAGGGCATGGGCGGACGCCAGGTGCGCAACGCGAAACGGCACGGCCAGATTTTCGACCACCACTTTGTCGAATTTGAATACGCGGACGGCGCGCGGATGCTCAGCCAATGCCGCCAAATCCCGGGGTGCTGGCCCAGTGTGTCGGAGCACGTCCTGGGCACGAAAGGCAGCGCCGATCTGGACGACGGACGGAAGCTCTTTGTCATCAAAGGGCCTGCAGCGTGGCGTTACAACACCAAACAGGCACAGCAGAACGCCTATCAGCAGGAGCATGACGATCTGTTCGACGCCATTCGGAACGACAAACCCCTTAACGAGGCCGAGTTCGCCGGCACCAGCACCATGACCGCCATCCTCGGCCGGATGTGCACTTATTCAGGGCAACAGATCGAATGGGAGGACGCCATCAACTCCAAGATCGAGTTGCTGCCCAAGACCTTTGGCTGGGACGCGCCCCCGCTGGTGTTGCCCGACGCCAACGGCTTCTACCCGGTGGCCATGCCCGGCCGCACGGTCTGCGTTTAACCCGGAATTCTCATACCTCGCACAAACCGCCTACCGGGCGTAGCCGCCGACGGTAGTCGGCGCCATCTTTCGGGGCTGAAAAATCAGCGCCGACTGCCGTCGGCGGCTACACGCTATGAAATTCCCCGGTTAAGCTCGGTTAGTATTCCCGGTTCTTGGTGATGCCTGGCATTGGGACGGGATACTTGCCGTCTTTTCCGGCCAGCAGCGGGGGGGGCGAATCCAACGTGAGCTTATCCACGTCGGGTGCGAACTCGTGCTCGCAATTGAGCATGTCCTCGAAGGTAATCTCCTGCCCGGTGTGCGCCGCCATGCGGCCCATGTTGGAGACGAGGCTGGCTTCAGCGCCGCGTTTGGCTTCGTTGTAGGGCTTATCGTCGCGGATGGCGTCCACCAGGTCGTTCCACTCGTTCTGATAGGGGTTCTGCTCGTCCGGGGCGACCTTCGAGGTCCAGATCATGTTGGAACGCTGCGCATTCTGGCCCTTGAAAGTGCTGGAGGGGGCGCCGCAATCGCCTGACTTGGATACGATGGCCAAGCCTTTGCTGCCATGAGCGTAACTGTTAAAAACATCGTTGCAGCCGTTGATACACCGCCCGTCCATATACATTCTGGCGCCATCGGCAAAGGTGTATTCCACCGAGTACGTGTCGAAGTTCTGATCCACGTAAGGCGCGCCATCCGGGTCGGTCCGGTAATGACGTCCGCCCAGCGCTTGGGCTTTCACCGGCCAGGCATTCTTCATCCAGCACAGATGGTCAATGATGTGGATGTAGAAGTCGTTGAAGAGTCCGCCGCTGGCCCAGAGGAAGCCGTGGAAGTTCTTAATCTGCCAGAGCAACTCACTGGGATCCCCCGGCCACTTGGTTGGAAAGCACGCAGCGGCTGGGCCATGCATCCGGTAGCCGCGCAGAAGAATCAGGTCGCCGATTTCGCCGTCATGGATGCGCTTGGCCAGTTCCTGCATGGGCCGGCTGTGCCGGGAATTCAAACCAACCCCGACCTTCAGATTCTTAGCGGTCGCGGCTTCGGCCAACTTGAGCATCTTGCGCGTGGTCGGGCCGTCCACGGTGACCGGCTTTTCCATGAATACGTTTAGCCCCCTCTCGATCGCGTAGGTAAACTGAACCCAGCGAAATGCCGGCGGGGTGGTCAGAATCACTACGTCTCCCGGCTTGAGGCAATCCATCGCCTTCCTGTAGCCGTCGAACCCGATGAACTGGCGGTCCTGGGGCACATCCACCTTGTCGCCGCAGGCTGTCTTTATGGCGTCATAGCTGTCGCCGAGCTTCTTCTCGAAAACGTCGGCCATGGCCACGAGTTTCACAGGACCGCGTTTGACGGACAGGGCGTTTCTTGCCGCGTCAGTTCCGCGGCCTCCGCACCCGACCAGGGCGATTTGAATAAGGCCGCTGCCGGCGGCGTGGACATGGGGAATGGCCACGCCGGCCAAAGCTGACGCTGCGGCGATGCGGCCAGTGGTTTTGATAAACTCGCGACGTGTAGTCAGAGAATTAGACGATTCGTTCATAAACAATATCTTCCCGACGAAGCCGGGCTGGTGTCAATTCAAGAAATGGCCTCCTCCGCCTGCGCGTCAGCGAAGAAGATGAAAGCGTCGGACTGCACCTGGCGCAACACGGCGAAAGCGCTTACAATGACTAACGCCACTCCGGCCTGAGCAGGCCCATGCGCCGGTTGCTTTACTTTGACCGCCAATCTCGCTATCAATTGGCGCCATGCACCGTGTGAACCCGGAGGCGACTCAAGCGCCGCTCCACTTCAACTTTGCCACCGACGTGATTGATGAACGGGAACCGAATGTCGAGCGCGCCTGAGCCGGCGGGAGTGCCGGAGGCGCAGGCGGAGCGTCGGGAGGACTGGCGCCTGTTGGCCGGGGGCGTGGCGGCCTTGGCCCTGGCGGTGTTGGCGGTCTATTGGCGGGCGTTGCGAGGCGAGTTTCTGTGGGACGACCTGTTGGTTGTCCATCGGAATCCGTTGGTGACAGGGGAGCTGGGGCTGGGGTCTATCTGGTTTCGCACGGACTTCCCGCTGACGAATGTGGCGTTTTGGTTGGAATGGCTGGCGTGGGGCGATCACACGGTGGGCTATCATGTCGTCAATTTGTTGCTCCATGCGACCAGCGCGGTGTTGTTGTGGCGGGTGCTGAGGCGGCTGAGAATCCCGGCGGGTTGGCTGGCGGCGATGATCTTTGCCGTCCACCCGGTGTGCGTGGCGTCGGTGGCGTGGATAGCGGAGTTGAAGAACACGCTGGCGCTGACGTTCTATTTGCTGAGCATCCTGTGGTATTTGCGGTCTGACCAGCAGTCTAAAGTCCAAAGTCTAAAGTCTAAAGTCGGGAGTCAGGAGTCAGCCTCCAGCGACACGCAACACGCAACACGCAACACGACAGAGGTTCCCGCCCCTCGCCCTTCGCCCCTCGCTCCTCGACTCCTCTACTGGTTGTCGCTCCTAACCTTTGTGCTGGCGCTGCTGAGCAAGACTTCGACGGTGATGCTGCCGGTGGTGTTGCTGGGGTGCGCCTGGTGGCAGCGCGGGCGGGTGGGGCGGCTGGACTGGTTGCGGACCAGCCCGTTCTTCGCGCTGGCGCTGGCGTTCGGGCTGATGAGCGTATGGTTTCAGGCACATGGGGCGATGGCCGGAGTGGCCGTTCAGAGTGAGAAGTTCTGGGGACGGCTGGCCGGAGCCGGGATGGCGCTCTGGTTTTACCTGGGCAAAGCGTTGCTGCCCCTGAATCTGAACATGATCTACCCGCGCTGGAAGATTGAGGCGGCGGCGCCTGGGTCTTACCTGCCGCTGTTGCTGTGGTGCGGCGTTTTGGCGATGGGTTGGGGGTTTCGGCGGAGTTGGGCCAGGCATGTGCTGTTCGGGCTGGGCTGTTTCACGGTGACGTTGTTTCCGGTGCTGGGCTTCTTCGACATGTACTTTCTGGCATTGTCGCGGGTGTCGGATCATTTCGCGTATCTACCGCTAACCGCGCTGGTGGCGCTGGTGGCGGCGGGGTTGGATTGGGCGTTAACCCGTATATTTCAGGCCCCAGTAGCCCCCGACGGCAGTCGGCGCGAACTTCGGTGCGGAGAGAATGCGCCGACTGCCGTCGGCGGCTACGGCCCGTCAGCGAACCCTGTTCCGTGGGGAATGCCCAGGATGAGAGGCATGGTCTTGGGGCTGGCGGGGGGCGGGTTGGTGGCGGGGCTGGCGGTGCTGGCTGCGCAGCGGGCGCAGGTATTCGTGAGCGCAGAGGCGCTGTGGCGCGACACGTTGGCGAAAAACCCCGCGGCGTGGTGCGCGCACGCCAACCTGGGCTGGATCCTCGCGGAACAACAGAAGTATGACGAGGCGCGGGCGCATCTGGTGGCGGCGCTGGCGTTGAAACCGGATAATGCGCAGGCGCACTCCAACCTGGGACGCCTCCTGTCGCTGCAAGGCAAGTTCGCCGAAGCGGAGGGCCAGTTCCAAGCGGCGGTGAGAATCAAACCGAAAGACGCGGAGATTCGCAGGTCATACGCTTCGGCCTTGGCCGAGCAGGGGAGGAAAGAGGAGGCGGTGAAGCAGCTTAAGGAACTGCTCCAGTTGAAGCCGGACACGGAGGCGCGCGCGCAGTTGGCCACGCTGCTGCATCGGAGCGGGAGATTTCGAGAAGCGGTGGCGGAATATCGGCAGGTGCTGGCGGCCAAGCCCGACCAACTCGAGGCGCTCAACAATCTGGCTTGGCTGCTGGCCTCGTGTTCGGATAACGCCGTGCGGGAGGGGATGGAGGCGGTCCGGGTCGCAGAACAGGGCTGTCGCCTGACCGAATACAAGCAGGCGCAGATGGTGGGCGCGTTGGGGGCGGCGTATGCCGAGGCGGGACGATTTACGGAGGCGGTGGCCGCGGCGCAAAAGGCGATTGAACTGGCGAGGGCGGGCGGCGACGCGCAGTTTGCCGCCGTTAATGAGCAACTGCTGAGCCTTTACCGGACAGGCAGAGCCTACCACCAGCCGCCGCCAACGGTGTCCCTTCCAGGGGCCGAGTAGCGCAATTCGCCCGGTCCAGGCTGGCCTGTCGATTTTTGTGGTCTCCGTTGCGAAAAGGGGTTTCAATCTCTCCAGGCAATAACCTGCGACGGAGCTTTCCGTCCACAACCAATACAAAGATATGAAACGACGCGAATTCATCAAAACATCCGTGGCCGCTTCCACCCTCATCGGCCTGAGCTGCGCCGGAACGAAGGACCAGGTGGTTTCCGGCCATAGTAACCCCGAGACCCCGGACTACTACGAACTGCTGCTTTACCATCTGAAAAGTGGCGCGAACCACCATCTGCTCGATGCTTACCTGGGGAAAGCTTTCATCCCCGGCTTGAACCGGCAGGGCATCAAGCCGGTGGGCGTCTTTGTGCAACAGGAACGGACCGAGGCGCAGGCGCCCACCGAAGTCAGGGATGCGTTAGCGATGCTGGTGCTGATTCCCTATCCTTCAATCGCATCGTTCGCCATGACCGGCGCGCGCCTGAATGCCGACCCGGAGTTTCAGAGCGCCGCGGCTGAATACCTCCAATTGCCCAAGACCAATCCGCCCTTCGAGCGGATTGACAG
Organism: Verrucomicrobiota bacterium; assembly: GCA_050011195.1. Lineage (GTDB taxonomy): Bacteria > Verrucomicrobiota > Verrucomicrobiia > Limisphaerales > UBA8199 > PALSA-1440. The sequence continues at coordinate 37,518 of JBEKJO010000017.1, read as the reverse complement.
TTGGCTAATGCTGGCGTTTGCGGGGATGCCCAAGGTGGAACTGCCCCCCTACTGCCGGGAGAAGAAGCCGCGCATGTTCGAGATGCGCACTTATGAGAGCTACAGTTTCCTCAAGGCCATCAAGAAGATGGAGATGTTCAACGCGGGCGAGATCGACACGATGCGGGAGGTGGGGCTGGGTCCGATCTTTTACGGGGAAGCGATCATCGGCAGCGATCTGCCGCACCTGACCTACATGCTCTCCGCTGAGGACCAGGCCGCGCACACGAAACACTGGGACGCTTTCAAGGCCCATCCCACCTGGAACAAGCTGAAGAATGATCCGCAATACGCGGATACGGTGTCCAAGATAGCGAATCGGTTTCTGGTGCCGACGGCGTATTCGCAGATTTGACGGCGCGGGCCGGCCACGGGAACGAAGCCGCTATGCCGAAGAAGCGCTGGACATTCGCCCGCCTGCGTAATGCTCACATAGCCGCCGACGCCAATCGGCGCCATCTTCGGTGCGGAGAGAATGCGCCGGCTGCCGGCGGCGGCTGCAACCGGCCGGCAAATCGTGCATTGCGCGCGATGTCCAGACTCGCCGCCGCCGGGCTGCTGCTGTGCGCCGTATCTTCCGTCCCGGCGGCCGAGGCGAACGCCCGCTTCACGGTGGACGCGTTTGGGACCGCCCAGGGGCTGCCGTCGAGGGCGGTGCTGGCGGTGACACAGACCCGGGATGGCTATCTCTGGGTCGGGACGCTGGCCGGCCTGGCGCGGTTTGACGGGGTCCAGTTCGCGGTGTTTGATGAGAACAATACGCCCGGACTGAATAGCAGCGAGATCATCCGCCTCTATGAGGACCGGCAGACTAATCTTTGGGTGGGCACTGAGAACGGGGGCATTAATCTGGTCAAAGGGGGCAAGGTCACCAGCGTGGATGTCGCGCAGGGCGGTTACGCAGGCCGCCTGATGGCGATATGTGAGGACCGCAGTGGCGCCGTAATGTTCTACACCTACACTGGTCTGCTGGGCCGGTATCGGGAGGGGAAGGTGGATGTCTGGCACGCGGGCACGGGCGCCCCCAGCACTTGCCGGGCACTGATTGCGGAAGACTCTGGTTGCTTGTGGATCGGCACGGATACCAGCCTGGTGGCGCTGAACCCAATCCCGGTGGTGACGGACGAGGTGAGATCAATCCGGCTGAACTTCCTTCTGGCCAGCAAACGGGGCGGGTACTGGCGCCTGGCCAATGGGCGGATTCAGAAGTGCAAAGGGGCCGCCGTGGAGCGCGATGTGGGAGCGTATCCGTGGGCCAGCACCCTGCCGATTGTGGCGGCCTGCGAGGACCTCGACGGCAACCTGGTGGTGGGCACTTACGGCGACGGGGTCTATTGGTTCGACGCCGAGGGCAAGGCAACACGCATCTCCGAGGCGGAAGGACTGTCCCATAATTCCGTGTTGGCGCTGACAGTGGATCGCGAGGGCTGTCTCTGGGTGGGAACCAACGGCGGTGGGTTGAACCGGGTGAGACGAAAGCTCTTCGAGGTGCTGCCGCCGTCGCGCGGTTCCGTGGTGCAATCGGTCTGCGAGGACGGCCAGGCGGGATTGTGGATCGGGTACACGGGCAACCGGGTTGACCATTGGACGGGCGGCGGCGCGCAGCGGTTTCAGCTCATCCCAGGCTCTCCCGTGTTGGAGGTAAACCCGGATACCCTGTTGGATGTAAAATCCGTGTTCCTGGGCCGGAATCAGGGCGCGCTCGGGGGCAACTGGGTTCTGACCGGAACCTGGGGTGCGATGGGGCCGCATTTGTTCCAATTGGAGTATGGCAAGTTTGTGCCGCTCATCCTGCCCGAGGCCCTGGACAAGATCGTCTCGGCCATCTTCCAGGACCGGGCGGGCCGGTTGTGGCTGGGCACGCAGGGCGGCTTGCTCCGGCTCGATGACTTGAAGCTGTTTACCACGCGGGACGGACTTTCCGCCGATGACGTGCGGGCAATCGTTGAGGACCGCGAGGGGAACCTGTGGCTCGGCACCAAAGGGGAAGGTCTCAATCGCCTGCGCGAGGGCCATTTCGCCTGGTTCACGAAAACGAACGGACTGCCGGGGAACAGCATTTCCGCAGTCGAGGTGGATAGCGACGGGGTGTTGTGGGTGGCCACCTCCGGCGGCCTGGCGAGATTCCAGGGCGGCAAGTGGACTCGCTATACGAAGAAGGAAGGGCTGGCCAGCAATAGCCTCGGTTACCTGCTGGAGGACGGGCACGACTACCTGTGGATCGGGTCGAACGCCGGTCTCATGCGCCTCAAGAAAGAGGAACTGAACCGCTTTGCCGAGGACAAGACCGTAGCAATCTCGTGTCGTCTCTATGGGGAGCCGGACGGCCTGCCGGCGAGCGAATGCACCTCCGGCTCGCAGCCGGGCGCCGTGCGCAGCCGGGACGGCACGCTCTGGTTTCCAACCATCCACGGCCTGGCCTCGCTGAACCCCGCCCGGCTGAACCTCAACACCAACCCGCCGCCCGTGATGATAGAATCCGTGCTGGTCGCCGGCGAGGTGCAGAACCCCGAAACCCTGCGGTCCGCGCCGCCGCGCGAAGTCACCATCCCCCCGGGCAAGGAGGGCCTGGAGATTCGCTTCGCGAGCCTGAACCTCGCCGCCCCGGATAAGGGACGGTTCAAGTACCTGCTGGAGGGGTACGAGACGAAGCCGAAGGAGAGGCCCGGCAACGTCCGCGAGGTTCTCTACAGCAAGCTGCCGCCGGGCCGGTATCATTTCCAGGTGACGGCCTGCAACGAGGATGAGGTCTGGAACAAGGAGGGCGCCACGCTGGCGATCAGAGTGCTGCCGCCCTTCTGGCGCACGTGGTGGTTCCTCGGCCTGACGACGGCGGGCCTGCTGGGGATGATCGTCGGCTCGGTTCATTACGTCTCCACCCAGCGGTTGCAGCGCCAACTGGCCGCCTTGCGGCAGAAGGAAGCCCTCGAGCAGGAACGCGCCCGTATCGCGCGGGACATCCACGATCAGGTCGGCGCCAGCCTCACGCAGCTCTCCCTGTTGAGCGAGCTGGTCGAGAGCGACAAACACCATCCCGAAGAAGTCGAGGGCCACGCCCGGCAAATCGAGCAGACCGCCCTCGAAACCACCCGCGCCCTCGACGAGATCGTCTGGACCGTCAACCCCTCCAACGACACCCTCGACGGCCTGATCACCTACGTCTGCAAATACGCGCAGGAATACCTCGCGCTGGCCGCGTTGCGCTACCGCCTCGAAGTCCCGCCGCAACTCCCCAACATCCCCATCTCGCCCGAACTCCGCCACAACGTCTTCCTCGCCGCCAAGGAAGCCGTCAACAACGTTGTCAAACACTCCCAGGCCAACTCCGTCTGGCTGCGCCTGCGCCTCGAGCCTGGCCGCTTCACCCTCGAAATCGAAGACAACGGCTGCGGCCTGAGCGCGGACGCCGCCGACAAAGGCCGCAACGGCCTGCGCAACATGCGCAAACGCCTCGAAGACGTCGGCGGCCAATTCTCCATCGCCCCGGGCGCCGAAGGCGGCACCCGCGTCCGCCTCACCGCGCCCCTGGGCCGGGCGACTGGCGAAGCCTGAGCTTCTGATTGGTAGGGCGCGCTGTCCCCAGCGCGCCGTGGCTGGCAATCACCGCGCCCCGAACCTCTCTGTCTATCAACTATCAACTCTCCGTGCTATCAGCCGTAAAAACTCCTAAAGTATCTGCTTGACAAATCTCTCGGACTCTGTACCTTGTGCCCGGATATTTTGGGGCACTCCGCCGCTTGGCGGCTGGACCGCATCGGGGACCGGACGGGAGGGCGAGTCCCCGCGAGCCGTGGGGCTTGGCCCGGCGGCAGGGCGGCAGAAAGACGGGTTCGGAAGCCAGGAACATCCCTGGAACATCCCTGGAACATCAGAGGAGCATCAGAGGGACCTCAGAGGAACATGCCTGGAACCGCCGTGGCGCTCAGGCATTGCTCAGGGGGCCGTTCGGGGGCTGTTACGGCGGTTCTCCAGCCTCTTGGTCTGGCCGCCGGGGCAGCCGCACCCGCCGCAAAGAGGGCGACTCCTACGGAACACCAACGGAACACCTTCGGATATCCCACGGACTTGGCGCCCACATGGCGCCCACACGGTGCCCACAGGACAGGACGCTGCGAAGCCGACGGCCAATGAGCGTGCGGACGTTGGGGCGCAACTTCCTGTTGATGGGAGAAACACCGAGAAATACGTTCGCCCCATGCCGCATCTCAAGCCGTCCAATATGACGCCCATTACGTGTTGGGCATCTACACGCGTGAACACTTCCGCCATTTTATGAGGATCACATACTTACTGCTCGCCGTTTTCCCTCTCGCATTGATCGGCTGTTCGACGACACATCGCAGTTCCGCAAAGCGAGTCCCAGAGACGGTGCTTGTCACGTATCACGTCAAGCCGGGCAAAGAGGCGGAATTTCAGGCGGTGCTTTCACGGGCCTGGGAAGTTTATCGCCGTGAGCATTTTGTATTCGCCGAACCGCACATCGTCGTTCAAGACACCGAGGACGGGAGCAAGCCTCGGTTCGTAGAGGTTTTTACGTGGGTCAGTCGCTCCATTCCTGGACACGCTCCTGAAAGTGTGAAGACGATTTGGAAGCAAGAGGAGTCTCTATGCGAAAAGCGGAGCGAGCATAACGGCATCGAGCCTGGCGAGGTAGAGCTTCTTGTTCCACGCAGGAAGTGAGGTTGTTATGAGTTCGACGATGGCCAAATCGCTCTAGCCAACGAGCGATGGCGCATACTGAACCATGCCAATCATAGTTTCCATCGTGGAAGATAACGACCAGTTGCGCGGCACGTTGGCGCGCGTGATTGGCCCAGAGGAAGGAATAAGGAGTTGCGGAGCCGGTGGGTTTTGGCGAGAATACTCCCATGAGTGTTGCAGAACTGCCCATTGCTATTGACCAAGATCGGATCGGAGACTTCTGCCGTCAGCGGGGCATCCGGAAGCTGAGCTTGTTCGGGTCGGTGTTGCGGGAGGACTTTGACCCGGAACGCAGCGATGTGGACGTGCTGGCGGAGTTCGAGCCGGGGGTCTTGCAGCGGGCGGGCTGGAACTATTTCGGGTATGGCGAGGAGCTGGGCCGGGTGCTGGGGCGCAAGGTGGATTTCTGCTCACGATTGCACCCGCTGATCCAGAAACGGGTGAAGGACGAGTTATTGACGATTTATGAGCGTCCATGATGCCGAGGTGACGTTGCGGCAGATCGTCGAGTTGTGCGACAAGGGGATCGATTTGAGGGCCTCAATGACGAGAGAGGAGTTCCTCAGCGACTGGCGCAAGCAAATGCTCGGCGAGCGTGTGGTGGAAGTATTAGGCGAGGCGGTGAAGCGGCTGCCGGAGGGCCTGCGCGACCGGCATCCCCACGTGCCCTGGCGCAAGGTCGCCGGCACACGCGACTATATCGCGCATGGCTACGAGAGTGTCGATTACGATGTCATCTGGGGCGTCCTCGATCAGGAGATTGCCAAGCTCAAAGAGGCGGTGGCCGCGATTCTGTCGGCGGAATTCCCAGCGCCGCCGCCCCAAGCCTGAGCGCCTCACATATGCCAATCACAGTTTCCATCGTGGAAGATAACAACCCGTTGCGCGGCACGCTGGCGCGCGTGATTGGCGGGCGGACGGGCCGCCGGGCTTATAGAGTTTGACCTGACTGCCTGGGCAGCCTACTCTTTTTGCATGAACGCGGTTGAATTCACGACGGAGCTAAACGGCGCGGCGGTGTTGCCCATCCCCCGGGAGATTGCGGCGCAACTGCCAAAGTCGGGCAAGGCCCGCATCATCGTTCTGACCGACGACGCCACCGACGAGGCCGAGTGGCGTGCCGGGGCTTACGAGCAGTTCTTGCGAGACGATCCGGCCGAGGACGCCGTTTACGACTCACTGCGCTGAGATGTTCGGCGTGAACCATGCCCATCACAGTTTCCATCGTGGAAGATAACGACCAGTTGCGCGGCACACTGGGGCGCGTGATCGCCCGGGCGGAAGGATTCAAGTGCGTCAGCCAATACCCCAATGCCGAGGCGGCGCTGGAGGGTTTGCCCAAGGACCGGCCCGAGGTCGTGCTGATGGACATCAACCTGCCGGGGATGAACGGCGTGGAATGCGTGCGGCAGTTGAAGCGGGTCGCGCCTCAAATCCAGTCGGTGATGCTGACGGTCTATGAAGACACGGAGAAGATCTTCGCGGCGCTGGCGGCGGGGGCGTCGGGTTACCTGCTGAAGCGGACCAAGAGCGCCGAGTTGCTGGAGGCCATCCGCGAGGTGCACCGGGGCGGCTCGCCGATGACGACCCACATCGCGCGCAAGGTGACGCAATCGTTTCAAAAGGCGGGCGCGTCGCCGCAACCGACGGAGAACCTTTCGCAGCGGGAGCAGGAGGTGCTGGATTGCCTGAGCAACGGCTTCCTCTACAAGGAAATCGCCGACAAGCTGGGGATCAGCTACGAGACGGTACACACCTACATCCGGCGGATATACGAGAAGCTCCAGGTGCGGACGCGGACGGAGGCGGTCGCCAAGTTCCTGCGGCGGTAGGAGGGGGGCAGAAAAGCCGCTCACCCTGAAAACCGCAGTGGAGCCAACGCAAAGGCGCAAAGACGCGAAGATCTGGAAGAGCTATTTAATCCCTGGCTAAAAGCCTTCTGCCCTCTGCCCTTTGCGTTAACTGCCGTTTTTAAGCTGGCTTGCCTGGACTGGCGATTCATAGTATTCCCCATCCCCATGTTGTTTTCGCGTAGAGCGTGTCGTTGGATTGGTGTGGCGGGCTGGGTGGTTGCCGGGCTGTTGGCGGGGGCCGTCGCGGGCCGGGGCGAGGGTTTTAGCCTGGAATCCGTAGGGGCGCGGGGCGGCACCACAGCGTTCTTCAACGGCCATGACTTCACCCAGTCGGAAGGATTTTTGTATGTGAATCTGCCGTGGCGTTATGACCTGGGCAAAGAGTGGCATGTGCAGACCCGCCTGGACTTTTCGGTGGGCTGGCTGGGCGGTCGCGCCGACAACGCTGTCATCGGGACGGTCGGGCCGAGCCTGGTCCTGAGCCGGGCGGGGCTGCCACTGTCTCTCGAAGGGGGCGTCAGCCCGACGGGCCTCAGTAGAAATGCCTTTGGGTCAAAGGACTTCGGCACAGAGTGTCAGTTTACCAGCCACGTGGGATTGAACTGGGATTTTGCCCCGCACTGGCGCCTCGGCTACCGCTTTCAGCACATGTCCAATGCCGACTTGGCCTCGCCCAATCCGGGTTTGAACCTGCACGTCTTTGCCCTGAGCTATATATTCTAAGCTATGAGCAAAGCACAGAATGTGTTCGGCACGCTGCGGAACTTCGATCTCGGGAACGGCCGGCAGGGAGCGTTGCAGGCGCTGCCGCAACTGGAAAAGGCGGGGGTGGGGCCGGTGTCGCGGCTGCCGGTGTCGCTCCGGCTGGTGCTGGAGTCGGTGTTGCGCAATTGCGACGGCCAGCGGGTGCTGGAGCAGAACGTTCGCGCGCTGGCCAACTGGCAACCGACGGGGCCGCGCACGGAGGAGATTCCGTTTGTGGCGGCGCGGATCGTGTTGCAGGACTTCACGGGGGTGCCGTTGCTGGTGGACCTGGCGGCGATGCGGTCGGCGCTGGCGCGGCTGGGCCGGAATCCCAAGCTGATCGAGCCGCTGGTGCCGGTGGATTTGGTGGTGGACCACTCGGTGCAGGTGGACTACTACGGCACGGCGGAGGCCCTGGGCAAGAACCTCGAGCTGGAGTTCAACCGCAACCGGGAGCGTTACCAGTTCCTCAAGTGGGGGATGCAGGCCTTTGAAACCTTCAAGGTGGTGCCGCCGGGCATCGGCATCGTGCACCAGGTGAACCTCGAATACCTCGCCCAAGGCATTCTTTCCGCTCCATCAACTATCAACTATCAACTATCAACTATCTTCTATCCCGACACGCTGGTGGGAACGGATTCGCACACGACCATGATCAACGGGCTGGGCATCGTGGGCTGGGGGGTCGGCGGCATCGAGGCGGAGGCGGGCATGTTGGGTCAGCCGGTGTATTTCCTCACGCCGGACGTGGTGGGGGTGCACCTGACGGGCGCTTTGCGGGAAGGCGTGACGGCGACGGACCTGGCGTTGACCGTCACACAGATGCTGCGGAAGGCGAAGGTGGTGGGGAAATTCGTGGAATTCTTCGGGCCGGGGGCGGCTGCTTTGCCGGTCGTGGACCGGGCGACCATCGCCAATATGGCGCCCGAATACGGGGCGACGATGGGGTTCTTCCCGATTGATGCGGAATGCGTGAGCTATTTGCGGGCGACGGGCCGCAGCGAAGAGCATTGCCGGATTTATGAGAACTACTACCGGGCGCAGGGATTGTTCGGGATGCCGCAGAAGGGCGAGATTCAGTATTCGGTCGAGCTGGAACTGGACCTGGCGATGGTCGTGCCGAGCGTGGCGGGACCGAAGCGGCCGCAGGACAGGATCGAATTGCCGAATATGAAGCGGGAGTTCGCGGCGGCGTTTACGAGGCCGGTGACCGAGAACGGCTTTGGCAGGGCGTCGGCGGACCTGGACAAGAGCTTCCCGGTTTCCGCCCAAGCAGGCTTTGAGGCGGGCGGGGGCATCCGCCACGGGAGCGTGGTGATTGCGGCGATCACCAGTTGCACCAACACGAGTAATCCGTCGGTAATGCTGGCGGCGGGGTTGCTGGCGAAAAAGGCAGTGGAGCGCGGCTTGCAGGTCAATCCGCTGGTCAAGGCGTCGCTGGCGCCGGGTTCGCGGGTCGTGAGCGATTACCTGGAGCGGACCGGCTTGCAGAAATATCTCGACCAGTTGGGCTTCAACCTGGTCGGATATGGCTGCACGACGTGCATCGGCAATTCCGGGCCGCTGCCGGCGCCGGTGGACGAAGCGATCGGCAAATACGATGTGATTGCAGCGTCGGTGCTGTCCGGCAACCGCAACTTCGAGGCGCGGGTGCATCAGAGCATCAAGGCCAACTTTCTCATGTCGCCGCCGCTGGTCGTGGCGTTTGCGCTGGCGGGGCGAGTCGATATTGACCTGAGCCGGGAGCCGATCGGGCAGGGGAAGGGGGGCGAGAACGTCTTCCTGAAGGACCTTTGGCCGACGTTGCCAGAGGTGCGCGACCGGATGGAGGCGGCGCTGAAGCCGGAAGTGTTCCGCCAGCTCTATCGCGATTTTGCGGGGCAGAATCCGAAGTGGAACGAAATCCCCGCGAGCGGGGGCAACGTCTATGCCTGGGACGCTGGCAGCACGTATATCCAGGAGCCGCCCTTCTTCCAGAAGTTCGAGTTGCAGCCCGGTGAAATCCGCGAGATTAAAGGCGCGCGGGCGCTGGGAATCTTTGGCGACAGCGTGACGACGGATCACATTTCGCCGGCGGGCAGCATCAAGCCGACCTCGCCGGCGGGAAAGTACCTGGTGGAGCGGGGCGTTGCAGTCGAGGATTTCAACAGCTACGGCTCGCGCCGCGGCAATGACCGGGTGATGACGCGCGGGACCTTTGCCAATGTGCGGATCAAGAACCTGATGGTCCCGGGCACCGAGGGAGGAGTGACCCGGTGCTTTGCGGGCAAGGACTGCGCGCGCCCGCCGGGTGAACCGGTTTCGATTTACGATGCGGCGATGGCCTACCAGCGGGAGGGGACGCCGCTGGTGGTGATCGCCGGGCAGGAATATGGCACGGGCAGCTCACGGGATTGGGCGGCCAAAGGGACGGCGTTGCTGGGAGTGAAGGCGGTGATCGCGCAGAGCTTCGAGCGCATCCATCGGTCGAACCTGGTGGGCATGGGGGTGCTGCCGCTGCAATTCAAAGAGGGCACAGGCGCGCGCACCTTGAAACTGGACGGCACGGAAACGTTCGACGTGCTGGGTTTGGGTCCGGCACTGAAACCGCAGCAGGACCTAACCGTGCGCCTGACCCGCGCGAATGGGCGCGTGGAGACGATACCCGTGACGTGCCGGATCGATACGCCAATCGAGGTCGATTATTATCAGCACGGCGGGATCTTGCCCTACGTGCTGCGGCAGTTGGTATGCCCGTAATTGAGGCGCAGAGCCGGAGTCCGAGGCTGCGAATCCAACCAGGGGTTCCTACCCTGACGGAAAGGATCATTCGGGCTGCCAGCCGCGAGCATCCCGCGGATGGAGTGATGCGGGCGGAGTTGAAGGCGCAGCGCGGGTTGTCGCGGGAGGACGGCGCGCGGGTTAGCAGGGCTGTGTTCGCCTATTTCCGATGGCTGGGTTGGCTGGACGAGCACAAGCCGATCCGGGAGCGGATCGAGCAGGCCCTGGCCTTAGCCGAAAGGTACGCGCTTAAGCCGCAGAGTTTTACCGACGCGGAGCTAATCGCACGAGCGGTGCCGGGCTGGCTGCCGATGGTGATGACCGTGACCGGTGCCTGGGTTCGGGCGCTCCAAAGGGAACCCAGTCTCTGGTTGCGGGCGCGGCGGGGGTGGGGCGGAGCGCTGGCGCGAAAACTGGGGAATTGCCGCGTTTTCGGCGGCGGCCCGCTGGCAGATACTTTGGAATATCACGGTCGCAGCGACTTGTTTCGCACCCGTGAATTTCACGCGGGCGAGTTTGAGGTGCAGGACCTCAGTTCGCAGGCGGTCGGATTGATCTGCGCCCCGCGACCCGGGGAGACCTGGTGGGACGCGTGCGCGGGCGAAGGCGGCAAGACGTTGCATCTCTCGGACTTGATGGAGAATCGGGGACTGATCTGGGCCAGTGATCGCGCCGCGTGGCGGCTGGCAAGGCTCAAGCGGCGGGCGGCGCGGGCCGGGGTTTTCAATTATCGCGTGGCGGCCTGGGACGGCGGCCCCCGGCTCCCAACGAAAACGAAGTTCGATGGTGTGCTGGTGGACGCGCCATGCAGCGGGATTGGAACTTGGCACCGCAACCCGCACGCGCGGTGGACCACGACGGCAGAGGATGTGAAGGAATTGAGCGATCTTCAGCAGCGGCTGCTCCTGCACGCGGCTGCTGCGGTCAAACCGGGCGGCAAGCTGGTGTATGCGGCGTGTTCGTTGGCGGACGGGGAGACCACAGAGGTGGTGCGGGGATTTGAACAGCGGTGCTCGCAGTTTGAGCGGTTGGCGGTGAGCAACCCGTTGGCGTCCGGGTTGCCGCCGAGCGGGCCGCTCTTTTTGTGGCCGCAGGAATCCGGCGGCAACGGCATGTGCGTCGCCGTGTGGGTTCGCACAGCCGGCTGAAGGCTTTTGGTTTGGGCCAGAAACCCGGCCAATCCGGCGCGGGGTTCGCAGTCGATCACTTTGCCACGGGCGCGGTGCGGTAGAGGTCGTCGGCGGTGGGGACGCTGCTGTCTTCCCAGACTTTGTTCGGTCCGGCGGAGCGGATCATGACTTCATTGTCGGAGAAGTAGAACCGGAGGGGGGTTCCCCACGGGTCGAGGATTTCACCTTTGTCGTTCATGTCGCTCTTGCGCACCGCCAGGATGAGGACTTTCTTTTCGCTCCGACCCAGCAGGGCCTTGGCAATACTGAGGTTGTTGCCGGTGGGGTAGCTGCCGACAAATTCCCGGTACTGCTGGAGCCCCAGGATCAGATTATCGGCGTCGGCATTGAACTTGAGGATTTTGGGGTCCACGCGCCGTGGTGTCCAAGCTTTAGCCACCCACAGGACACCTGCAACGCCCAGCACGATCATTACAATGGCAAGGGCCTTTTTCATAACATCTATTCGCTACTTACGGCTTTAACTGTCTGAGGCGGGATGTAGCAGGAGGAGTGCCGGTACTGGCCCGGACTATGAGTTCGGCGGGCAGACGCCTGGATTCGGGGCGTTGGCCGCGCAGGAGTTCTTGCATAGCGTCCACTGCCGCGGAACCCAGCCGGAACTTGGGTTGGCGGGTCGTCGTCAAGGGCACGCGAAAATGCGCCCCGAGCAGGATATTCCCAAAGCCGGCCACCGATATGTCCTCCGGGATTTTGAGGCCATAGCTCAGAAGCGTCTCCGCACAGCCGACGGCGACGACATCGTTGATCGCCTGGACGGCGGTGGCATCGGAGGATTCGTTGATCATCTGCAAGGCCGCTTTGGCCCCGTCTTCAATGGTCCGGCCAGCCTGGAAGACCAGTCGATCGTCCACGTCCATGCCGGCTTCGCGCAAGGCCCGGCGATACCCTTCAAAGCGTTCCTGGGTCCACGGCGTGGCGAGGGGGCCCACGAAGAAGGCAATGCGTTTGTGTCCCAATTTAAGCAAGTGCTGAGTGGCGGCGTAGCTGGCCAGGAGGTCGTCGGTTTCAACGTTGACGAACTGGTTGCAAAAGGGGGCGGCATGGCCAAGGAGGACGGTGGGGATGCGGCGGGCGACCAACTCCTGATAAATGGGCGCCTCAGCGGCCATGCGATAGACCGGGCAGATGAACAGACCATCGACGCGCCGCCAGAGCAGCCGTCGGAGGCAGGCTTCTTCGCGCTCCGGGATATTCAGGGTGTGCGCGAGCAAGACATCATACCCCAGTTCGTAGGCCCGCTCTTCGATGGCCAGAACCACGCGGGAGTAAATCGGATTAGTCATGGAAGAAATGACCAGGCCGAAGAGCCGGGTGGTGCGGTTGCGCAAGCCCTGAGCAGTCGAGTCGGGGACGTAGCCCATTTGCTGGGCCAGAAGCTTGACCCGGGTCTTGGTGGCGGCGGAAACATCCGGCTTGTCCCGCAGGGCCCTGGAAACAGTCATTACGGCCAGGCCGGCCCGCTGGGCGATGTCTTTAAGCCGCGTCATAGAGAGGCCCCTCGCCAGTGGAGCTTGCAGCGCAAGGTTTCACAGAACGAACTGTCCGCCAGATGCATCAACCGCACCGTCCGCCGGGCGCGGCGAATCGTGATCTTGTCGCCGGTGGCCAGCTCGCTGACGACTTGGCCATCAGCGCTCAAGATCGTGGCCGGCCTGGGGCTGATGACCTTGACGTCAATCGTCGCGGTCAGCGGCAGGATGAGGGAGCGATTCGAGAGCGTGTGCGGGCAAATCGGGGTGAGGGCAAACACCTCGGCCGTTGGGAATACTACGGCACCACCGGCGGCAAGGGAATAGGCGGTTGAGCCGGTAGGCGAGCTGATAATCAACCCATCGCAGCGATAGCGGGTGAGCGGGTCGCCATCGACGCTGACGTCCAGTTCGATGAGGCGGGAAGCAATGCCGCGCCCGATGACGATGTCGTTGAGAGCGGTTTGGTCGATTATCCGCCCGCCGCAGTGGCCGGTGGCCTGGATGAGAACGCGGGGCTCGAATTTGAATTGGCCGTTCCAAACACACTTCAGGGCTTGCGGCAGATTCGAGGAGGGGACGGCAGTGAGGAAACCGAGGCCGCCGATGTTGACACCTAAGATGGGAGTGCGCGAGCCGGCGATTTCGCGGGCGACACGGAGCATGGTGCCATCTCCGCCAAATACCACCAGCAAGTCCACCTGGCGCGCCAGGGTGGCCGCGTCAGCGCAAACCGCCGCCTTCAAGCGGGCGACGCGGGCAGTGGCAGGATCGGTGTAGATCTTGCGGCCGGCGGCCACGATAAGGCCGGCCGCTCGTTTGACCGCCGCCGCGCCGGAGACCTTCTCGGAGTTTCCAATCAGTCCAACGCGTTTGATTCTGTCAGCCAGAGTTCTCAATCAATGCCAGGAATTCTTTATTGCCGGCGGGACCCAGTAGCGGGGATTCGGTGACGCCCAGCCAGCGCAAGCCACCGCAGGCGGTGACGAACTGGTTCAACTCACGCAACACGCGCTGGTGAATTACCGGATCGCGAATAACGCCCGCACCCCGGTCGGCCTCCGTCTTGCCGGCTTCGAACTGCGGTTTGATTAACGCGACGATTTTAGCAAATGGCCGGAGCAATGCAACGGCGGGCGGGAGAATTTTTTGCAGGGAAATGAAGGAGCAATCGATCACCACTAAGTCTGCCGGAACAAAAGGCGGAGGGAAGCTGGCCGGTGTGAGCGCGCGGGCATTGGTCTTTTCCATCACCACCACACGGCGATCGCCGCGTAATTTCCAGGCAAGCTGGCCCTGCCCTACGTCCACCGCGTACACTTTGGCCGCGCCGCGTTGCAGGAGGCAGTCGGTGAAGCCGCCGGCCGAGGCGCCGAGGTCAATGGCCGTCTGTCCGGAAACGTCGATGTGGAAATGGTCGAGGGCGTGTTCGAGCTTGAGGCCGCCGCGACTGACAAATTTATCGGGGGCGACGAGGATAAGTTCGTCCTCGGGCTTGACCGAATCGCTGGGTTTGCGGCCAAGGCGCTCGTTGACCCTGACCCGGCCCGCCATGACTGCGCGCTTCGCCTTCTCCCGGCTCTCACACAGTCCGCGCTCAACCAATGCCTGATCCAAACGGCCCATGTCCGGAGTATGCTTCAACCAGCGCCCCCGTTGCGAGGTTAAATCGACTTCAGGCGTGGAAGTTGCCCCGCCGCAGGGGGGAGCCTGACCGCGCGACCATTTGCCTGGTCACTCTTTGTTCGTGACGCTGGAGTAGGCCCGGCTTTGGGCTTCGCGGAAGCTACTGAGGAAAAGGGTGTTGTCGGCGACGGCCTTCTCGATGAGTTGCTTGAGCAGGAACAACTCGGAACTGTTGATCACGGCATGAACGCTCTGCTGGAAGGCCTGCAGCGGCGCAAAGGTCTGAAATGAGTCGCCGAAGAGAATGACGGTTGCGTGGCGGCGGTGGCTCATAGCCATGGTCTGCAGCGCCTGCAAAGTCAGGTTCTCGCCAGGGTTATTGGCTGCAAACAGTTCCTCGAGGATGACGACCTGATAGTGAATTTGGCTGAAACGGATCAGGAAGTCGGTGTGGGTCGCTGCCGTGTGGACCTTGTAACCGAGTTCAGTCAGAGCAGCTCTGGCGGCTTCGAGCCATTCCGGGGTTGAGAAAGCCAGCAGGGCCGGCTTGTCAGTCGCGCTGATAAAATCGAATTTGTTAGACATAAACTACTTGAGTTTGAGCGCGGCCGGGAGAGGTGGTCCTCGGTGGCGGCTGGCGTCCTGAAGGGCCTTCATGCGCAAAGAATGCATATTATGCGTGGACTCGCCGCGGGTCTTCTTGATGTTGTCGATCCCTCGTGTGACGGGGCCGCGCTTGGTACAGTAAAGCAGGGCGGTTTCTTCAGTGATTTTACCCTGCTCGTAGGCTTCCAGGGCGGAGAAGTCAAAGGTATGCCAGCCGAAAGGCTGGCTCGCCTCGATAATCTCGTAGAAGCTTTTGCCTTCGCTCTCGCCTAAATGGATGCTTTCCTGGGTTCGCAGATTGGAGCCCATAATCTCGAGCAGAGCGAACCGACCGCCGCCGACCTTGGGAACCAGTCGCTGGCTAATGACCCAGCGCAGCGTGTCGGCCAAACGCGCGCGGAGCTGCTCCTGTTCGTCGGTCTCGAACATGCCCAAAATACGATTGATGGTCTGGCCGGCGTCGATCGTGTGCAAGGTGCTGAGCACGAGGTGGCCCGTCTCGGCGGCGCTCAAGGCGATTTTGATGGTTTCGCGGTCGCGCATTTCGCCAACGAGAATGACCTTGGGCGCCTGGCGCAAAGCGGCGCGTAAACCGTGGGAGAAGCTCTCGAAATCGGTGCCCAACTCACGTTGATTGAAGGTGGCCAGGTCATGCGGATGAACAAATTCAATCGGATCTTCCAGGGTGATGATGTGAACGGGCCGCGTGTGGCTGATCTCGTTGAGAATCGCAGCCAGCGTGGTGGATTTGCCAGAGCCGGTGGCGCCGGTGACGAGGACGAGGCCGGTTTTTTCACGAGGAATCTGTTTGATGATCTCCGGGAAATTGAGCCATTCGAGGGTGGGGATCACCGTGTTGAGTTTGCGCAGGACGATGGAGTAGTTGCCGCGCTGCGAGAATATGCTGATGCGGAAGCGCGCCTTGTCGGTCAGCGTATAGGCGGTATCGCACGAGCCGCGCCGGAGCAAGTCCCCGATGTGCCACAGATTGTCGCCCATCAAGTTAA
This sequence comes from Verrucomicrobiota bacterium, assembly GCA_050011195.1. Lineage (GTDB taxonomy): Bacteria > Verrucomicrobiota > Verrucomicrobiia > Limisphaerales > UBA8199 > PALSA-1440. Next base: position 21,520 of record JBEKJO010000017.1, on the reverse strand, counting down.
GGGCGACCATCTCGGTTTGAAAGGGCGTGAGCTTTTCGAGCGGTGGGTCGCAGGTCACTGGTTTCAGCTCGCCGAACGATTCGACTTGCAATGGTTTTTCGGCCGTGAAGATCAGGTCGGACACCTCCGGTTGGGCATCCAACATGGTGGTGAGAATATAGTCAAGTTCGGGGCGGCGCATAAATCAACTCTCATCGTCGTCCGGCGGGTGCGGCAAAAACGTCCGGAATTTTCGTTTGTCAATGGCCTTGTCGTAGGCCTCTTCCGGTGCGATGCGTTTCATCCGGAGGTGCTCCATAATGGCGTCGTCCAGAGGCTGATTCCCGATCTTCTTGCCCACCTGGATCATGCCCGGGATTTGGTGGGTCTTGCCTTCGCGCACCAGATTGGCAATGGCGGTGGTGAAGACGAGGATTTCCAGGGCTGCTACCCGGCCCTTCTTGTCAATGCGTTTGAACAGATTCTGAGCGACAACGCCCTTCAGAGCTTCCGAAAGCGTCGCGCGAATTTTGTTCTGCTGCTCGGCTGGAAAGACGTCAATGATGCGATCCACTGTCTTCGCGGCGCTGGGCGTGTGGAGGGTGCCGAGGACCAAATGGCCGGTGCTGGCCGCCACCAGGGCCAATTCGATGGTCTCCAGGTCGCGCAGCTCGCCCACGAGGATGATATCGGGGTCCTCGCGCAAGGCGCCGCGGAGGGCCGACGCGAACGACTTGGTGTGGACTCCGACTTCACGGTGGTTGATGAGGCAGTTCTTGCTTTCGTGGACGAATTCGATGGGATCTTCGACGGTGATGACATGATCCCGGCGATTCTTGTTCGCATAATCGACCATGGCCGCAAGAGTCGTCGATTTTCCAGAGCCGGTGGGGCCCGTGACCACGACCAGACCGCGGTGGAGCATGCAGAACTTCTTCAACACGCTTGGCAGCGGTGCGTCAAATTTCTCGAAGTCCTCGAAGGACAGAACCTTGGTTGGAATCTGGCGGAAGACGGCCCCGATGCCATACTTCTGGTTATAGAAGTTGGCACGGAAGCGGGAGATGTGCGGGATCTCGTAGCCAAAATCAACGTCGCCGGTTTCCTCAAAGACTTTGATCTTGTACTCGGGTGCGATCTCGTAGAGCATCTTCTTGAGATCATCGTTCTCGAGCGGCGGATGGTCCACGCGGTGCAGTTCGCCGTTGACGCGGAGCATGGGGTTATTGCCCGAGGAAAGGTGGAGGTCCGAAGCCTTTTGCTCGAACATCAAATTAAAGAAAGCATCGATCTTAGCCATAGAATTCCGTATCGTCGGTGCGACTGGTAGCTAAATTCGCACCACATCCAAACAATTGAGCGAAGCCGCCCAAATAATTGCGGGGGAGATAAAGGAAAGAGGCGCCATCCCGTTCGCGCGCTTTATGGAACTCGCCCTCTATTGTCCAATTTATGGATATTACGAAAGAGAAGAGGACATTATCGGGCGTCGCGGCGACTACTACACCAATGTGAGCGTCGGGAGCCTGTTTGGCGAGTTGCTGGCGTTCCAATTTGCGGAGTGGCTCGCGGAGTGTCAGATGTCGAGCGCCCAGCGTCGAGTGCCGCGCGCGGAGGCCGAGGCAGGCGCGGGAACCGAGGCGATGCGGATCGTGGAGGCCGGCGCGCATCGCGGGAGGCTGGCCAAGGATGTTTTGGGGTGGATGCGTGAACATCGTCCGGGGCTTTTCGCGCGCTTGGAGTACTGGATCGTGGAACCCTCAGACCGGCAGCGAGTTTGGCAGCAGCGAACGCTGGGTGAGTTCGGCCACAAAGTGCGTTGGGCGGGGGAGTTGGCTGAGCTGACGGGCCCGCCAAGCTCTGTGCTCCACGTTCCGCATTCGGCGGGGGGTCGGGGAATTGTCTTTTCCAACGAGCTGCTCGATGCCCTGCCCGTGCACCGGCTGGGGTGGGATGCCGGAGAGCAGGTCTGGTTCGAATGGGGTGTGACATTACAGGCGGGACGGTTTGTCTGGACCCGAATGGAAGGCGGAGGACCGGGAGACCGAAGTCAGCCCTTCGGGGCAGCCTCTCCCATTCCCGGGGTCCACCTGTCAATTGGAAACGAGCTGCTGGAGAGGCTGCCCGACGGCTTCAGCACGGAGGTGTGCCCCGCGGCGGAACAATGGTGGCACAGGGCCGCGGGCGCCTTGGAAGGAGGCAAATTGCTAACCATTGATTATGGTCTGACGGCGGAAGAATTCTTTATGCCGGAAAGGAAGGAAAGCACCTTGCGGGCGCATCGCCGTCATCAGTCGAGCGGCGACGTGCTGGCAGATCCCGGCGAGCAGGACATCACCGCCCACGTGAATTTTACCGCCATTCGAGCTGCGGGGGAATCGGCTGGGTTGACCACCGATGCGTTCTTGACGCAGGCGCAATTCCTGACGGCGATTGCCGCGCGCACTTGGAAAGATAAGCGCTCGTTCGGGCCATGGACCCCGGAGCGCACGCGCCAGTTCCATACGCTGACGCATCCGGAGCATTTGGGACGCTCATTTCGAGTGCTGCTGCAATCGCGGATCAGAGGAGAGAACCCCCCGAAACGTCAACGCGCGGTTTTTCGCAGCTACGAGACGGAGTAGTCCCGGGCAGCGGGCGGCTGCAACTCGTAATTAAGCACGGAGAGGCAATAGATGGTCGCGGTTTCGGCGCGCAGGATCAGCCGGCCAAGGGTGATGGGTACGACGCCGTGAGATTTGATCGCCTCCGTTTCGGCGGGAGTGAAATCACCTTCGGGGCCCACCCAGACGCAAACCGACCTTGGCATTCGGCCGTGCTTCGCATGAAAAGTCCGAAGGTATTCCCGTAGCGGACGGCTGCTGCTCTCCAGCGAGGCGATCAGCGGCAGTTCGAAGCTTTCTCCCCGCGCGAGAAACCGGCTCGGAGTCACCGGCGCCTCCACTTCCGGCAGCCAGGCGGAGCCGCATTGTTTGATGGCTTCCATGGCCACCAATCGCCACTTCGCGGCCTTGTGCCGCGCGTCCTGGTCATCCAGTTGCGCCACCACCCGCTCCGAGAGCAAAGGCACAATGCGAGACGCTCCCAACTCGGTTGCTTTTTGGATGATCGCCTCCATGGTTCTTCCTTTGGGCACCGCCTGCAGCAAAGTGACCTGGCTGGGCAGGGCCGGATGGAAGAGCTTCTCAACGACAACAAGCCTGACTTTATCGCGGGCGTATTCCTGCACTTCACACTGAAATTCATGACCCGTGCCATCCACCACCGCGACGCGTTCACGGTGCCGGACCCGCACGACGTCTCGGGCATGGTGTGCCTCGCGGCCTGTCAGGAACAGGCTCGCCTCTCGGCATTGCTCCGGCGGCAGAAAGAAGCGGTGCATGGAAAAAGGAGTGGCGTCAAGCAAGCGCAGCCGCCGACGGCAGTCGGCGTTGGTTTCTTGAATCCGCCCTGCTCCGTCGCGTTCATTGAAACAGTTTCTTTGCTTTCTCGAAGAAGCCTTGGCTCAGGGGGCTTTCCTTGCCGTTGCAAAGCTCGGCGAATTCCTGGAGCTTGGCCTTTTGGGCGGGCGAAAGGTGAGTCGGCACCTCGACATTGATGCGGACGTGCAAATCGCCGCGGCCATAGCCCTGGACATTCTTGATGCCTTTGCTCTTTAGACGAAACATCGTGCCCGGCTGGGTGCCGGGCGGAATCCTGATCGAGGTTCCTCCATCCAGCGCCGGGACCTCGATTTCCGCGCCGAGCGCAGCTTGCACAAAGCTCACCGGCACTTCGCAAAGCAGGTCGTCGCCATCGCGTTGGAAGAGGGCATGGGCCTGGACGTGGAGCACCACGTATAAATCGCCGGGCGGCCCGCCGCGAAAGCCCGCTTCGCCATTGCCCGCCGAGCGCAGGCGCGACCCGGTATCGACCCCGGCGGGAATGCGCAGCTTGATCTTCGACGAGCGCTCCCGGCGGCCATCGCCGCGACAGGTCTTGCAGGGCTTCTCGAGGACGCGGCCGGCGCCCTGGCAATGCGGGCAGGTCTGGGCGATGCTGAAGATACCACGCGAATTGATAATTTGCCCGCGGCCGCCGCAGCTTGGACAGGTCCGGATGCGTGAACCCGCTTCCGCGCCCGAGCCTTGGCAGACCTCGCAAACCTCCGGCTTGGTGACTGTGATTTCCTTTTCGCACCCGTGGGCGGATTCCTCGAACGCGATCTCCAGGTCGTAACGGAGATCATTGCCCCGCTCGGGCTGGGTGGAATCGGACCTGCCGCCGCCGAAGAGGTCTTCAAAGATTCCGCCGCCGCCGAACACCTCGCGGAAAATCTCGAACGGATCGTGGAAGGCCCCGCCTCCGTAACCGCCCGCCCGGCGGTCGAAGGCGGCGTGGCCGTGCGCGTCGTACAGGGCGCGCTGTTGCGGGTCGCTCAGAATCTCGTAGGCCTCGCCGAGTTCCTTGAACTTCTCCTCCGCCGTTTTGTCACCCGGGTTCTTATCCGGATGATATTTCAGCGCGAGACTGCGGTAGGCCTTCTTGATTTCGTCCGGTTCCGCATCTCGCTTGACGCCGAGGACCTCGTAGCAATCGCGTTTGGCCATGGCTCAGGCGGCGGGTTGCTTGGCCACGACCACGCTGGCCGGGCGCAGCAGCCGATCGCGGAATTTATACCCCTTCCGAAGCTGCTGGACCACCTGCCCTTCCGGCACGTCCGGCGTTTCCTTTTGCGAAAGGGCTTGATGGAGGTTCGGGTCGAACGGCTTGCCCACCGCGTCCAACTCTTCCAGACCTGCTTCCGCCAGCACACTCTTGAGTTGTTGACAGATCATGCTCACCCCCGCTTGCAGCGACTGGCCGGCCTCGGGCCCGGCAGCTTGGGCCGCCGCCAGCGCCATGTCGAGATGCTCCAGCACCGGCACCAGCTTTTGGAGCAAGCCTTCGTTGGCGAACTTAATCGCCTCCTGCTTCTCTCGCGCCGCGCGCTTCTTGAAATTCTCGAAATCCGCGGTCGTGCGCAGCAGGCGTTCCCAATTCTCATCCGCCCGGGCCGCCCGCTCTTTAAGTTCCGTCAGTTGCTCCGCCGTCACCGTCGCCGGCTCAACCGGCACCAGCGGTTCAGCGGCGGCTGGGGCTTCGGGCGCGACCGGCGGCTCGGGCGCAGCCGGTTTCTTTTCAGTCTGGACGTTGGTTTTCTTCATAAGGCACGGCGTGCCGATCCATAATTTCAATGCCGGGACAATACGCGATTGTCCGCCGGGCGGCAACCCGGATGTGCTTGGTGTCACAGATTCTTGCTGCGATTAACAAACGGATCGCCTAATCTCTCAGCGTTGGAAAGACCGGGAATCGAAACAGCGCACCATACTGTCCGTGAACTACACCGAAATCCTCGAGGCCCTGCGTGAGTTTGTCTCGCGCGATAGAATCGAGTTTCTGCCGCTGGCCCCCGATGCCAAGCCGGTTTCCGATTACCCACCCATCCAAAAGTATGTCCTCGACCTGAAGAACCTCGCCAAGCCGGAAACCGCCGCCGAGGACCTTTTCACGGCGCTCTGCCACGATGTCTTGGGGTTTCAGCCCACCCGCCAGGTTGGCTCCGGCGAGGGCTGGGTGGACTTCATGCTCCCCGAGCGCAAGGGCGAACCCCTCCCGCTCGAACTCAAACCGCTGTTTCAACGCGACGGCCCCGATGCCCTCTGGCGCAACGATGCCAACCCGAAACACCACGCTACCCAAATCAAGAAATATCTCCGCGACCACGAATACCTCGTTCTCACCGACCTCCGCGCCGCCTGGTTCTTCAACGCCCGTGATTTCCTCTTCGAGAACAAACCCTTTGCCGAGTGGCCCTTCCCCGATTTCTTCGCCCGCTGCCGCGAAACCGGCAGCGTGCTCGACACCTTGCGCCGCGCCGAGGACACCGCCGAGAAGCCGGAACTGGAGCAGCAGTTTTTCGAGGACCTCAAAATCTGGTTCAACGAGTTCGACAAGGTGGACTGGACGCCGCGCGAACAGGCCGCCGAGTCCATCATTCTCCTCATCAACAAGCTCATCTTCGCCCGCACCATCGAGGATTTTGGCCTCGTCCATTACCGCTTCACCCAGGACGAATACGCCCGCTTTACCAAACTCTGGGAGCCGAAGGGCGCCCATCGCGTCGTGCGCAAGTTCCTCGATTTCTTCGAGGAGTTCTTCGATGAGTATTACGACACCGAGATCTTCTCCCAGCGCATCTGGAATCGCCTGGACCAGGACCCAGCCAACCTCCAGCGCTTCTGCCACAAGCTGAATTTCGTCCTCGGCATCAATGCCTGGGACCAGACCTTCAGCCGCGGCATCGTTCACTACAACTACCGCCGCATTGATGAGGACATCTTTGGCAAAAGCTATGAAATGTTCCTCGCCGCCAACCGCAAAGACGAAGGCATCTACTACACCCCCGCCGCCATCACCGCCCCAATGGCCGACTCTCTGGTTAACTCCCTCGCCGGCAAACTCGTGGATGAAATCTGCGCCGCCGTCGGCAACCAGCGGTGCGACTTCGCCCGCGCCGAACAACTCATGGCCCAACTCGCCGAAATCCGCGTCGCCGACACCGCCTGCGGCAGCGGCGGCTTCCTCATCAAAGTCCTCCGCTCCTTCTGGCGGCAATACCAGCGCATTGACCAGGCCTGCGCTTGGGTCCAAAAGATTCTCCGGCCCGAAAACGGCGAACTCTACCTCGCGGAACTGCCCCCCAATGTCGAGGCCGCCCTCGCCTTCCGCCGCCGCCAGAATCTCGAAAACCGCCGCGTCCTCATCGCCCAGATTCTCCTCCGCCATGTCTTCGGCGTGGACAAAGACCCCGGCGCCCTCGAAGTCGCCAAAACCAACATCTGGAAGGAAGCCGTCAAACTCTCGCCCGCGGACTATAACTACCGCCAGCTCAAGACCGATGTCGTCAGAATCCTTCCGAATCTCGAATTGAATTTCCACTCCACCGACTCGCTGGTGGACGTCGAGCTTGGCAAGCAGGCGGCCTGGCTGGCGGAATATCACCAGGCCGAGCTGAAAAAGCTCTCCGAACTGCGCGGGCGTTATACCGCCAACCCCATGCTGCACGAGCCGCTGGACGAAGCTCTCGCCTTGCGCAAAAAGGTCCGCGCCGATTTGGTCGAGCATTTCCAATCCGAGAATCTCCCCTGCGAGCCGGGCGGCTTCGTCCTCCACTTCTGGCCCTGCTGGTTTACGCCCGACGGCCAGCCCCGCGAAGCTCCCGGGTTCGACGGCATCATTGGCAACCCGCCGTGGGAAGGGTTCAAGCCCATCCGCAAAGAATTCGCCGCCAACTTCTATCGCGGCAAACCGCAGTTCAGCAAAATGGGCATGGACGGCCCGACCTTCGACAAGTGGTTTGCCGAGGAGCTGAAAGCGAGCCCGGAATTCGCCGCCCGCTGGCGTGAGCATGAGGAGTATTACGAGCGGCATAAGGAATTCTTCGGCAGGACCTTCCAGCGCCAGGGCACCGGCGACTGGAACCTGTTCAAGCTCTTTATCGAGCGCGACCTCTCGCTCGTCCGGCAGGGCGGCCAGTTCTCCCTGCTCGTCCCCAGCGGCTTTCAGACCGATGAAGGCTGCGCCGACCTCCGCCGCTGGTTGATCACCGAGCACCGGCTCGACGAATTGACCTCGTTTGAAAACAAAGGGTGGCGCGAAATGGACAAACACGGCAAAGAGAAGCGGAAACAGATTTTCCCGGACGTTCACCCCCAATTCAAATTCGGCTTCTTCAAAGTCGTCAAAGGCGTGCCCACGCCCAAAGACCACGCCTTCGACGGGCGATTTTATCTGCACGATCCAAAGGATGTCTTCGCGGCACCCATTCGTTACGCCGTCGAGATGATTCACCGTTTCTCACCGCACAATGAATCGTTCATGGAATTCCGTTCCCCAACGGACTACGCGCTCGCAACGAAGATTCGTGGCGATCACCGGCTGCTGGAAGAATTCGGCTACACGTTTCGTCGCGAATTGCACATGACGGGTGACAGCCATTTCTTCCGCAAGTTGGGCAGCGAGAAGCCAGGCAAGGGCCAACTCCGGCTCTACGAGGGCAAAATGATTCACCAGTTTGACGCGAATTTCGGCCCGCCCACGTGCGTGGTCGAAGAGGCCGAGGTCCGCGAGGAACTGCTGCGCAAGGAAATCTTCCGCTTGGCTCAATTCGTCCGCGACGAGAACTTGGAGAAGCTCGATGGCAAGGACGTGCCGGAGTCCCGCGAAGAACTGGAGGGGTTGTTGCGAGAGATGTTTGCAAAGCGCGGATTCAGACTCCAATACGAATTCGAGCGCTTCGTTTTCAGAGAGGTGGCGAGTTCAACCAATGAGCGCACAATCATCGCTGCGATCATGCCTGCGCACGTTTGCTCGGCCCACACCCTCATGTATCTCAACCCGTATCATTACCAGGTTGATAGCAAGGGCAAGCTGCAGCAAGAGGGAATCGGGTCCGCTCCGCTTCGAGAGCTTGTATGCCTAGCAAACTCACTCGTGTTGAACTTCTACGCGCGCAGCAAGGTTTCGGCTCACGTCAGTGTCTTTCAGTTTCTGGAGCTTCCAGTGCCCAACCTCACCGCCACGCAGAAAACGCGTCTCGCCGAGTCCGCCGCGAAGCTTTTGAAAAACCCGCGCGACGTGAAGGAACGCGCCGCGCTCGAAGTCTTCATCGCCCGCGACCTTTATGGCCTGTCGCTCGAAGATTGGACCCATCTGACCGGCACGTTCACCTTCGGCAGCGGCCCGACCAAAGAGGAACTGGACGAAATCATCCGCCAATCGCTCGTGCTCTGGGGAAGCTAATACCACTTCGCAATGGAACTCGGCAGGAATGAGTGGAAGCCCCTGCCCCTGAACTCCCAGGCAAAGACGGACCCCTCTCCCCTTGAGAAGGGGAGAGGGAGGTCCGGGATGTCGAACCAGACGGGCCCCCTCCGCGCCCCCCAGCCCTCTTGAGAAGGGGAGAGGGAGGTCGCAGGCCCGGGGGAGGGGAACATACCGATTGTTTCAGTGAAAGGGTATGATTGGGTATTGGCCCCAGCCGTCGGTTTCCACCCGCACTGTCCAATTATGAGACAATGTGGCTTTGAGGTTTACTTCATGCCAAAGTCGGCTCTGCGTCAGTGTGGGGACGGGGAGAGGGCGGAGTGTGGACGGTATGTGGAGGGCATAGGCAGTGGGGCCAGCCGTGCTGACTGTCTAGAAACAGGACACTCTAGCTCTCGAAAGTCACTGGCTGGGCGGGATGGGGCGGGGAGGAATACCGATTCTACCTGTGACCGACACGATGGCCGGCAGGCATAGCCATCTGCCGCCGCTGCTCTCATCCAATCGGCGATGGAGGGGGGAGCCGCGAAGGGCACCATTGCAGACTGCAAGTTGTGTCGGCAAGTCCCGTTGGACACTCTTGCCTACTGCATTCTGCCTTTGGACGGCGCGAGGGCGGCGGGACCGGGCGCCGAGCCGCTGCCGCGGGTCCACTTAAAGGCGTCGGCGGGGAGGTTGTTCTGTTCGGCCTGAAAGCTGCCGGGCAAGTACGCCGCCGCGCTCTGGTTGCTCAAGATCATGGCCACCAGGGGGCCTGGGCTGGCCGAGGTGGAGAGGGCCGGCCCGAAGCGTTGATTGAACAGGACGCACATGAGCATCACAGCCGCCGTGGCCGGCGCCAGCCAGGTGAAACGGAATGGCGGCAACGCCGCCACCGGAGCCGCGGCGACGGCAAAAAGCCGCCGTTCAAGCCTCGCCGAGGGGCGGCGCGGCGTCCACCAAAGCAATTGCTTCTCCAACTCGTTCAACTCGTTCATCTCGTTCATACGATGGTCCTTTCAGGAATAGTCTCAGTTTTTGCAGACCGTAGCGGTAGCGGCCCGCGGCGGTATTGGGCGAGATTTCCAGAAGTTCGCCGATCTCTTCGAAAGTGTGCTTGTGCCAGATTTTCAGGACGATCACCTCGCGCTGGTTCTGCGGCAACGCCGCCAAGCCGCGCATCGCCGCGCGTTCTGCCGGGCTTTCCGCGGGCGAGCGCTCGAACCAGCGGGCGGATTCCAGCTCGCGCGTGAGCCGCCGCCACAAGCTGCGGCGATAATTCAAAGCCCGGTTGCGAAAGCTGCGCAGGCAATAGTGTTCCGGCAACTCCGGCGGCTGCGAACGCTGCATCAGCGCCACAAACGTCTCTTGCAACACGTCTTCCGCCTCGCCGTGAGACAGGCCCAGCGCCCGTCCGTACAGGATCAGTTCGGACGCCTTCGCGCGATACAGGTCTTCGCACCAACTGGCTGGCTCAGCCATGTTCACAAGTTCACCCTAATAGACACTCAGAAGCGGAAATTTGTATAAACTTCTGTGCGCCGTGGAGGTTAGCGGGTGGAAGGTGAGAAAGGAAGCCTGGAACTGGGCCTGGAACTGGGCCGCCCTGGAGCCAGGGCCGGGCCAGGGGAATGCGTGGGGAAAGCCTGAAGCTCGGCCCCCCTGCCTCCGCCAGCCGCAAAATGTTCGCGGGCCGCTTGACACTGGCCCAACCGAAGGTAGTATATTTCGTTGTTTGTCGAAATATGATGTATGAAGATGCGTGAGTTTATGGCTCTGGCCAAGGCGCTGGGAGACGAGAACCGCGTCCGCATGTTGCTGGCCCTCGAGGGCGGGGAGCTGTGCGTCTGCCAGATTACCGAGCTGTTCGGGCTGGCCGCGTCCACGACTTCCAAGCACTTGTCTATCCTCTACCAGGCCGGGCTGCTCGATTCACGGAAGCAGGGGCGCTGGATGCATTACTCGCTGCCCGGGAAAGCCGCGCCGTCGGCTGCGCGCGAAGCAATTCGCTGGGCCGCAAAGGCGCTGGCCGAAGACCCGAGGATTGCGGAGGACGCCGCGCACCTTAAGACTATCCTGGCGATGGACCCGGTCGAACTATGCAAGCGCCAGTGCCGAGGTTGAAAATTCTGTTCCTCTGCACGGGGAACTCCTGTCGCAGCCAGATGGCGGAGGGGTGGGCGCGGGCGCTGAAGGGCGACTGCCTCCAGGCGTATTCGGCCGGGACGGAGAAGGACGGGATGAATCCGTATGCGGTCAAGGTGATGGCCGAGGCTGGGGTGGACATTTCGCAGCAGTATTCAAAGACGCTGGTGGAGCTCGGGCCGGTGGAGTTTGACTACGTGGTGACGGTGTGCGGGCAGGCGGATGAGAATTGCCCGGTCTTCCCCGGCAAGACGCGGGTCGTGCACGTGGGTTTTGAGGACCCGCCAAAGCTGACGAGGCACCTGCCCAACGGCGAGGAGAAGCTGGCGGTGTATCGGCGGGTGCGGGATGAAATCCGGCGGTTCGTGGAGACGCTGCCAGGTTCGTTGAAACCCGAAGTCCGAAGGCCGAAGGCTGAAGGCGAAGGAGCGAGAACATGAAGACGAAGAACGAAGTAGCGATGGAATGGTTTCTGGCCGGTTACAACTGTGCCCAGTCGGTCTTATACGCCTATGGTCCCGAACTGGGACTGGAGGGCGAGACAGCACTGAAGTTGGCCACTGGTTTGGGTGCGGGGATGGGCCGGCGGGGCGAGGTCTGTGGGGCGCTCACGGGGGGGATATTGGTGCTGGGCCTGAAATACGGACGCGGCGCACAGCAAGACCGGTCGGCGACCGAGCAGACTTACCAGAGAACTCTGGAAATGATGGCGCGGTTTGAGCAGCGCCATGGTTCCTGCTCTTGCCGCGTGCTGCTCGAGGGCTGTGACCTGCGGACGGCAGAGGGGCAGCGGTATTTCAGGGAACATGACCTTCTTCACAAGACCTGTGTGGGGTGCGTGCAGACTGTGGTTGAAGAGTTGGCTGAACTTCTGGATGAGGAGCAGCCGTCGGTCGCAGAGGGATCGCAAGTTTGAGTAACCAATCTGTGAGCACTGCCTCTGTCGCCGAGCCGGCATCGCCGGTTGCGGAGCCGAAACGGCTGGCGGTTTTCGAGCGTTACCTGACGGTGTGGGTATTCCTGTGCATGGTGGCGGGCGTGGCGCTGGGAAAGGCGCTGCCGGATGTGACGGCGGGGCTGAGCAAGCTGGAGTTCGGCCAAGGCTCGCAAGTCAACGTGCCGATCGGGGTGCTGCTGTGGCTGATGATTTACCCGATGATGTTGAAGGTGGATTTCGGCGCAATTTGGGGCATTGCGCGCAAGCCCAAGGGGCTGATGGTGACGCTGTTCGTGAACTGGCTGGTGAAGCCGCTCGGGATGGCGTTGCTGGCCTGGGTGTTCATGCAGCATCTGTTTGCAGGGTGGATTGACCCCGAAACAGCCCGCGGCTACACAGCAGGGCTGATTATCCTGGCGGCGGCGCCCTGCACCGCCATGGTGTTCGTTTGGTCGTATCTGACGGACGGCGACCCGGCCTATACGCTGGTCCAGGTGGCGGTGAACGACCTGATCATGCTGGTGGCATTTGCTCCGATTGTGATGTTCCTGTGCGGCGTGGCGCACGTGGTGGTGCCGGCCAAGGTGCTCATCATCTCAGTCGTGGTCTTCATTGTGATTCCGCTGACCGCAGGTTGGCTGACGCGGACGGCGCTGCTGAAGTCACATGGGAAGGAGTGGTTTGAACAGGGGTTCCTGCCGAAGTTCCATCCAGTGATGATCGGGGCGCTGCTGCTGACGCTGGTGCTGATCTTCGCGTTTCAGTCGAAGAACCTGACGAGCCGGTGGGTGGCAGTGCTGCTGATTGCGGTGCCGATTATCGTGCAGGTGTATTTCAACTCGGGGCTGACGTATCTGTTGATGCGGTGGTTCCGGGTGGAGCACAACGTGGCGTCGCCGGGGGCGCTGATCGGGGCGAGCAACTTTTTCGAGCTGGCGGTGGCGGTGGCCATCACGCTGTTTGGGGCAGATTCGCCGGCGGCGCTGGCCACAGTGGTCGGGGTGCTGGTGGAAGTGCCGGTGATGCTCTCGGTGTGCAATGTCTGCAACCGGACCCGGGGATGGTTTGCGCGGGGAGTGGCGCCTGGTTCAGCTAACCCTGCTTGAGCGGCTCCGGACCTGGTTGTTCATAGGCGCGGCAGGTCTCGGCGAAGACCTGATCCACGGTGATAGCCTGGAGGCAGAGGTTGTTCCGGCAGGGCGACTGGCGGTTGTTGTAGGCGTTCACGCACGGGCTGCAGATGATGCCGGCCCAGAGCACCGAATTGCGCGAGGCACGGGCCGCGTAGAGGGCCGGAGTCTCCGGGCCGAACAGCGTGACCACCCGAATCGGTGTAACGGTCGCAAAATGCGCCGGACCGCTGTCATTGGTAACCAGTACGTCCGCCAGGGTGTAAAGCACCAGCAACTGGCGCAGGGTGGTCTTGCCAGCAAACGAAACGCAGCGGGCGGAGCCGACCTGCCGCACCAGCTCCGCCGTCGCCGGGGCTTCGTCAGGCGCGCCGGTGAATCCGACCCAGGCTTCCGGGAACTTCGCCAGAAGTCGTTGCGCCAAATCCACATAGCGCTGGGGCGGCCAACGGCGCAGCGGCAAGAGGTCGCTGGCGTTGGGATTGAGCAGAATCAGCGGGGGCTGACCGCCCGTCTCGGAGCGCACAAGATCTTTCACCTGCGCCAGCTCGTCCGGGCGCGGCACGAATTGCGGCGGCTCGTGGTTGGCAGCCGGGGGGGTCAGGCCGCAAGTCGGCAGCGCCGCAGCATCGCACCGGAGGGCCTCGACGAGGGTCTGGAACGTCTGGCTGGTGTGCAGGTGCGGGTTGTAAAGCAGCCGGTGCGTCATCAGATTCCCCCGGTACGGCCCGGCGCCGAAGAAGGCGTGGAACCCGGCGCGGCGTCTGGCTCCGCTGAGAAAGGTCAGCGCGGCTGAGCCGCGCGAGAAGAACTCCATGTCGATGGCCGCATCGAGGTTCAACTGCCGCAGGCGCCCAATGGCGCCAAGCGCGCTGCGCAACAGGGCCGGGAAGGTGTCAAAGGACACGGTAATGACATTCGCTGCCGGGACCACGTCGAGCACGTCCAAAATGAAGCGATTATCCTCGAAGGTGATGAAATAGACATTTTCCCGTCCGACAAGTTCGACCGCGCGCCGCAGCGCGGCATAGGCCAGGACGGTTGAGCCTTGCTCGGCCAGTTTCACCAGCAGGATGTTCCGCAGCGGCGCAGACGCCGGCACCGTTGAGCGCGCCAGCAGAGCCCGCACACAGGTCAGCGCAAAGCAGAGGGGAATTCCCAGCCAGCGGTCGGCTTTCTGCAACGTCGCAACGATCATGTCAGCCGCCGTGAATACCACATGCCGGCTGGACCGTCGAGCAGCGAATGACGCGACGCAAGGGCAGCGGGCGAAGCGCAGGACTCAAAGATTGGCAGACACGGGTCAGCTTGAATCCCGCCGCGGATGCCCGCCAGAAGGGACAGCTTCGCCTTTTCTCACTTCGGCCAATAAAAAAAGCCCGTCCGGCGCAGGGGACGGGCTTGAATGTCTTGCTGAGCAACGACTTTACGGCTGCGCGTAATTGCGTCCGCCGTTCGGAACTTGACCCGACGAGCCCGACGTAACATTGGTCGGCGTAACCGTTATTGGAATGTAAGGAGGCCCAACTGCCGGCCCTCTGGCCATCGGGGCTCCCCCCCCCAGCGCAACTGGTGGGGCGGTTTGGGGGGACAACGTCGCCGGCAGCGGTCCGGTCCCGGTCCCGGCCTGGGGGCCCCTGGCCGCCTGGTCGAGGGTGTAGGCGACCGACAGGACGTTCCCGCCATAGGCGGCCAGCGTCTGCTCGATGTAGGGCTTCAGATCCGGCAGCGCCGCGGCGACTGCGTTGACAATCGCTTTGTCCGCCCCCGGCACCACCTCGGAGACCGCAATGGCGACGTTGCGGTATTGCTTCGGAACCGCGCGGCAAACAGCCGCCACTATCTTGGCGGCCTGCTTCGGAGCAGCGGCGGCGGCGGCCTTGGCAATGGCGCTGGCTTGCCTGGGTTGCTCGGCGGCAGCAACCCCCGCAGCCACCGATGCCATCTCGGGCACCGCCCGGGCGATGGCCCCGACGATAGCAGGGGCAGCAGCGGGATTGATTCTCACCGCGGTCTTCACCACGTCTGCCGTCGTGGCCTGCCGGTCGCCGGGCTTGGCCTGCAAGACCAGGTCCGCCGCCTTGGCGGGCAGTTCCGCGGCGGGCACCGCGGTCAAAACCTCGTTGAATGGACTGGCTTTCGGGGCGTCCTTCCCGAAGGAATTGCAGGCAACCAGAAAAGCCACACTGAGCGTAATACTGATGATATGTTTCATAAGTTTATCAAAAGGAGCACAGATTGTACCGGCCTCAAACACTTAATATGGCTCTATTTATCAGATCGGCGCAATCCCGTCAACAGAATTCTTTTGAAAAAAGGGCCGGGTCTTGGGACCCGGCCCTGCGAATTATGGTTCGTTGCCGAAGGAGCGCGTTATTCGCTCTTGATGCTGTAGAATACCGGACCACTGCCGCTGCCCACCGCCGGGATGGTGAAGAACCCCGGGGTGGCGGTGTTGGTGTGCAGCCGTGTCCAATTGGTCCGGTAGGCGGTTAGGTTGTTCGTGGTCAGGAGGACGAACTGCGAGCCGGCGCCGCCACCGTAGGTCAGGGTGGTGCCGATGATGTTGCTGATGGTCGCCGAGCTTAACGACGGGGGGAGCACCGTGAGCTTGTTGGTCTCGGTGTTCAACGTGCTCGTGGTGTTATAGACCACTTGCGCGGTGATGTTGTAAACCCCGGCGGCGGGCGGAGTCCAGTTCGTGGTGTACGGCCCGGGCGCCGCCACCGTGGCGAGCACCGTGGCGCCGTTGTTGAGGAAGTTGACCGAGTTGACCGGGGCCGACTCCTGCGTCACGTTCGCGGTGAGCGTGACCGGGAGGCCCAGCCCCTGGCTTGTGTTGTTGGCGGGCGCGGACAAGGCGATGCGCGGCGGGATGGCCGAGTTGGGATCCACCGTGCAAAACTGTCCGAACGGGACAACCGTCTTGTATATACTGGCGCTGCTGTAGGACAGCACCACGGACGCGTCGCCGGTGTTCTCGAAGTACTCCAGGATGAGGTTCGCCGGGTTGTTGGTGCCGAGGGCAATCGAGCCGCTATGCTCGGTCGCGGACTGGATCACCCAGGCGTCGGTCAACAGTTGGCCGTTGACCCAGAGGCGGGCGCCGTCATCGGAGGTCACGTAGAACGTGTAGGTCTGCGCATCATAGGGGGCTTGGAGCTCGGCCACCCAGCGGATGACGAAATAGTCGGTGGGGGCGAAATTGAGCCAAGTCGGTCCGGCAGTCCCCCAATCCCAGTTGATGGGGCCATCATTGGCGTTCGTCCAGGTCGGGGGGCCGGTGAAGGCGTTGGCCGAGGTCTGGTTGGTCCAATAGAGGCCGAGGAGCCCCATGCCGAGGTTGCCGCAAGTGGCGGACACCGGCGTGACGTTCGGATCGGTGACAGCCAACTGGACGGGGGTGCTGGTGGCGGTGCCGGCGTTGCAGGTGTTGCTGATGAGCACGGTGTACCAACCGGCATCGCTCATCTGGATCGTGGTCGGGTTGCCGTCCCACCCGTAGGAGGAGGCCGTCGCGCCGGGGACGTTGGTTCCGTTGAGCTGCCACTGATAGGTCAGCACAGGATTATTGGCGCAGGGGCAGGCGGCAGGAATTGACGCATTGACGCTGAAGCTGACCCCGGAAGCTCCGATCGACAACGCGCCGCCCAGGGCCGTGGGCTGCGTGTCGATCGAGACCGGGGCCGGGACCGTGAGGAGGCTGGTCAGTGTCGCACTGGCGACTCCGTCGCTGACGGTTACGGTATAGGTGCCGGAATCAGCGGCGGCCAGACCGGACTTGGTGTAGGTGGCGGCCGTTGCCCCTGAAATGGTGGTGCCGTTGTGCTTCCAGGCATAAGTGTAGGTGGGCGTGGTATTGTTTGGCGGCGTAACCGTGACGCCAAAGGTGGCCGATGTCCCCGGGCAGTTCGTTTGCTGATATGCGTTCGCCGGGCTGACCTGGCCGAGGGGATGGGCGACGGTTTGGCCCGGTGGCAACAACAAGACATCCACGAGGATGGGCTGGGTCAGGTCCACTTCGGCGTTTGGAGTGGAGACGTTTCCACTTGTGGCCGCGGCATTCAACCGCAGCCAGTAGGCTGAGCCCAGGCCGGCGAACTGGAAGTTAACCCCGAGAGAGTTGGTCCCCGTGGACGCATAGTTCCCCGCGATGGCTGACGTATTGGGAGCGGTCAGAAGGTTGGCCGAGGTCGTTCCTGAGAAACTGGGTTGGTTGAACAGGACTGTAGCTTGGCTCAGAGGCTCGTTCTCGAAGCTTTGAATTAGAGTCGAACCGTTGCGGAGGTTGTCGAAATAGATCTGGAAGGGACCGCAATCGGTTGCGTCCGCGCTGGCGATACCGAAGCCTTCAAAGGCACCGTATTGGTTGGGGTCAGGGGTGAAGCCATCGCCGGCGCTGTTCCACAGGTATTTGCTATCGGTCGGGTAGAAGGCAATGGTTTGCCAGTTAGTGCTCGGCGTGATTTGGTAGCCGCCGACGACAGGAAATCCAGTGGCGTGGATCCAATATATGTCGGCCGCAGTGCCGCCGCCGTTGGCTCCGATGGGGCCGGTGAGGCCGCCGGGCTGGCGAATGGAAGCGGCGATGAGAAGTGCCGGGCTGGCGCCACCGCCAACGAACGTGCCCGCAGTGGGAACACAACCTTCCTGCCCGCCAATCGTTTGGGTGGCCCCAACCTGGGCGCCCTTGACGAGCTGCCCGGTCACTGGCACGGAAACCGTCGCGCCGGGGCTGGAGACCGCCAGGGAGCCAATGTTGGTAAAGTTGCCTGAGGCCGTGCCCTGATAAAGGGTGATGTTGGTGGCGGTGCTGCTGGCACCGGTGACGGATACAGCGGTCGAGTTGGCCGCCAACGGACCAGTGGTGCCCACAGTAGCCACACCGACGCAAGGAGTATTTAACGTGAATCTCCAGCAGTCAAACAGAAGCCGATTCTGAGCGGTGGCGTTGACCGTGCCGCTCTGATAGCGGAAGGAGATGGTGGGCGTCGTGGTGGTGTTTGTAAGGTAGCCCACGAGGTTCCAGGTGGTGCTGACGCCATAGGATCGTTGAAACACGGGGGTGCTGCTAAAGGACAGTGTGCCGCCTGTGCACGTCGCCGACATGACCACGTCCGTCGAGGAATTACCGGACGAGGAGTTCCAGTTGTAGTGGATCTGGTAAACACTGGTCACCGCCAAGGTGGGTTTGATGTCAACGCCGCCGGTGGTGCTCGTAAACGGTGTTCCAGACAGGTACGCCCGGCTGTCGGTGGGGGTAATCGGACGACCAACGGCTGTGCCTTTTATCCCGGTGTCGCCCAACGTTATGTTAACCTCAGTGTACGTGCCGTCGGTTTGCACCGCGCCGCAGGCTGAGGTGGTCGTGCAGTTTTGGGGCAAGGAGGTCACATAAACGACATCTGCCAATGCGCAGGTCGCGCCGAAAGCAGCGAGGAGAAGAGCTGCGGAGAGCTTTTTCCAGGCTGATGTTCTGGGTGGGGATACTAATGTTTTCATTTCTTCATTCTATTGGTTGTGGCCGTGGCAACTGCCCGGCTCCGGTTTTTGTCATTAACGTTTGCAACAATATGCGAGGGTTAAACCCGGAACTGCCGAGTTGCTGCTTCGCAGCCAAAGTTTTCGCATAATCCTAATTTAAGCCGGGAACGCGCGGAGTGTCACTTCACACATTCATGTGAGGTCTGGCTAACGCTCGCGATAAGGCTGGTGCGAGCGGTAAAGCTGGAGGCGTTGCTCGGCGGTGGCGATGAGATTGCTCTGGCCGGAGGCGGCGGCGAGGCAGCGGGCTTGCCCGGCCGCCGCGAGGGCGCGGGCGAAGTCGCCGGTTTCGGCGCAGGCAGCGGCGAGGGTGTGCAGGAACCAAAGGTTGGTGTTGGCGGTGAGCTGGCAGGCGCGTTGGGCCAGGCGGACGGCTTGCGCTCCGTCGCGAACGTCGGGGCTGGGATGAGTGGCGAGGAGCCAGGCGAGGTTGTTGAGCAGGGAATCCCAGTCGGGTTCGAGTTGGAGTGTGGCCTGGTATTGGGCGATGGCTTCTTTAGCGCGGCCCTGGCGGTGGAGGACTTCAGCGAAGTTCTGGCGAGCGACCACATTGGTCGGGCTGAGGCGCACGGCGATTTCGAGATGGGCGCAGGCGTCGTCGAGTTGGCCGCACTCCATCAGGGCCTTGCCCAGGGCGACGCGGGCGGTGACGTTCCGGGGCCGGATTTGAAGCGCAGCCTCGCAGTGGCGAATCGTTTGGGCGAGGCGTTCGCGCGAGTCGGGGCTGGCCTGGGCGGACGCCGGGAGGGGGGCGTCGAGTTGGACAAGCTGTTTTTCGAGGCTGCTGTGCTCGGTTTGCAAATAGAGCATGAGGCCATCAACGGCGAGATTGCTGTGGGCGACCCAGTTGTCGGGCGTGGCGGCGGCGGCGTGGGTGAAGAGGGTTTCGGTGTTCCGCCAGACAAAGACTTGCGAGCGGGTGGCGGCGAAGCAAGCGGCCAAGAGGCCCACGCCGGCGACGGTCGCGGGCCAACGAAGGAGTTGCACCGCGGCCACCGCGTCAACCGCCGACCAAGCCAGCATGATAAAGATTCCGACCAGGGGCAGGTAGGTATAGCGGTCGGCCATAGATTGCATGCCGACCTGCACCAGACCGAGCACCGGCACGAGCATTCCGAGGAACCAGAACCAACCCACCGCGACGTAGGGCCGCCGCCGCCAGCACGACAGGGCCAGGCCGGTGAGCAGGGCCAGCAGCACCGCGGCGCCGGTCGTCTCCCATAGGGAATAATGTTCGGGATGCGGATAAAAGACGGCGAGATACCGCGGCCAGAAGGTTTTGCCCAGATAGCGCACGCAGGAGACGAGGGCGTTGGCCGCGCGCAGCGAGAAAGGAAGGCCGCGATAAAAGGACATCGCCCCGTGTTGGACGATGCAGGTGGTGAGGCTGGAAAGAGCGGAGAGGAGGAAGAAGGGCAGTTTTTCCAGAAGCAAACGGAGCGGTGGAGGGTTGGAGGGTTGGAGAGTTGGAAATGAAAGGCGGCGCAGCGGCCAGTAATCGAGGAGGAGCAGGACGAAGGGCAGCGTGACGAGCATCGGCTTGCTCATCAGGGCGAGGGCGAAGAGGAACAGCGACAGGAAGTAGAAGAGTGAAACGTGTTGCGTGTTGCGTGTTGCGTGTTGCGTGGCCGCGCTTCCCTCGACCTTGGACTGCTCCACATAACGCGCGTACGCCAAGAGGCAAAGCAGCCCGAAGAAGGCGCTCAGGAGGTCCTTGCGTTCGGACGCCCAGGCGACCGATTCGACGTGAAGCGGATGCAGGGCAAAGAGGGCGGCGACGAAGGCGCTGCGCCAGGTTGCCCCGGTGGTGCGGGCAAGAAGCAAGAAGAGGAGCATTGTGTTGGCGCTATGGAAGAGAACGTTGGTGAGGTGGTGGCCAGCGGGATGCAGGCCGAACAGTTGGACATCCAGCATGTGCGAAAGCCAGGTCAAGGGGTGCCAGTTGGCGGCATAGCCGGTCCGGTATGCCCAGGCTACACCCGACCAGGTCAGGCCGTGCTGGAGATGCGGATTGCCGGTGATGTACTCCCCGTCGTCGTAGTTGACAAAGTCGTTGAGGCGAAGCGGCCAGTAAGCGGCCAGCGTGACCGCTGTCAGCAGCAGACACACGAGAGCAGTCTGCCGATTCTTTCGCGAGCGAAGGTCCACAGGTGATTTCAAGACCAGGCAGAAGGGTAAATAGGCGGTTGGACGTTTACGAGTGGAAACTGGTGTTTGCCCGATCGGCCAGGCTGGATTCAAGCAAACCGTAGCCGCGGACGATAGTCGGCGCTGATCTCTCTTACCGAGGAAAAGTGCGCCGGCTGCCGTCGGCGGCTACGATTTCGTGGATTCCTGAGTCCGCCCCGGCAAGCATGGCCGGCGCGATTTGGTTTTACGCGCTGGCGGGTTTGGTGTTAGGCTGGGTTCCACGCTGCATGAACCAAGCGGGCCATGATTATTCTCTTGAATTGCGCCAGTTGAGCCGTCGGCAAGACCGGGGCGCCAGACTGCGGCGCGGGGCACTGTTGGGCACTTGGGCGGCGTGGTTCGGACTGGCGGGCTGTTCGGCGGTGGCTGCGACCAACGGGATCACGCCGTATGGGGTGCGCGCCTGGCAAACGGATGACGGGCTGCCGCAGAATTCGGTCTATGCGATCACGCAGAGCCGGGAGGGGTATCTGTGGGTGGGCACGCACGAGGGATTGGCGCGGTTCGATGGCGTGCGCTTTGCGGCGCCGGGCGAGAACGCGCCGCCGGAACTGAGTCATGGGTGGATCACGGCGCTGTGCGCGGGCCGGGACGGGAGCCTGTGGATTGGTTGCGAAGGGTATGGTTTGGGGCGGTTGAAGGAGGGGAAGTTCACGCGTTTCTGTGAGGCGGACGGCTTGTTGAGCAACCAGATTCGGTGTCTGCTGGAGGGCCTGGATGGGGCGCTGTGGATCGGGAGCGAAGGGGGCCTGACGCGATACCGGGA
>JBEKJO010000016.1:0-58090 GCA_050011195.1 Verrucomicrobiota bacterium | reverse complement strand
ATGAGCGCCATTGGCATCAAAATCGCTCCGGCGCTGACCGATATTCGGCTGGCGGACGTGCTGGATGCGATCGTGAAAGTGGCCGACCGCCCCATCAAGTATTCCATCGAGGATTACGCGATTGTGTTTTCCTTGAGAGGACGCGAGACGGTTCCCCTCTACGTGCGCACGTTCAAGGTTGATGCCAACACCTTCTACCAGGGCCTGCAAATGGTAGGCTCGTTCATCTTCGGCGAATCCATGAACGTCGGTCAAAACACAGGCGGCAGCCTTGGTGGCAGCTCGGGAGGAGGCGGTCAGACCGGCGGGCAGAGCCAGAACACAGTGAGCGGCGCGATTATTGCCCGCGTTTCAGTCGCGGGGGGGGCCGCGCAAGGCGGCCGGCAGGGCGGGGGGCAACAACAAGGTGGTGCTACCCCTGGCGGCCTCGGCGGCCTGAACTTCCTTACCAAGACCAATAACATGGTAGATGTCTCGCTGGCAGCCATACGCTACTTCGAGACCCTGGGGGTGGACCTCGATCCGCTAAGAAACCCGGGGAAGGCCCTCTTTTTTAATGATCGTCAAGGAATGCTGGTGGTCCGTGCCACCATGCAGGACCTGGACATTATCGAGGCGGCGATTCAAGTCCTCAACGTTGTGCCGCCCCAGGTCAACATCAAGGCCAAGTTCGTGGAGATTTCCCAGACCGATAGCAAAGCCCTGGGTTTCGATTGGTATTTGGGCAACGTGACGATGAACGGCGGCGCGATTGGCGGGCAAGCCGGCACCGCCCCGTCCTTTAACGGCGCGCCTACCATTGCCAATCCGATAGGCGTTTTTCCCGGCAATCCCTACGCCGCCACCCCCACCACGATCGCGCCCAGCAGTACCGATCAGCTTTTGACCTCCGGCTTGCGCAATGGGACCACCCCGACGCTTTTCACGCTGACGGGCATTCTGACCGACCCGCAGTTTCGCGTGGCCATTCAAGCCTTGCAACAGCGGAGCGGGGCCGAACTTCTAGCTCAGCCTGAGGTCACTACCACCAGCGGCCGGCAGGCGCAGATGAAGGCCACCGACATCGAAAGCATCATCACCGCCTATAGTTTCAGCCAGTCAACGGGCGTGGGCGGGACTACCGGCGGGGCGGTTGGCACCACGGTGAATCAAGCCCCGAGCGCTGTCTTTGTGTATCCTCTCCCTGAGCAGATGGAACTGGGGCCGACGCTGGACGTGATTCCCATCGTGCTGTCGGATGGCTTTACCATCAACCTGACTTTGATACCGACCGTGACCGCGTTTTCGGGCTACGACAACCCCAATGCAGTGAACAATTCGGGGTTGCAGACCTTCGGCTCATCATTTCCAGGCGGCATCCTCGAAATCCCCACCGTTCTGCCGCATTTCACGGTGCGGCAGGTGGTTTCGACGGTCAATGTGTGGGACGGCCAGACGGTTGTTTTGGGGGGCCTGCTTTCCGAGAATGTGCAAACGATTAAGGACGAGGTGCCTTTTCTTGGCGACCTGCCGCTGTTGGGCCGGTTGTTCCGCAGCGAATCCAAGACTACCGCGAAGGCGAACCTGCTCATCTTTGTCACGCCCCTGCTCATCGACCCGGCGGGCAACCGGCTGCATTCGGAGGACGAAATGCCGTTTGCGCAGAGCGGCATTCCCATGCAACCGCCGGCGCTGGCGGGGGCGGAAAAGAACTGATGTTTTGGGACAGTTTCACTCTTTGCGGTCAGAAAAAGATGAGCAAGCAATTCTCTAGTGTGTGCTCCGGCTCCAGCAATGCTAATCTGAGGGCAAATGAAAAATGGAAAGAGAGGGCATGTCGGCGTGCTCAACTCTGTTTAATGGTGTAAACTGCTGTAAATGTTTGTAGATGCCTGAATGTATGTCTTTGTCACTGTTCGCCCGTAACGCGTTGGTCTGCGGGTGCCTGGCTGTTGCCGCTCCCGCCGTCGTTTTTGGCCAAACCAACAACTACCTCACCAACGGCGTCGAATATGCCATCGCCGGCTCGTTGCCGGGAGACCAGACCCGCCCGTATCTGGCGATCAACAGCGCCGGCGGGTATCTGGTCTGGGAAGACAACCTGACGGATGGCGACGGGCTGGGGATCAGCGCGCGGCAGTTGGACAGCACCCTTTCCGGGACCTTTTCCTCTTTCCGCGTCAACTTCATCGGTGCGGGCGATCAGGAACTCCCGCAGGTGGCTTTGCTGAACAGCGGCGGCGCGGTGTTCGTGTGGCAGGGGGGGCAGCGCAGCTACCAGCACATTTACGCCCGCTTCCTCTCGGCGAGCGGAACCTGGGTCACCCCCGCCAGCGACGTGCTGGTCAATACCTTCACGAACAACTTCCAGGTAAACCCGGCGGTGGCGGTGCTGGCCAATGGCAACGTCGTGGTGGTCTGGGGCAGCTTCAACGAGGTCAGCGCCAGCAGCTTGCAGGATGTGTATGGGCAGGTGCTCTCGCCGACGGGCCAGAAGGTCGGCGGCGAGTTTCTCGTGAACCAGTACACGAGCTACAATCAGCGCACACCCGCCATTGCCGGATTGAGTGATGGCCGGTTCGTCGTCGCCTGGATTTCCGAGCAGGAGCGCTTCCTTAACAGCGTGGACATTTATGCCCGGATTTTTAACGCGGACGGCTCGTCCTCCGCGAATGAGATACCGGTCAACACCTCCACCAACGTGTGCGCCAATCCGAGCGTCGCGGCCTCCCCCAATGGCGGGTTTATGATTGCCTGGTCCGAGAAAGACCTGACCAGTCTCATGACGAACAGTTGGGACGTCTATGCGTGCGCCTTCTTGAACACGGGGGTGGCCGCCGGCCCGGTGGTGCGCCTCAACCAGTACCTCTTCGGGGACCAGTATGCTCCGAAACTGGCGTCGCTCGGCTCGGACGTTCTGGCGGTCTGGACCAGCCTGGGTCAGAACGGCTCGAGCGAAGGTGTGGTCGGCCGGTTCTTGAGCAGCAAGGTCACACCCGAGGGCGACGAGTTCCTCGTCAATACGACGACAATCGGCCCGCAGATCCATCCCGCGGTCGCCGCGGATGGTCAAGCGCGGTTCCTGGTGGCCTGGGCCAGTTTCACCGGCTTGGCCTACGGCTTCGACCTCTTCGCCCAGCGTTACGCTTCGACCCTCGAGCCGCTCGTCGCGCCCGGCCCGCCGTTTGTAACGGTGCTCAGTTCGAACGCGCTGACCGTGAGTTGGCCCGCGGTGGCAGGCTTGAACGTGGCGGATTACGAGGTTTATGCGGATGGGGCTGCGACCCCGACCGCCGTCGCGGTTACCAACACCTGGTGGACGATGACCAACCTCGCTCCGAGCTCCACCCACTTTTTCCAGTTGGACTATGTGCTGAGCACTGGCCGCACCTCGCCGCTCTCCGGCGCCACCACTAACACTACTTACGACACGCTCACCTGGGGTGGAATTCCTTACGACTGGATGACTTATTATTTCGGCACTGATGTCTGGAACTGGCCGTCGCCCTATGCGGACAGTGACGGGTCCGGCGTGTCGAACCTCTACGACTTTCTCGCCGGCACCTGCCCGACCAACGCAGCCAGCGCCCTGCGCATTCGGCTCCAACCCACCATCCAGGGCCTTTTCCTGAACTGGAACACCCAGCCGGGCCTCATCTATCAGGTGCAGATTTCGACGAGTCTGAACGGCTGGACCAACCTGGGCGGGATGCGGTTTGCCCCGGGAACGGTTGACTCCATGTATGTGGGCGGCAGTCCGGCCAGCTTTTACCGGGTACTGCGCGTGCGCTAGAAGGAGGATTTATATGTCGCGTTTTCTTAATCGTTGTAGTTGCTGGATGGTCTGGCTCAGCCTGGCCGCCGCTCCGTTGTCGGCTTCCGCCTTCTCCATGCTCGGCCCGCAGGAGACGTGGCAAACCACTATCATTGGGTACGAGAAATTTACCTTTGTGGTGATTAGTCCAGTCGAAGCTTGGAATATATGGGGCCCCGACTTCGCCTTTTATCCCCATAACCTGGGGGAGGAATTCCGCTGGAACAACCCGGTGTTGTATTATGCCTGCGACCAGAGTTTTCTGGACTATTTTGGCTCCAATGGCGTGGCGGCGGTGGACGCGGCGATGGCCGTCTTCAACAACCTGACCAATGTGTCCTCGTATAGCCCGGACCTGCTCGAGGTTCCGCTCGAGGAGCGCCGCCTCAATTACACCGCTCAAGCCTTGCATCTCTTCGATCTGAAGTCCGCCGTTATGGAGTTGGTCATCGAGCGGCTCGGGCTGATTGATCCGCAGCGCTGGACCTGGTGTATCCGCGCCCGCATTATTCCGCCGGGCAATCCTTGCCCCGAGTACGATTTCGGGGTCATCCAGCGCAACTTCGACCCGGTCACCCTGGCGCCCTCGGAATATGTCAATGGCACCTTGTTCACCTACACAATCGAGACGTCTTGCCCTCCGGGTCCTGATGTTGACGATGCGGTCGAGTTCTTCGTGGACCCGGACCAGCCGACCTACGGCGCGTTGGCGACGCCCAAGATCACGCTGCCCGACTTGACCTTCTATGGCTGGTTCCACACCGGCCTGACCCGGGACGACATTGGCGGGCTGCGCTACCTCTACGCGACCAACAACATGAATATCGAGGGCGCGGGGACCAACACGGTTACCTTCGTGACCGACACGAACACCGTCGAACTGCTGTTCACGTCGAACCTGACGACGCTGGCTTCGCAGGCGCTGACCAACGATCCGGCGGCCCTGCTGGCCTTGTATCCAAACCTGAGCATCGCATCCACGACCCCGATCTTCACGAACATTTGGGTCACCAACATCACGGCGTATTACACGAATTACACTTGGGATCCGTCCGGCACGCCGCCGCACCTGGTGTTTGTGACCAACCTGACGCTTACGGTCCAGACCTGGTATCACGAGATCTTCAACAATGTGGTGACGTTTGCATTCATTAACGGCGTCTGGGTGGTGGTATCGGTGCCGGACATCACGACGCAAATCGGCCCGGTCTGGCTGACGGTGCAGACGACGACCTACCCGACGAACTATCCTTGGGACCCCGTCGGGACCGCGCCCAAAACCAACACCTCGACCTTTACGTACCTGACCAGTGCGGTGGCGGGGGAATACTTCATTGTGCCGACCAACCTGTGCGGCGTCGCCATTGCGGCGCTGCAAGCGACGCTGGTCAATTTGGAAACGAATGTCGTGCTGTCGGCGACCAACGCCCCCGCGGGCACTACCAACAGCCAGTTCTTCACCCAGGTCGTCATCGACTACTTCACCAATCACGTCTTTCTGATGAACCCGATTCTCTGCCTGACCAACACGATCGCGCTGCGCCAGGGGATCGAGAAGGTCACCTTTATTCGCCGGGACTTTGACTCTCTGCTGGGGCAGTTTTACAGCCCGGTCACCAATACTTACATCTTAACGGCGGTTACCAATAACCACCTCTTCCCGCAGACGATTCAGCGCGTGGTGACCCAGCCCGACATACTGTTTTCAGCCGCTGATCTCGCTGGCGGTTTTCCCGCCATCTCGACGGTCGCTCGCACCACTCCGGCTTATGACCTCACCGGCGAGCAGCCCAATCTGTTTGGGCCAGGCAACATCCGCGGGCCGGTCCAATTCCAGTTTAACAAGGTCGGGCCGCTCTTTCTGAACGGCACCTGGCCGCTGTTCGTGGATCAGGCCGGGTCGCTGCTGTCTTTCACCTGGGCCTCTTACGACGCGACGACCAATAACCCCGTCATCTACCCGGACGGGACCAGCATCGCGGACCTGGAGAACCAGGCATTGATCCAGATTTCTCCGCCTTATTTGCCGGACGGCACGAACGACATGGCTTACAGCGTCCAATTGCAGACGACCGCCGCCACGCCCAACTGGCAGGCCCCCTTCACGTGGGCGCTGTCGCCGACGTCGCCGGGGCCGCTGCCGCCCAACCTGATTGTCTCCAGCACCGGGCTGATTTCCGGCACTCCCGTCCAGGTCGGCCCTTATAATACTGTCGTTCAATATAACTTTGTGATTCAAGCGACGGATGCCGTGGGCCGTGTCGCCCAGCAAAGCTATATAATCAACGTCTGGGCAACCCCGTCAACCCCGTGAACAAGCCTGAGCCGGCCGATGCGGACCGGCCAAATGATATATGAAGCAGAAGTTACTTTGTGGCCTGATGGCGCTGGCGCTGGCGCCCGCGGCCTTCAGCCAGCCCTCTTACGAGAATGATGGCGCGGTCATTTGTCCCCCGGACATCCCGCCGACGATTGACACGACCAACTTTGTCAACTACGGCCTGTTCGTCATCAACTACACCAATGAGGACCAGACGCCCGCGTTCTCCACCACGAGCACGACGCCGCCCTTTGAGACCTCAGATACGCTGTACTACACCAACGGTTATGGGGCGGTGATGAGTTGCAACGCCGGGTTCGACCTGGAAACCTTCCCGTCGGGGTCCGGCCAGTCGCAGTGGGCCTCTACCTTGTACAACAACGGCACGATTGACTGCGGGACCAACGTATACATCATTGAGGACGTTTCCGGGACGGGCGGCGTCACATGCACCGTCAACGCCACCAATATTTATAATCCCGGCACTATCAACATGGGCTACGACGGTCTGCTGAGCCTAAGGGCGGAAAACATCGATCTGACCCGCGGGACCCTGGCGATGGAGAATTTCGGTTTCAATAGCGCCAACGGCCTCATCTTCTTCAATGGCGGCTTTTTCGATGGGTACTGGGGTTTGGGCCGCCCGTGGACGAATCTTTATCCCACCGGTATAAACCCGGACGCTTACTACGACGCGACTCCGCCTTTCACTCAGTACCATATTGTCACCAACCGCGATTCCACCGTTAACTTTTTCCAACAGTTGGGGGGGGTCAGCTTCACGAATATTTACCTGTTGGATGTGACCGATTTCACCGGCTCCAACCGCACGGTCCGCGCCGTGTTCCTGAGCAACACCAACCCGCTGATAACGGCCAATGTCTATCTCCAATCCTACTATCCCTATGCGATGGATCCAGATTGGGTGGAGTTTTCCGCGGTGATCACCAACTACCAGGGAATCACGACCAACTATCTCTATATCGAGGACTCCTTCCTGTATGATCCGTTCTTCCTGCTTGACATCGATGGTTACGCCGGTGCCGGGTACAATCGCCCGACCTTTATCCCCGACAATTACACATTCTACGAGGGCGGTCTGCTCGACTTGGGGACGCCGACGACGCGGACGACCATCCCGCCGGGCACATTCGATGTCGGTGGGACCGTCACCAATCAATATAGCGCCTATCAAGCCCTGTTCCAGCCCGGCTCGGTCATCCTGGCCGACACGGCGGGGCAAAACGTGACCAACGAGCCTGGACGCATCGAGGTGACGGCGGACAAGTACCTGACGCTGCCCCTCGCGCAAATCAGCAGTGTGAGCTATATCCTCTTGAAAGCCACCAACCACTTTGCCGGCAGCAGCGGCGCGCAAATTGCCGCGCCCTTTGCCGACGTTTACCTCCGCAGCACCAACGGCCTGCTCAACCTCACTAACGTGTTGGTGCCCTCCTTGCCCCGCCCGATCGGCATCTGTGACCTGTTCAGCGCGCGCTGGACCAACATGGTGGCCGGGGTGACCAACCGCTTCCACGTGCTGTTCGTCGATGCCCAGTACGCGCCTTCCTCCCCGTTGATGATTCAAACCCTCAATCTCTGGGCCACCAATGGCGCCACGCACGACGACAGCATCCTCATCAGCGATGTCTTTAACGTCACCTCCAACCTCCTGATCGACACGCGCCGGCTGACCCTGACCACCAACGCGCCGGGCGCGCCCACCCCCGTCGGCATCCTCAATTACCTCAACCCCGCTATCCTGTGGCCGGCCGCGACACCGCGGTTGCAGTACCTGACCAATTACGGCGTCATCGAGTGCGCAAACTTCGCGGTGTTCGGCGGATCACAGACTTCCCCCTACTCCAGCCCGGCCAATTCCACCAACCCTTACGCCGCTTTCGTCAACGCCGGCGTCGTCACCAACTTCGGCTGTTCCATCTTCACCGCCTATTTCCAGAACGGCGGCGTGTTCTTGGCCACCGGCGGCGCCATCCAGTTGCTGCAGGCCCAGACTGCCATCCTCACCAATGGCGCTTTTCTGGCTCCCGGCACGCCGGGCGCGATCACGATTCAAGGCGGCAGCCTGCTGGTCAGCAATCACGTGCTGCAGGCCGGCGCTGCGCTCACGCTTTCCGTCACCAATTACCTCGACGACGGCAGCCTGACCAACAGTGTGGAGACGATCACCAACAAGAACATCTGGAATGCCGGCAACGGCATGAATCTGCCAATCCTGCCGCCCCAGGCCAGCCTGCTGGCCACCACGATCACCAACACTGCCGCTCCCAGTGTCAATACGATCAATCAATGGGCGGGCAGGGATTACGGGTGCCAGCCGGGCGGGTTTGTCAACAACGCGGCGCTGGGCCGGCTGATCCTTGATGGCAAGACTAACACCAGCCAGTTCACCTTCCTGCGCGCCGGCCTCACCAACGCGCTCTATGTGGATCTGCTCGAATTCCAAGACGCGACTGTCAACTTTGTCAGCGGCAGCCTGCCGGGAACCCTCGATTTCGTCGGCGTAAATCTGGCCACGAACTTTACGATCTATTACGGGGATGCCATTGTTAATAGCAACTCGATTGCCGAACTGCTCAACGGCTGTTACGGCGTGGCCGACACCAACGGCGGGCGCTTCCGCTGGGTCAGCAATTACAATACCGGTTTCTTCTCTTCCACCAACGTTGTTTATACCGACGGCTCGGTCCACCAATTGAACCGGGCCTTGGTGTATAGCTGCGACATCAATTCCAACGGCCAACCTTATCCGCCAACGGACGGCTTCAACGCCGCCAATTGCTCCGGCCCCGGCCCGATCATTTTGAAACCGGACCCGGTGCCGGCCCTGACGCCTTCGACCCTCGTGTTGACGGTGGGGTTCACCAACCACCCGGCGCGGTCGGTGGTGCTCTCCTGGGACACCCTCCCGCTGGCCAGCAACTATCTCTATTCCTCATCGTCGCTGCTGCAGCCCGGTACCAACTGGCAGCTCGTAACCAATTTCTTGTCGGATGCAACGATCGGCGGCCGGGCGAATGTGACGTACCCGATCAGTACCAATGGCGCGCTTTATTACCGCGTGGGGGTGCAGTCGCCTTAGACGGCGGGCTCGGTTAAATTTGGGTTGGGGTGAACGGTGGCCGCGGGCAGGGCGTCCGTAGTGAATGCAGTGGACCTTTGAACTTATTGTGCAGTTATGCGAAGATTACAAATGAATAGGCCCCCCCCGGGCCGCCGGGCAGTTCTGTGCCTCGGCCTGCTGGCCTGGGTCAGCCTGGCTGCGAGCGCGGGCCGGGCCCAGACCAATTTTGCCAGCGCGCAGGTTATCACCGGCCAGTGGGGCAGTGTGACCAACAATAATACCGGGGTCATCCCGGACCCAGGCGGTCCCAGCAATGCGGGGGTTCCGCCCCAGCACCCGCTCTGGTACGCGTGGACGGCGCCGACAAACGAAAGCGGCGAAGTCACCTTCGACACCCTCGGCAGCGCCGATATGAACGGGACGACCCTGGACACAGTGCTGGCGGTCTATATCGGTCCGAGCATCTCCCAGTTGATCCAGGTGGCCGCCAACGACGATTACTATCCCTTTGTCCAGGAGCTTGAGACCTCGCAGACCGATCCAACCACGGTAATAGGCAACCCCTATACATTCGGCTATCCGCTCCCATTCAACGGTCCGAGCATCCTGCGTTTCAATGCCACGGCGGGCACCACCTATTACATCGCCGTGGACAGCATGGCGGGCAAGGGGTTGTCAGAAACGGGGGCAGGGGCGACTTTTAGCTGGCTCTCACAAGTGGCCGTAGGCCCAATCGTGCTCAACTGGGCGTTTCGTCCCTCGGGTGCCTTTCGCTTTGCGAGCGAGGAGGTCGATATCATCGGCTGGGAGTTCAACGACGGTTTGGGAATGCCGCCGCCGCTCTACCAGTGCACCGAATGGGAAAGTTTACAAGGGCTGAGCTACGACGGCGGTGAAAGCATGCATGATACGTACTACGAGTACGACCCGCAAGGGCTGCTGGTGACGGTGACTCGAGTCGCGGGTTCGAGCGGGCGGGTGCTGGTGGATTACACGACCGCCGAC
Organism: Verrucomicrobiota bacterium; assembly: GCA_050011195.1. Classification (GTDB taxonomy): domain Bacteria; phylum Verrucomicrobiota; class Verrucomicrobiia; order Limisphaerales; family UBA8199; genus PALSA-1440. The sequence goes on along the minus strand of JBEKJO010000016.1, from coordinate 47,887 downwards.
ATAACCAATACCAACGCGATCATGCTTGGTCTGGCACCCGCGGTGGCGGGGGTTCATTACACGCCGGTCTCCGGCACGCTGACCTTCGACGATTTCGAGATGAGCAAGACCATCGTCATTCCGATCATCTCTCCGGGCAGTTACCCCACCACCACCAACAACCCGAACGGCACGCCGGACCTGTGGAATACGAACTGGATCGATCACGAGTTTTCAGTCGTCCTCACCAACGCGCGCCTCGACACGTTCGAAACGACGAACGTGTCTCCGCCCCGGCTCGACACGCCGTTCGCCACCGCCACGGTCTGCATCCTGAGCATGGCGGGTCTTGGGTCGGATCCGGATGAGAATTGGACCGGGACGCCCCCCAACACCGCTCCGAGCCACGACGTTTATAACTTTGGGAAAAGGAACTATCGTGTGCCCAGGGATGTCAACAATTACTGGACAACAGTCCACCTTGGCGTCTTGCGCACCCATCAGCGTGTGCAGGCGGCCACTCGGAGTGAAACCATCCACTACCGCGTCAACGGGATGCTCGCCGACAGCATTGACCCACAGGAATGGAACAATTTCTTTCCGCTCAACCCCGGCTCCGAGTATGCCATACCCAACACCAACAACGTTTGCCCCTGGATATTTCCCTGGGGCGGGACGAACCTGGATGTCTTTACCAACTATGATTTCACGTTTCAAGGGGATTTCCCGCCAGACGGCACGGTCACCATCGGAAATGTCGGGTACGGCGTAATCACCTTCACGGTCAACAACGATCAGCTTACCAAGTTCAACAAGGACTTCGATGTTACCCTTTACCAAACCGTTGATGGCGTCAACTATTCCGTGGGTGAGAACAGTGAGTGCCATGTCACGATCCTGTTTGACGACCAGTACCCGCCGGCCGGCTCGGTGGATGAGTTCTACAACACCGACTTCGGCCAGGACATGAAACCGGCGGTGCAGACGGTTCCATCGAACCAGCACTACCCGGGGACGGACGGCACGGTTTCGGCGCTGGCCGTGCAGCCCGATGACAAGGCGATCGTGGCGGGCCAGTTCACCAGTTACAACGGCAAGGCGCGCAGTTGCATCGCCCGCGCCACGCCCAGCGGCCCCATTGACCCGAGTTTCGACCCGGGCACCGGGGCCAACGGCGGCTGGATCAGTTCTTTGGCGCTGTTGCCCGATGGCAGCGGAAACATGATGATCGGCGGCACCTTCCTGCAGTACAACGGCGCGCCCCGCCCGTACATCGCCTGCCTCACCAACAACGGCTTGCTCAATCCGACCTTCGCTCCGTCGCGGGACCCGGATGGCCCCGTTTGGGCGCTGGCGGTCGGGACCAGCAACCAGGTCGTTATCGCCGGCGACTTCCTGAATATCGGCGAGGTCCCGCGCGCTCATATCGCCCGGTATAATGCGGACGGCTCGCTGGACCTAAGCTTCGATCCGAGCGCCAATGCCCCCGATGACACCGTCTGGTGCCTGGCCCTCCAACCGGATGGCAAAGTGGTTATCGGCGGGCAGTTCGCCAACCTCGGCAGCCAGAGTCTGAGCGGCCTGGCCCGGCTCAACGCCGACGGCAGCGCTGATACCAGCTTCAATGCCAATCTCGGATTCGGCGTGGACGGCATCGTTTACACGGTGGCGGTTCAGGGTGGCACGCAGATCGTGCTGGGCGGGGAGTTTCAGAACGTGGGCATCGCCCAGCGCACCCGCATCGCCCGGCTCAACAGCGACGGCACCGTGGATAACACGTTCAATTCGGGGACGGGAGCCGATGACACCGTCAAGAATATCAGCGCCCAGCCGGATGGCACCATGTATGTGGGCGGCCTCTTCACTTCGTTCAACGGCACCCACCGCCTTGGCTTTACCCGGCTTTATGCCGACGGCACGGTGGATACCACCTTCCTCGACACCGCCTACAACCAGTTTGCCGGCCTCCACCGCAGGTACTACGACCGGCAATGGACCAATTCAAACATTGCGGACCCCAACCCGGAGCCCCGGCCCTTTGTTAATAGCTCGCAGGTTCTGCCTGATGGCAACGTCGTTATCGGCGGCGGTTTCAGCCAAGTCGGCGGCGGCCAGGCCGATGCCACCATCCGGTTTGATGACGATTATCCCTCGTCCATAATCGACACCAACAACATCTGGACGGAACCCAAAGCCCGCGATGGGGTGCGCAACCGCAGCAACTTCGCCCGGCTGATCGGCGGGTCCACGCCGGGACCGGGCAACCTCGGCCTGCTTTACAACACCTACTCGGTGAACCGGAGTCAGCTTGCGCTTTATGTGGATGTCATCCGCACCAACGGCACGCTCGGGTACTCCGCCGCGAATTTTGCCTTGCAGCCCGGCCTGGCCCAAAGCGGCATTGACTACGTCTATAACAACACGCCGCCCCTTTACCTCGGCTCGTGGTGGACAGATGGCGCGCTTCGTCCCTTTTATTCTACCTACCCTAATGCTATCACCCGTGCGCACAGCGATGGGTTTTTCGGCACCAACGACATCCCCACGGACATTTATGGCCACATGTGGTTCCCCTATCCGCCCGGCGACCTGACCCTCACCATCTTGAACAGCGGCGCGCCCGGCAACACTGACACCCGGGTCCAAATGGCCAATCCCAGCGGCGCCGACCAGTTTTTCCTGGGCGGCGAAAACATCCCGCTGGGCAACGCCCTGGGCGTTTCCCTTGCCCCGCTTACGATTGTGGACGACACCAAGAATCCTGGCGTCATCGGCTTCGCTTCCGCCAACTTTTACGTGAACGAAAGCGGCACGAACGCGACCATTATTCTTACGCGCACCAATGGCTCGTCCGGTTACGCCTATGTCAAGCTTTCCACCGTCGATGGGACGGGTCATGCCGGCTCCAATTACATTGCCTATAGCACGACGATTACATTCGATCCCACCGTTACCAGTTGGACCAACCGGAGCATCCGGGTCCTCGACGATGGAGTCAGCGAGCCTAACGGCCTCACGGTCGGTCTCCGGCTAACCGACGTCGAGAACGCTTCTCTCGGTCTCTCCTCCGCCACGCTCAACATCATTGATAACGACCTCAGTCCCGGCTCCGTCACCTTCTCCTCCGCCTCCTACGTCACGAACGAAACCGCCGGCGCCGTAGTCCTGACGGTTAACCGGGTCGGCGCGGACAAGGGGACCCTGACGGTGCAATGCATCACGACGAACGGCACGGCCATCAGCGGGGTGAATTACACCGGCGTGACCAACACGCTGGTGTGGAACAGCCTGGACTTCTCGCCCCGGTATGTCGTTGTCCCGCTGATCAACAACGGCTTGGTCGGCCCCACCACGACTTTCGGCGCCTACCTGACCAATGCGATCGTTGATACGACCAACGCGCCTTCTGTCCTGTCCGGCACACCGACCGCCGCAACCGTGACGATCATCGACGACAATTCTTACGGCAGCTTGCAGTTCAGCGCCCCCAGCTACCAAGTGTATGAAAAGGGCGGATATATCACCATTCCCGTCATTCGCACGGGCGGCTCGGCTCAAACTTTGACCGTGAACTTCGCGACCGCGGACGGGCCGGTGGCGGTCTCCTCGGGTCCCTTGCCGAATTACGTCGGCATCACCAACACGCTGACTTTCGGTCCGGGCCAAGTGGCCCAGACCTTCAACGTGACGATCCTGGACGACGGGGTGACGGACGCGCCCCCCGCCGACTTTTATTTCACCGTCAATCTGTCCGCCACGACCCCGCCGGGGATGCTGGGATATCAAAGCAGCGCCCGGGTCTATATTGTGGATGCGGAACGATTCATTTATCCGGCGGGCTCGCCCGACGCGCCCAATCCGGATTTCAACGGCGACGTCTATAGCGTCGGGCTCCAGACCAACGGCCAAATTGTTGCCGCGGGCGCATTCAGCATCGTGAACAACTTTCCACGCAACAACATCGCGCGGCTGAATGCCGACGGTTCGATCGACACCACCTTCCTCAACGGACTCGCCGGCGCCAACGCTCCGGTCCAGACGCTATTGGTGCAAAGCGATGGCCGCATTTTGGCGGCTGGCCCCTTCACCCAGATGGACAGCCTGAACCGCAATGGTCTGGTCCGGTTGATGTCCGATGGCTCGCTGGACTCCTCCTTCAATGCCGGCGGCGGCGGCGACAGCACCGTTTTTGCGCTGGCGGAGACCTTTATGCCCGATCGCCGGCTGCTCATTGGCGGCAGCTTCCTGAACATGAACGGTTCCAGCCATCCCGGCCTGGCCCGCCTTAACAACGCCGGCGTACTGGACAGCACCTTCGACCCCAATCTGAGCATCAACGGCACCGTCTATGCCATTGCCGCATATCCCACGAACACGATCCAGGGCGGCAAAATCCTCATCGGCGGGAGTTTTACCGCGGTTGACGGAGTTGTGCGCAACGGTATCGCCCGGCTCAACCCGGATGGCACGCTGGACACGGGTTTTGACCCTGCCTCGGGGGCTACCAACGCGGTGCGGGCGCTGGCCATCCAGCTCGACGGCAATGTGCTGGTGGGCGGCTCCTTTACCAGTTTCAACGGTTACCCCCTCAACCACATTGCCCGGTTGAACATCAACGGGCAGGTGGATACCTCCTTTAATGTGGGGCCCGGCGCCGACGATACGGTTGAAGCGATCGTCGTGCAGCCCGACACGCGCATCGTGCTGGTGGGGCTGTTCACTCATGTCAATGGAGTCTCGCGCAATCGCATCACCCGGCTGCTTCCGGATGGCACGGTCGATCCGGCAATCAACTTCGGCCTGGGCGCCGATGGTTACATCGACACCGTCGCCCTTCAACCGGATGGGATGATGGTGATCGGCGGCGGTTTCACTTCCTTTGACGGCCTGTCGCGGCCGCATCTGGCCCGACTTTACGGCGGGTCGATCGCTGGCTCGGGAGTGTTCCAGTTCACCTCTGCTAACTTCCAGGTGGACGAGAATGCGACCAACGCAGTGCTCAGCGTGAGCCGCCAAGGGGGAACGGCGGGGAATATGACCGTGGATTTTACCACGGTGGGTCTCACCGCGGTGCCCGGGGTCAACTTTTCCAATGTCCAAACCACCTTGTCCTTCCCGGTCGGTGAGACCTTCCGGTCGGTCGTCGTCCCGGTGATTGATGATTTTAAGATCACTCCGGACCTGATCGTCAGCAATTACCTGTCCAATCCGTCGCCGCCGTCCGGCTTGGGCGAGCAAGCCTTCGCGTACCTGACGATCCTGAACGACGATAGCACGGTGAGCTTTTCAAAGGATTCATACTCCGTGCAGCAGAACGTTCCGAGCGGCGCGTATTTTGTCGATGTGCTCCGCCAGGGCAGCACGCGCGGCAGCGCCTCGGTGGAGTTCTTCACCACGACCAATGGCACCGCGGTGGCGGGGACCGATTACACGACCGTCAGCAACACCCTGATCTTCCAGCCCGGCGTGACCGATTTGGAAGTCAAAATCCCGATTCTCAACAACCCGCTGGCGACCAGCGATGCCACGGTCACGATGCAGTTATCCAATACGCTCAATACGCTGTTGACCATCCCATCCGCGGCGACGCTGACGATCCAGACCACGAACAGCTCTCCGGGACAGTTGATGTTCAGCCAAACCAATTACGTCGTCGGGGAAGGCGACGGGTTCCTCTACGTCACCATCCTCCGCACGAACGGCCAGACGGGTAAGATTACGGTGGATTTCAGCACGCTGCCCGGCAGCGCGGTAGCGGGATTGGAGTACGTCGCCACCAACGGCTCGTTAACCTTCGACCCTCAGGACACCAGCAAGGTTTTCCCCGTGCAGATTCTTCAGAACAACCAGTTCCTGGGCAACCAGACCTTCTCATTGCTGCTGTCCAACGCTAGCAACGGGGCCACCCTGATTGGACCCACCAACGTGCCGGTGACGATCATCGATGACAACGTGGGGATCTGGTTCAGCTTGCCGATCTACGGACCGGTGCCGGAGACCTCGGGCAATGTCTCGCTGACGTTGTACCGGCAGAACGGCACCAACGGCGTGACGACCGTCCAATACAGCACCACCAACATTACGGCCCTGGCCGGTGTCAACTACGTCGGCGTCACCAACGGCACCGTCACTTTCAACCCGGGCGATGTCGTCCAGAGCCTGGTCGTCGGAGTGTTGCACGATCCCGCGGTGACGGGGTATGTGGAGTTCCAGGTCAATCTTTTCAACCCGAGCGCGCCGGCCCAACTGGGCACGCCCAGTTCCGCCGAAGTCATCCTTCAAGACGCGGAGACGGGCTTAAGCATCGACTCGACCAACCTCGTGGCCGTCACCAACGCCGACCTGTCGGTGACGACCAATGCCAGCTTCGGCGTGCTGAAGAGCAGCGGCACCAATTTGCTCATCACCGTCGTCCGCTCGAATGTTGACAATGGGACGGTGGGCGTCAGCTATGCCACCGCCGATGGCACGGCGCAGGCCGGCGTGGACTATGATGCCAACAGCGGGTCGCTGACCTTCAGCAACGGCATTCAATTCCAGACGTTGTCGGTGCAGATCATCAGTAACCGGTTCATCGAAGGCAACCGGACCTTCAGCGTGAACCTGACCAACCCGACGCCCACCAACGCCGTCTTGCTGACGCCCTATGCGGCGACGGTAACGATCACGGACGATGTGGCCGGCCTGAGTTTTTCCGGCCCCACTTACAGCGCGAATAAAAACAGCCAGCAGGCCGTCATCACGGTGTCTCGCAGCAACTACACCAACAGCACGGTCTCGGTGGACTTCTCTACCGCCGACGGTTCCGGCGGCATCAATTACTACCCCACCAACGGCACGCTGGTGTTCACCAATGGCGTCACGGCCCAAACATTCGTCGTGGGCTGGAGCGACGACCACTTGATCGAGGGCAATCACACCATCCTGCTCAACCTCAGCAACGCCGTCGGCAATGCCGTGATTGTCAATCCCGCCAGTGCGACGCTGTTGATTCTGGAAACCGACGGCAGTCTGGTCATCCCGGCGGGAGTCGCCCTGACCTATGAGAGCGGTCCGACCAACGGCGTGATCGATCCGGGCGAGACGGTAACGCTGCTCTTTGGCCTGCGCGACGCCGCCGGCACCAACACCGTCAACCTGGTTGCGACGCTCTTGGCCACCAACGGCATCACCAAGCCCAGCCCCCCGCAGCAGACTTACGGCGTGCTGACGGCGGACGGTCCGTCGGCCTCGCGGCCCTTCACGTTCACTGCCAGCGGCACCAACGGCCAAACGATCACCGCCACCCTCCAACTGAGCGACGGCAGCACCGTCCTGAGCAACGCCGTGTTTCCTTCGTTCACCCTTGGCAAAACGCCGGCCAGTTACTCCAACAACGCTGCCATCATCATCAATGAACTTGACCCCGCCACCCCGTATCCGTCGGTCATCACCGTCAGCAACCTGAACGGGTTGGTCACCCAGGCGACGGTTACCTTGAGCAACTTGAGTCATACCTACCCCAAGGCCATCAATGCGTTGCTGGTGTCGCCGACGGGCCAGAAGACGTTCTTGATGTCCGATTGCGGCAGCACCTTCGGGATCAACAATGTGACCCTCACGTTCGACGACACGGCCACCAATGTTCTGCCCTCGGCAGCCCAGATCATGCCCGGCACCTATCAGCCGACCGCCTATGCCTCCCCGCCGGTGCTCCCGGAGCCTGCGGCGCCCTTCCCCACCAACGCCACGGCCCCGCCCTATGCCACCAACCTCTCCGTTTTCAACGGCACCAGCCCCAACGGCCAGTGGGCGCTCTACGTGTACGATAATGAGTATCTCACTTCCGGCAGCATCTCCAACGGCTGGATCCTCAACCTCAACCTCAAGGGTCCCGTTCCCGGCGCCGCCGACCTCGCCTTGGGTATGACCGCTTCCGCCTTGACCAACGTCGCCACCAGCAACCTGACCTACCCGCTGACCGTCACCAATTACGGTCCCTCCACCTCCAGCAATGTCGTGGTCACCGACCTCCTCCCGGCGGGAACCGTCCTGGCCAGCACCAATGCGTCCCAAGGGACTATCACCAATGTCGCGGGCCTGGTGACGTGGCAGGTTGGCTCCCTCACCAACAGCGCAATCGCCATGCTCGCGCTCGTCGTGCAGACTTCAGTCCCCGGCCCGATCACCAATTCGGCGACGGTCAGCGCCGCTACGAGCGACCCAAACCTCGATGATAACAGCGCTTCCGTGGTGACTACCATCATCGCCCCCACGGCCGATCTGGCCCTCGGGCTGGCAGACTCGCCGGACCCTGTGCTGACGGGCTACAATCTCACCTACACCCTCACGGTTAGCAACCTCGGTCCGGCGACCGCTACGGGAGTGATGGTGGTTGACACCTTGCCGCCGACGGTGAACTTCGTCTCAGCCTCGCCGAGCAGCAATTACACCGTGGTCGGCCAAGTGGTGACCTTCCTCAATCTTGGCAACGTCGGAAGCAACCAGCAGGCGACGGCGACGATTGTCGTGACGCCGACGGTGCCGGGCACCGTGACGGACTCCGCGACCTGCAGTTCGGGCGTCACCGATCCGTTCAAGGCCAACAATAAAGCCAGCGTCAAGACCATCGTTCAAGCGGTGCCCCTCACGGTCTCTCGCGTGGCCGGCGGCCTGGCGATTTCCTGGCCGGCCAACGCGAATTACACTTTGGAAAGCACGACGAATTTGCATCCGCCGGTGGTCTGGACGCCGGTGACGGATGCAGTGCCGGCGCTGGCCGGCGGGCAGATGACCGTTATCGTGCCCATCGGCCCCGGGAACCGGTTCTTCCGCTTGAGGTTGAGCTCCGTGCCTGTGGTGTCGCTGAGTTTCTCGCGTGCCGGCGGCAATTTAACTTTCGCCTGGCCCACCAATTCGTGGAATTTCAACCTGGAAAGCACTACGAATTTGGACGCGCCGGTGGTCTGGACCCCGGTGACCAATGTGCCGGCAATTGAAGGGGAACAGGACACGGTCACCATCCCCATCGGCAGCGGCCGCCAGTTCTTCCGGTTGTCCGGGACAACGCCGTGACGCGCGCCATCCGAAAGAGGGGCTATCGGCCACCAACCACAGACTAGTTGAACATGAAGAGCTGCATTGATCGGGTATTGATACACTGGAAGGGCTGGACCTATTTGACCCTTCCGGGCGCCGCTTTGTTTGTCCTCTGGACGACGCCGGTGCGCGCGGCGGAGCGGCAGACGCTGCGCGGGCATGTCCCCGCCGCCGTGGCGGGCCTGGCCCCCGCGGGCCGGCTGCCGGCCTCGCAGAGCCTTAACCTGGCCATCGGGCTGCCGTTGCGCAACCCGGAAGCCCTGACCAACCTGCTCCAGCAAATCTACGACCCGGCCAGTCCTCTTTTCCGGCAGTATCTGACGCCCCAGGATTTCACGAAGCGGTTTGGGCCCAGCGAAGAAGACTACCAGGCACTCATGGGCTGGGCCAAAGCCAATGGATTGAGCGCCACCGCCAAACATCCCAATCGCGTGTTGCTGGATGTCAGCGGTTCAGTGGCGGATATCGAGAAAGCGCTGCACATGACTATGCGGCTGTATCCGCACCCGAAAGAGGCCCGCACTTTCTACGCGCCGGACGCGGAGCCATCGCTCGATTCGTCCGTGCCGGTCCTGGGTATCAGAGGTCTGGACAATTACACGCTGCCGTTTCCGAAGTACCATAAAGCATTGGCCAACAACCGGACCCAGGTAGTGCCGATGGGCGGCTCGGGGCCCGGGGGCAACTATATGGGTTATGATTTCCGGTCGGCTTACGTTCCGGGCACCTCCCTGACAGGTTCCGGCCAGTCGGTCGGCTTGCTGGAGTTCGACGGTTACTATCCGACCGACGTGGCTCAGTATCTGGCCCAAGCAGGGCTGCCGAGCGTTCCCCTGGTGAATGTTTATATTGACGGGTTCAACGGCGTTCCGGGTTTTGGCAATGGCGAAGTGAGTCTGGACATTGACATGGCCAACGCGATGGCGCCGGGCCTTTCGCAGATCATCGTTTATATGGCGCCCAACCCGAGTCCGTGGGAGGACCTGCTTAACCGCATGGCCAACGACAATCTGGCCAAGCAACTGAGTTGCTCCTGGGGGGGCGGTCCTCCCGACCCGGTCGCCGAGCAGATCTTTCTGCAAATGGCCGCTCAAGGCCAGTCCTTCTTCGATGCGGTTGGCGATTCGGATGCCTTTACCGGCGACATCCCGTTCCCGGCCGAAAGCCCCAACATCACTCAGGTCGGCGGCACCACCTTGACGACGAGCGGTCCTCTCGGCTCGTGGGTTTCAGAGAAAGTCTGGAACTGGGGCAACGGCGTCGGCACTTGCGGCGGCATCAGCACGACTTACTCGATTCCGGTCTGGCAACAGGGCATTGATATGACGACCAATCAGGGATCGACCACGATGCGCAACATGCCGGACGTCGCTCTGACCGCCGACAACATTTACATCATTGCAGACGACGGCATCCCGGAATCTGTCGGCGGCACCAGTTGCGCGGCGCCCTTGTGGGCCGGCTTTACGGCGCTGGTCAATCAGCAGGCGACGCAAGGGGCCCAGGCGCCGGTCGGCTTTATCAACCCGCCGATTTACGCGCTGGCCAAGGGGCCTCTCTACGGCGCGACTTTTCACGATATTACCGTGGGCAACAACACCAGCCCGACCAGTACCAACCGGTTTTTCGCCGTGCCCGGCTATGATCTGTGCACCGGCTGGGGCACCCCCAGCGGCACCAACCTGATCGATATCCTGGCCCCGCCGCGCGCCAGCGCCTTGCTGTTAATCGTGAGCAACAACATTTTCGGCGGCAATGGCAACGGCATCATCGACGTGGACGAGTGCAACAGCCTGAACGTGACGCTGGCCAATTTTGGGGGTGCAACCGCGACCTCCGTCCGCGCAACCCTGTCCACCACAACGCCGGGGGTATTCATTGCGCAGGCGACCGGGGCTTATCCTGATCTCCCCCCAGGCGGGTCGGGGGTGAACGCGGTGCCGTTCCAGATCAGCACCTCGCCGGCCTTTGTGTGCGGCACGCCCATTAACTTTACTTTGGTGGCGAAATGCGACCAGAGCGCCACGACCAACCTGTTCCGCCTGCCGAGTGGCGCGCCGGGGACCCCGGTCCGATTTGACAACTCGACGCCCGCCGCCATTCCCGGGCTTGGCGAGACCAATTCGACCGTGGCGGTAACGAACATCAATACGGCCCTCAACAAGGTCACGGTCGCTTTGTACGTTACCTACAGCTACGATTCCGACTTGCTGATCCAACTCATTTCGCCGGATGGCACCACCAACACCCTTTCTGCCAATAATGGCTCCTACGGCCAAAATTATGGAGCGGGTTGCAGTCCCGACTTCCTGCGAACCATTTTCGACGACGCGGCGACGAACTCGATTGCCGCCGGCTCGGCCCCGTTCGTCGGGACGTTCCAGCCGCAGACCCCGCTCTCCGTCTTCGACGGAAAGGAGGGCACCAATGTCAACGGCCTCTGGCGCCTCCAGGTCACGGACCAGGCGTATTTTGATGTGGGCACGCTTCAATGCTGGTCACTGTTCCTGACGCCGGCGGCTTGCACCAATGGCGGCGGCGAATGCCCCGGCGCGGACTTGGCCCTCGGCATGATTGCCCAACCGTCTCCGGTCATTTTGGGGCAGAATCTTACTTACACCATTTCCGTCACCAACAACGGTCCCAGTTCCGCCAACAGCGTCTTTGTCACCCATGAACTTCCCAGCACGGTCCTGTTCCAGTCAGCCACTTCTTCGCAAGGAACGTGTTCGCAGTCCGGCGGTCTGGTGACCTGCAATCTGGGGAGCATGAGGCCGGGCGGCACCGCTACGGTCACGGTCATCGTTAACCCGGGAGCCACCGGGACGATTTCCTCCACGGCCAGTGTTACGTCCGCGCAACCTGACCCGAACCCGTCCAACAATTCGGCCACGGTGCTGACGCAAGTAAATCCGGCCTCTGCCGACCTCGCCGTGGGCCTGGCCGCCGTGCCCAGCCCGGTGGTGGTCGGTTCCACGCTGACCTACACGGTTTCAGTGACCAACAACGGTCCGAGCGATGCCTCAGGCGTCACGGTGACCAATGTTCTGCCCGCCAGCGTCGCGGTGCTCTCGGCGACGGTCTCCCAGGGATCAATTACTGCCGGGGGCAATTTCTGGACCATCGGCACTTTGCTTAACGGCGCTCAAGCGACGGCCACGATCACGGTCATTCCGACAGCCACAGGATCGTTGGTCGCCACTTCCACCGTTCAGGGCAATCAATTCGATGCAAACCCCGCCAACAACACCGCGACGATTACCACCACCGTAGGGGCCTCGGCCGACCTGGCGATCGGCATCACCGATTATCCGAACCCGGTCGTGGTGCTGAGCAATGTTACTTACGTGATCGCCGTCACCAACCTGGGACCCAGCGCCGCCACGGGCGTGAGCGTGAACGATTTTCTCCCGGTCAATATGCCGGTGCTTTCGACCAACGCGACGCAAGGAGCGGTTTCCATCTCCGGCAACACCCTGAGCTGGACGGTGGGCGCTTTGGCGAGCGGGGCAAAAGCAACGCTGACGATTGTGATTGAGGCCGCGACGAACGGCACGCTCACGACCACCGCGACAGTCGCGGGCAATCAACCCGATCCGAACCTGGCCAATAACAGCGCTACCGCAACCGTTGTGGTGGCCGCGCCGTTTGTCACCCTCGTCGCCGACGGGGCGTCGTTGAGCAATTCTCCCAACGGCGCGATTAACATCGGCGAGACCAACACGGTGATCCTGCGCTTGCTCAACACGGGCAATGTCCCCACCCGGAACCTGGTGGCCACCTTGCTGACCACCGCTGGGGTTACCCCCGTTCCGCCCAACAACCCGCAGCCGTGCGGCGTGCTGTTCCCCAGCGGCTTCGGCGGCTTCCCGGTGGGGCGGTCGTTCTCATTCACGGCCAGCGGCACCAATGGTGGCACCATCAGCCCCACGCTCCAGCTTCAGGACGGCACCAACACCTACCCCCCCGTCAGCTTCAACTTCACCCTGCCCAACACCTTCGCGTTCGCCAACACCAACGGCATCACTATCCCCGAGCCCGCCGCGCCGGACCCGCCTTACCCGCCGGAGTCTGGCCCCGCCAAGCCGTACCCATCGGTCATCACTGTCACCAATCTTACCGGGGTGCTCGGCCAGGTGACCGTCACGCTCTCCAACCTAAGCCACACTTATCCCGGGGACATCAATGCGTTGCTGGTCGCGCCGAGCGGTGCCAGTGCCCTGCTGATGTCGCACGCCGGCGACCAGCCCGTCACGGGCCTGAACCTGACTTTTAACGACTTGGCGCCGGCGGGTCCGTTGCCTGCCGGCGGGGAACTGGCTTCCGGGGTGTGGCAGCCCACCGCCTACAGTCCTCCTCCCCAACTGGGTGGTTTTCCGGCGAATGCCCCAGCGGGACCTTACGTGACCGCGCTCTCTGCTCTGAACGGCGGGAATCCCAATGGCCCCTGGTCGCTCTACGTATTGGATGACTCCGGCGGTGACGCCGGCAACATTGCCAACGGCTGGAGCCTCGTGCTCACCAGTATCATTCCGGTCAACCAGATCGCTGATCTCGGTTTGACCGCCGTAGCCGCGCCGAGTACGAACCTGGTTGGCGGGACTTTCACCTATACCTTCACGATTACCAATGCCGGGCCGAACCAAGCTACGACCGTGGAGTTCACCAATGTCCTGCCAGCGGGTGTGACACTGGTCTCCGCCAGCTCATCGCAGGGAAATGTGCTCACCACCACCCCCAACGTCATTGTCAACCTCGAAACGTTGAATGCCGGGGCCACCGCCACCGTGAGCGAAGTGGTCACAGTCACCACCAATGCCATCTCCCAGGGAAAGACCAGCAGCACCGTGACCACTGTCGCCAACGTCGCCGCCGATGAAACGGACTTGAGTCCGGTCAACAACTCCGTTACCAACGTCACCACCGTCAATCTGCCGGTTGCGGACCTGGGTCTGACACAAACCGTGGCGCCGAACCCGGTGGTGGTCGGCTACAGTCTGACCAATACCGTCGTCATCACGAATAATGGCCCGAATACTGCCCTGAGCGTGGTCCTGACGGAACCACTGCCGACCAACACGATCCTGGTTTCAGTCAGTTCGACGGTTGGCTCCAGCACGGACATCGGCGGCACGGTTACATGCTCATTGGGCGACCTGGCAGCGAACGCAGGCGCGACCGTGACCGTCGTGCTGATTCCCTTCTCGCCATCCTCCACCAACTATGTTTATACGAACGCTGGTCCTCCAATTGTGACCAACATAAGTACGGTCTATACCAACGCCACGCTACCTTGGTATATACATGCAACCAACATTTTTAACCTGACCAACACCGTGTACGTCGCCACGGCTTCGCAAGACACGAACTCCGCCAACAACACCGCCACCACCAACGTCACCGTTATCAGCCCGGTTGCGCAGATCATCAGTGCCGGCGCGGCTTTGACCTATGAAAGCGGACCGGTCAACGGCGCGATTGACCCCGGAGAAACGGTTACCGTGTCCCTCGCTTTGGCCAATATCGGCTCACTTGACACCGTTAACCTGAGGGCCAGCCTGCTGACTTCAGGGGGCGTCACCAACCCCAGTGCCCCGCAATACTACGGCGTCCTGATCCACGGTGGCCCGTCCGCCGCCCGGAGCTTTGGCTTTACGGCCGCGTCTGTGCTTAGCGGCGGCGCCGTCGCCACCTTGCAGCTTCAGGATGAGCGCCCGGGAGTGACCAACAGCCTTGGGACGGTCGCCTTTGCGTTCGGCTCGCCCGCGACCACGAACTTCTCCAACCTGGGGGCGATTATCATCCCGGATCATGGCGCCGGCGCTCCTTATCCCTCCGTGATCAACGTCGCGGGCTTGAGCGGCCGGGTCACCAAGGCCACGCTTGGTCTCAACGGGCTGGCGCACACCTTCCCGCACGATGTGAACGTGCTGCTAGTCAGTCCCGCCGGCAGCAATGTGTTGGTGATGTCCCACACGGGCGGGGGGTATGCGGTGACCAATATCAACCTGGTCTTTGATGACGCGGCCACGGTGAGCCTGCCCAATAACAACCTCATCACCAATGGAACTTACAAACCCACCAGTTATCAGGGGCCGATTACTCTGCCGGGCACCGTCTCGGCCAGTCCCTACCAGTTTGCGCTTTCGGGCATGAACTGGAGCAATCCGAACGGCGCCTGGTTCCTGTATGTGTACGATGATTCCCCCGGTGACGCCGGGGTGATCACCGGCGGCTGGACTCTGAACCTGACAACGGTCGTGACGGTGGGGCCGGTGGTTGATTTAGCGGTTGGCCTGACGGTCCCGGCCTCGCTCAAGGTCGGCAGCACCCTGACTAACACGATCAACATCACGAACTTCGGCCCGGATTCGGCTACCGGCGTTGTGCTCACGCTCTCGAATCCCCCGTCCGCGGACGTGCAGTTCCTGTCGGCTTCGCTCTCGCAGGGCAGTCTCACCGGTGCCAGCGGTGGACTGGTGAGTTGCAACCTCGGCGGCCTCGCGGCCGGCGGTTCGGCGAATGTCATCATCGTTACCGTGCCGTCCGTGGCGGGGGCGTTGTTCAATACGGTCAACGTTGCGGCCAACGAGGAAGACCTTAACCCCGCCAACAATACGGCCCAGGCGGTAACGACGGTCATCAATCCCATCTCGGCGACGCTGACCGGTTCCATTGTGAACGGCCAGTTCCACCTCATGGTGACGGCGGAGCCGAACTTTGTGTACGTGGTCCAAGGCTCGACCAATCTCACTTCGACCAATTGGGTGCCTCTTTTCACCACCACCAACACCACAGGCACATTCAACTTTACCGACACCATTACGCTGCCTCTCCAACAGCGCTTCTATCGCACCATGCGCCGCTGAAACCTCCCGGGGGAAGCGGACCGTGGCAATGAAAGTTCTCGGTCTAACCGGTGGCATTGGCATGGGAAAGTCCACCTCGGCCCAACTGCTCCGCGTGCGCGGGGTTCCGGTGGTGGACACGGACGATCTGGCGCGCCAGGTGGTTGAGCCGGGCCAGCCGGCACTAGCTGAAGTTCGGGAAGCGTTCGGCGCCGAAATCGTGGGGCCGGACGGTCAACTGCGCCGCGACAAACTGGCCCGGCGCGTTTTTGCCGACCCCGCCGCCCGCCACCGACTCGAAGACATCCTCCACCGCCGCATCCGGGCGCTCTGGCGCGCTCAGGTCGAGAGCTGGCGCGCGGAGGGCCTTCCTGTTGCAGTGGTGGTGATCCCGCTCCTGTTCGAAACCAAAGCCGAAGCGGAGGTGGACGCGACGATCTGTGTCGCCTGTTCCGCCGCGACGCAACGGCAGCGCCTTCAGGCCCGGGGCTGGCCGCCCGAACAAATCGAGCAGCGCCTCGAGGCCCAATGGCCCGTCGAAAAGAAGATGACCGCCGCCCATTACGTGGTGTGGACCGAGGGCAGTTTGGACGCGCACGCCGCGCAGATCGAGCAAATCCTGCGCCGGCTGGGTTAACGCGGGCGATGATCGCCTGACCGTCTGCCACTATCACGCCAGCAGGCGGAAAGGAAGGAAAAGACTCTTTTCATGGGCTTTTGGTGGCATTAACGTAAGCGGTGTTCTGGGGTCCTCCTATTCTGACGAGCAGGTTGTGATAAACTGAGCGGTTGGCTTGGCGCCGAAGCAGTTTCAGGCAGCCTGTTTGAGGGCGGCCTCACGGGCGTGCTTCCACTGGAGCGGTGTCAGTTGGGCGACTTGCTGGTTGGTGGTGTGCGGTAGCCGTTCCAGCACGTCTTTGAGATAAGTGTAGGGCTCGACGCCGTGCAGCCGGCAGTTCTCGATCAGCGTGTAGATCACGGCGCTGCGCTGGCCGGCTTCTTCCGAACCGAAGAACAGCCAGTTCTTCTTGCCCAGGGCCGTGGGCCGAATGGCGTTCTCGACCAGGTTGTTGTCGATCTCCACTTCCCCGTGCTCCAGGAAACCTTCCAGCAGGGACCATTGGTTTCGGGCATAACCGATGGCCTGGCCCAGCAGGCTTTGGGGCAGGTAGCGAGGCTGGAGCTTCTTCAGGGCACGGCCGAGCCGCTCGATCACCATCCGATGGTGCGAGCTGCGTTGGACCTGTCGCAGCACCGGCCCAGCCCGGTTGCGGCGCAGCTCCTCTTCCCACCGATAGAGCAGACCGATCTGGTTCAAGAACCAACCCGCCACCCGGGGCGCTTGCTCCTGGGCCTCAAAGAAGTTGCGTCGCGCGTGCGCCCAGCAGCCTAGCAGGTCCACCCCGCTCTTGCCCTTGGCAAAGGCCGGATAGGCACTGTAGCCGTCGCACTGCAGCTTGCCGGCAAAGCCTGCTCCCAACAACGAGTCCAGGCACCGCGCCGCCCGGCTGGCGTGCCATTCATAGACCACGCACTGGCCGGGCACCAACGCCGTCCACAGATAACCCTGGCCACACCGGCCCCGCAGGTTAGGATCCTGATAACGCACCGGCGTCTCGTCCACCTGCACATAGGGGCAGCCTTGCATTTGCCGCTTGAGACAGTCGCTAATGCCCGAGAGCAACCGCACGCTTTGCGCGGTCCACTGTACCATCTGCTGCCGCGCGATGAACACGCCGTGCCGTTGCCAGAAGATTTGTTCCTGCCGGTAGAAGGGTAGATGGTCGCAGTATTTACTGACCAGCAATTGCGCCAGCAGGCCGGGAGCGGCCAGGCTGTGCTCGGCTACGCGTTGGGGTGCCGCGGCGATGACCGGCGGCAGCGCGCGCTGATCGCGCCGCACATACTTGGGCCGGACCGTTTCCTGCCAGAAGAACTTGCCCGGTTGATAATCCAATTGCCGGCTGACTTCCTGACCGATGCGCTTCCAGTGTTCTGGCTCGGCCTTGACCAACTCCGGCTCGATCACCTCACGCACGACTTCCAGATTGTCCGGGGTGCGCAGGCGGCGGGTCGGGCGGCGGGATTGTCGCGACTGAGGGCGCGCGGGCGGCGGCTCTTCTTCCGTGAGCTCCACGCTGCCTTCGGTCAGGCCACTCAGAAGCAGTTCCAGTTGGGCGGCGTTGAGTTGTTCGCTCTTCTTACCGAAGAACCGCCGGGCCAAGGCATCAAGCTTCTGACGCAGAATCGTGTTCTCGCGGCGGGACTGCTCCAGCGCCTCCTGCAACGAAGCGACCTGCTCGCGCAACTCGCGGAGTTGGTTCTGGAGCGATGCAGGATTCATGAGATTGCATACTCAGACCCCCACGCGCGTCAAGCGTTCAATCTTGACATAAATTATTTTGCCGGCGCTGCTCCCCTACGTGGCCGCCTCGTACCACGCGCGGCGCCCACCGTCTTTCAAGTCCACTCCGTCGAGCAACAACTGCAACGCCTGCGGGGCCAGGCGCAGCTTGGCGTTAGGCTCACCGGCGCTTTGCGGCCAGTGAAAGGTCCCCTTCTCCAGGCGCTTGGCCAGCACGCACACACCCGTGCCGTCGAAGTAAAGCAGTTTGACCCGATTGCGCCGCCGGTTACCGAAGACAAAGAGCGCGCCGCTCTTGGGATCTTCGCCCAGGCGTTCTTGCGCGGCCGTCCACAGGCCGTTGAAGTTGGCGCGCAAATCGCACGGCGCAGTGGCGACAAAGACCTTCAGGTGTGCGTGGAAACTCAGCATGAGGTCAGGGCGTTGAAGTGGTGCAGGAACCGGGCCGCCAGTTCGACCTGCCCGGCGGAACTGATACGCAGACGGGCGTGCGCGCCGACTTCAATTAACAGTTCGACCGCGGTGGCCGGTTCCGGCACTTCGACTTCGACGAAGGCGGGTGAAACCTCGGTCTTAGCCCAGCGGTGACGCCATCCGCAGAAGGTGGTGTAGCCGATGCCCTGCTGACGGGCAAAGGCCGCAGCGGACAACCCGCTACGATCAAACGCGGCCAGAAGCTGGGTGCGTCGGCTGGGCGGGGTGCGCGGCCGACGGTGACGCAGAAGACCATTCGAGTTCTTCATGACCCCAGCGTTTACCACACTAGGCCGCCGCGTAATAGGAGGTGTCAACCTAACCGCTTACGCATTAACGGCGGTAATGCAAGTTGGCAGTGGAAGCCGGTTCGGTCCGCGGATCGTCACCTCGATCCGGGTCTGGCGCCCGGAAGGCGCGCTCGTTAATAAACCGCCACTCGATAAAACACCGCGCTGACCCCGCTCAGGGTCCGGTAGTCGGTGAAGGAGATGCTGCCTCCCGTTCCAGGGATGTTGTCGAGCAAAACGGTCCAGTTGCCCAGGGTGGTGGCGGTTTCAACTCGATACGTCCGGTCCACGACCGTGCTGAAGATGATCTGCGGCGCCTGACCCGGCGCAAAGGCCGCCGAAACAGTAAACCTCGAGTTCGCATTGGTCGGGTTCAAACCGGCCAGGTAATCCTGCCAGACGGGCAGCCCGTTGGTGGCGATGAGCTCCGCGGCGGCGAAGTTGGTCGTAAATCCATTGTTTATCAACCACGGGATGGGCGTCCCGTGCGGCGGCGCCGGCGGATACACGGTAATAAAATTAGTGGCGTTCTGCATGACGAAGCTCTGCCCGCTGGGCTGCATGTTCGTATAGATGCTGTTATTGATGCTGAACACGCTGAACGCCTGGGTTGCGGTCACCGAGTCCGGGTAAGTGAAGTCGAACTCCACCAGATTGCCGAAGGCCGCATATTGGATGCTCGTGAGCAGATTGTTGGTATCCGGGCTGACCATTGTCAGCGTCCGCAGGCCATTGGTGTCGGTGGTCTCGGTCATAGTCCAGCCGTAGAGAATCTCGTTCGTTGCCGTGGAATCCAGGGACGACGTGCAGGGATAATTAGGGCGGTAATTGAACTGTATCTCCCGTATATACCTCGGCACGTAAAACGCCTGCAGCCGGATCGTTTGCGGCCCGATGTCCGCATCCGATACCAGCAGCACGGAGCCGACGCGCACATCATTGGACCAGTCAGGCGGATTATAGGGAAACTTAAGAAGCTGAACGACGTTCGTGACATAGTTGGTGACCGGCGGAGTTGGGTTCGTGTCGATAGAACTGATGGTAATAATGTTGGTGAAAGCAATATTCGTATTCCAACTGGCCGTGGAGCCGCCGTAGGTCACTTGGAACGACGGCTGGAAGCCCGGCGGCTGGAAGTTCGAGGCCGGGAACGCCGCCAAGTTCGCCCGCTGCAAGGTCGCCCAACGCAGCAAGTACGTGGCGTCAACTTCCTGGAGAATCTTCTGGAACTCCGTGCCCAGGTCCGTCGCCGTCGCGGCCAGATAAAAATGGCCGCCCGTCTGCGAAGTGAGTTCTTCCAGCGCATTGGTGTTGACGTCGTCCCCGAAGCCCACGCAGTAGATTGCCACCTGGTTGGTCTGCGCCGCCAGGCTCACGATCGTCGCGACGGGGTCAGCGTTGGTGTCCAACAGGCTCGAGTCGTCGTTGCCGTCGGTCATCGCCACCACGTAGCGCTGTTCGTTGTAGTTGTTGGTGCCGTACGGGCCGAATTGGCTCACCGCGGCGTAGATGGCATCCCAGCAGCGGGTCCCCGCGTAATTGCCCTGCACGAAGTTGGTCTGGATGCCCTCGATGTCCGCGATTAAGGCGGCTTTGTTCGCAATGAAGCCATTGGTTGTGACCAACTGCGGGGCAATATAATCCGCGCTGAATTCGTAGATGCCGAACTGCGCCGCCGGCGGTTCTTCATTGATGAGGAGTTCAGCCGCCGCCTGCATATTACTAATGGCCCCGGGCACAACAAACATGCTGTAGGTGTAATCCAGCACCAGATAAGTCTTGAGTTGTTTGCTGGTCGCGGTTGCCAGACTTTCCAGAATAACCGCCGTCTCGTTGGGAACCGGCACTCCGTTCTCCATGCACACCACCTGCAACAGGCTCGGCGGCACCACCACCGGGTTGCTGGTGGTCGGGTCAGGTCCGTCCCGGAGCGAGAAGGAAAAGTCCAACAGGTACGGCTGGGCCCAATTGGTGACGACATCGCTTATGGCCAGGCCGCCGACGGTGGTGTAGCTGATGTTCAACGTGAGGTTGGTCTGGCCCGTCCCCCAGGCGTTGATCGCCCAGATCGGCACAGTGAACGTGCCGCCAAACAACGGCGTGCCCGTAATGTACCCATTGGTGGTATTGAGCGTCAGCCCCAGCGGCAGGTCCGACGCCCCAAACTGCGTTGGCGAATTGCTCGCCCGAATCCTGTAGCTGAAGCCACTCTGATTCTCCTTGCCCGTCGCTGTCAGGGCGCTGGTGATCACCGGCACGGCGGAAGCCAGGGTGAGCGTTAACACTTGGCTGTCGCCGCCAAATTGATTAGTCGCGCCGATGGTGATCAGGAACGTGCCGCTCACGATCGGCGGCCCGGAAATGAGGCCGGTGGCGGGGTCAAAACTCAACCCGGCCGGCAGCGCGCTGGCGCTGAACACAGACGGGTTGTTGCTGGCGGCAATCGTGTAGCTGAAATTCTGGCCCTGCTTGCCGCTGGCCGACAGCGCGCTCGTGATGCCCGGAACCCCGGTCGTCAGCGTCAGCACCAACTGCCCCGTCGTCGTCATGGCCGCGTTGGTGGCAAAAACGGCGACGTTGAAAACCCCCGTCACCAGCGGAACCCCCGAAATCACTCCGTTGGTGGGTTCGAGGCTCAGTCCGGCGGGCAAACCCTCCGCTCCAAAGGTAATGGGAGTCGTGCCCGTCGCGGTGTTCGTGAAGCTGAAAAACAACCCCTGCTGCCAGACAACGTTGGTGGCGCTGGTAAACGTGGCCGGCACCAGCACGGTGAGGGTCGCCACCGCGCTGGTGAGCGCGCTCACCGGGTTCGTGATAGACACGGTGTAGCCGGCCGCGTCGTTGGTCAGGGTGGCCGCGATCGTCAGCACGTTGCTCGTCGCGCCGCTGATCCGCCCGCCGTCCGCCAGGTTCGTCCCGCCCTCCTGCCACTGAAAGCTAAACGGCGGGGTGCCGGTCGCGGTGACGCTGAACACGGCATTGCTGCCGAGGATGACGGCGGCGCTCTGCGGCGGCACGCTGATGCCGACCGGTATGAAAACACTCAGCGTCGCCACCTGGCTCGTCACCGCGGCATACACGTTCGTGACCACCACGTCATAGCTCCCGGAATCTGCCGTGACCAGCGCGCTGACAGTAAGGTTAGTCCCATTGGCGCCAGTGATGCGGCCGTTGTTGACGAGGTTGGTCTGGTTCAGTCGCCACTGGTAGCTGAGTGGGGCCTGCCCCAGGGCGCTGACGCTAAACGAGGCGTTGGTGCCGACGATGCAAATGAGGCCGCCCTGCGGCTGGGCCGTAATCCGCGCCTGGTCCAGGACCGTGAGGGTTACCGCCGAACTAACCGACTGGAGGCCGGTGTTCACCCCGGAGTTATAGGTCACCACCGTGAAATAAGAGCCCGCATCGCTTGGCTGGACGTTGGTCAGGGTGCAGGTGGCGTTGGTGGCGCCGGCAATGATGTTGTAGGGGAAGCCATTGGTGGACATCTTCCAGGCATAGCCGGTGATGGTTTCTCCGGCGCTGGCGCTGACCTGCGCGCTGAAAACCGCATTGCTCCCCGCAAACACGACCTGGCTGGGCGGCTGCACCGTGACGGTCACCACCGCCCGGGCTGGTTGGGTGCTGAGGCAGAACATCAAGCCCAGGGTCGTCAGGCCTGAATAAAGGGTAATTTTAATTTTCATGGTTACTTTTGTGGCTGGTTGAACTGGCCGCGCGCGGATTGAATTTCGTTGAAGATGAAAACCCCACAATCGTCCGCTGTCAATCTCGTGACAGTGGCCTTGCCCAACAACCTCTCTGTTGCTCCCGGAATACTTGCGGTTGGCGTCAGTTTGATCATGTTTAGAGCGCGCGGCTATTCTGCCGGCGCGGAGGAATCTCCGAACCGGTACACACCAGAAATACCACGTCCGGCCCGGAGGTCAAAGCAAAAAAGCGTGTTTAAGACGTATAACCGTCAGCTTTGGCTCCCCAGGCGACGGCGAAGAGCAGCGTGCCTATCGCCGCGACGATCAGCAACGCCGTGAAACCCGCATCCCAACCCCGGCACTGGACCAGCGCCCCCAGCCCCACGCCCGACAGGACGGTGCTCAGGTAGCCAAAGAAGCCGGTCAGGCCCACCGCCGTCGCTGCGGCGCGTTTGGTGGCGAGCTTGGCGGCGGCGATGCCGATGAGGCATTGCGGCCCGTAAATGAAGAAGCCCGCGGCGCAGAGCAAGAGGATATTCCAAAGTCTGGATTCTCCGGCGACCTTCCAGAACAGGAGCAGGGAGACGCCCGCGAGCACCATGTAGAACAGCCCGACGCGCATCGGGCGCCCCCCGAAGAGCCGATCCGTCAGCCAGCCCGCCAAAAGGGCGCCCATCGCCCCGGCGGCTTCGAATCCGGCGACCATTAAGCTTGCATTGCCGATACTCAGGTGTTTGGCCTCATACAGCAGCGTCGGGCCCCAATCCAGCACCGCGTGGCGCAGGATGTACACAAAGAAGTTCGCCACCGAGATGAGCCAGATGGATTTGTTCCGAAACACCGCCTGCATCAGGATGGCCCTGAATTCGGCGCTCGATTCCGGCGCCGGCAGTTCGTTTCGGGTTCCCTCGACCTCAGGCAATCCGACGGAGGGCGGCGTGTCCGGCAAAGTGAACCACAGGTAAAGAGCGCAGACCAGCGCGATGGCCGCCGGCACCAGAAAGCAAAGACGCCAATGGAGGGGGACAAGAACGAAACCACACAGCACCAAGATCAGCCCGGCGCCCAGGGAGTGCGAGATGTTCCAGATGGACATCTTGGTCGCGTATTCCTTCGGCGCAAACCAGTGGTTCATCAGCCGCGCGCAAGGCGGGAAACCCATCCCCTGGAACCAGCCGTTGAGCATCCAGACGACTCCCAAAGTCACGACGGCTGAGCCAAGCCCGAACAGCACGTTCATCACGGCCGACGCAACCAGCCCAACCACCATGAATACCCGCGCATTGCAGCGGTCGCCAAAGACTCCGTTGGCGAACTTGGACACGCCGTAAAGCAACTCGTGCAGAGTGATGAAAAGGCCGAGCTTGGATTTCGAAATGCCCAGGGCTTGTTCCATGATGGGCATCGCTACGCTCAGGTTCTTGCGCACGAAGTAAAAGGTCGCGTAGCCGATGAGCGTCGAGAACAGAATTCGCCGTTGCCACCAGCGATAGCTCTGCCGGATGGCCGCCGGGTCAGTCATCGGGGCCGCCAGGGCCGGTGACGGCTCGAACAGGCGCAGCCAGCGGGGGAATCGCTGGGCCGGGAGTGGCGCGGGGGCGGTGGGTTGCATGTTCGTGGTTGACCCGAATAAGATCAGAACCTGCTGATCGGCCACGGGCCATCGGGGCCGAACAATTGGCTGAGGGCCGGCTCCAGCAGGCCACAACGCGCCGCCATATCCAGGACCGTAAACCGGCGGCGCAGGAAGTAAGCCTGCCCAAAGCTTTCACGCAGCCGCGCTCGCGAGATGCCGATCTCCTCCGGCTCGACCGGCGCGCCCGCCGCGCGCAGCATCCCTTTCAGCTCCGGCCAGAGGATGAGTTGTTGGCGCAAACGTTCTCTCAGGTCGGGCCAGATGCGCCGCAGGGTCGCCAATTGCCGGCCCAGCCCCGCGGCATCGACCCACTTGGCCTGGCTCTCCTGAAGGGCGACTGTCTTCAGGTCATTCTGGCGGAACAATGCCTGCGCCGTTTTCTCGCGAGCCGCGTCGTCCGGCCATTGGGCGCAACAGCTTTCCACGTCGAGGTGGTCCAGTTCCCGGGCCAGCAAATACTCGTAGAGGCCCGCAATCGCCAGCGTGCCGATGCCGACCTTGAAACCGTGCGACGGGGTCCGGCCCTCGTGGACATGGTGCTGCATGTCCCAGAGGTGGCTGAATTGGTGTTCCGCGCCGGAGGCGGGCCGGCTGGACTTCGCCGACTGCATGGCGAAACCGCCGAGCAGCAGGCCTTCCATCAATTGCCGCACCGCTTCGTGGTCTCGCTTCCGCACGCCCGCCGGGTCGGCCAACGCTTTTCGCAGCCCCCCTTGCACGATCGCCCACGCTGTCCAATCAATGGCTTCCACGCCCAGCGCATCCGCCACCAGCCAATCCGCCCCCGCGGTCGTTTTGGCCAGCAGATCCGCGTAGCCCGACGCGTTCAGGTCCGCCGGCGCGGCGCAGATCACGTCCAGGTCGGCCACCACGGCTGTCGGAGCCGGGCAGTTGAACGTCTGCTTGGAGCCTTGGTAAGTGATCGAGGCCCCGAACGCCGTATAGCCGTCCATCGAGGCCGCCGTCGCCACCGCCAAGTACGGCCGCCCGGCTCGATGCGCCGCCAGTTTGGTCAGGTCGTTGATGGTGCCCGACCCGACCGCGATGGGGATGGCCTCGTGCCCCTTCAACGCCTTCTCCAGCGCAACGGCGTGCCGGTGTTCGGCGGGAAGCTTCGGGTCGGTGAAGATGAATGGTTCTCGGCAGGCGCGCCCGGCGCGGCGGAACGCCTCCTGGACCGCGTGCCCGGCGGCGGCGAAGGTGTTCGTGTCGGCGACCAGCAGGGCCGGTTTGCCCCCAAACTGCTGCCGGAACACCTCGGGGGTCCGGCCCAGCACGCCGTGGCCCAGTTCGAGGCAGCGGGTTTCCGGCGCTGCCCTGAGAGCCTCCACGATTGAAAGTCGCTCTGGTAAACTGCTCATGCCGATTTCCGCTACAGAAGTAAGCTTTAGCCGGCCCCATGTCAGGGCTTTTCCATGAGCAACCGGCTCGGCAAGAGGGCCGCTGTCCGGCCCCCGGTTCGGGAGGTTCGGGAGCAACCCCCCTCCGTTCCTCGCAAAGCAACCAGGCGACAGCAGGCCCCGATCAATCCATATCGTCCGTGATCTGCTCGATGGGGATGGGCGGGTGGGTTTGGATGCTCTTGGCCCATTCCAACCCCTTCGCGCTCGGATGAAAGAGCGCCACCAGATCATCCGTCACGTCCACCACTTTGATCCCCGGCGACTGATAATTCACCTCCCACTTGCTCACGATGACATCCACCCCGGCCTTCCTGGCCACCGCGGGCAGGGAGTCCTTGATCTTGGCCATGATGCTGGCGACTGAGCCGGTGCTGAAACCCTGCTCGTGTAGCCGCCGCTGTCCGGCTTTCATCCCGGTCTCAATCTCTTTGCCCCGTTTGTCATCCTTGGCCGCCTCGGCCTTCTTGTAATCGGCCTTGACAGCGTCCAGCGACTTCTGGAACTCCGCCGAATTGCCCCACGCAACCGCAATTGCGCGCGAATCATAAACCCCAATCCGCAAGGCATTCTCTTTGGATTGGGCGAACGCCGCCGCGCCGGCCATTATGCACAACGCGACCGCTGAACTCACGAGGAACCGTCTTTGCGAAACTAATGTATTTTTCATGCCGCCACCCTAACACGCCGAAGCCGCGGACTGTTAATCGAAAAACAATTACCCAGCATCGAAAAACCTGATGTGGCGCAGAACAGTCCCCGCCAGCAATGGCTGTGCTGCGCTTTGCCACCGCCGGGGGTGGAGCCTGTCCGTCAGACACTTCTGCCTCCTCCGGCGCAGAACTGCACGCGGCGCTTGCCGTCCAATGAACTTCACAGGATACTGGGAGCCATGCGGCGAAGAGTGCAGCGAATTCGGCCTCCCTGAAAACACCCGAAAGGACCTCCATGCGAACCCAGTCCACTTATCTCAGCCCGCCGGAACAGGAGCGAATCCATCGTGACAGCCTGCGAATTCTTTCGGAGGTGGGGGTCCGTTTCCGGAGCGCCCGCGCCCGCAAGCTGCTGGCAGGTCAGGGAGCCAGGGTGGAAGAGGGCCGTGAGATTGTCCGGGTCCAGCCGGAGATGGTCGAGCAGGCTCTCAAGACCGCGCCGAAATCGTTCACCCTGGGCGCGCGCCAGGCCGCGTTTGACTTCGCCCTGCCTTCGCCCTTCACCGCCTACACACTGGATGGCGCCGCCACCTTTGCCGTGGACTTCGAGACACACGAACGGCGCTATGCGCTGACGAAGGATTTGATCGCCAGCCTGCACCTCTTCGAGGAACTCCCGCTCGGAACCGTCGTGTGGCCGAACGTGGTGCTGCACGACATTCCCGAGCACTCCAGCGACATCCGGACCGCGCTGCTCTCGTTCATGTATTCGTCGAAGCATATCCAGCACGAGGTGCACCACCCCGCCCATGTGCCCTTCTTGATCGAGGGATTGGCGGCCATCCTGGGGAGCGAAGCGGCCATCCGGCAGCGGAAGATTTTCTCCGTCTGCTATTGCACGATCCCGCCGCTGACGCACGACCTCGACATGTGCGACGCCTGCCTGGAGCTGGCGCAGTTTCAGGTGCCAATTCTGCCCTATCCCATGCCGGCTTGCGGCTCGACCGGCCCGGCCAGCCTTTACTCGGACATCGCGGTGGCGAATGCCGAGAGCCTATCGGCACTGGTGCTGTTTCAAATGGCCAGTCCCGGGACGCCGATCATCTACGGCAGCGCGGCTGGGGTGACGAATTTCCGCACCGGCGGCTTCGTGCAAGCGGCCTCGGAATCGGTCTTGATCAACACCGCCTTGGGCGAGATGGCCCGCTTTTACGGCCTGCCCAATACGCAAGCCGGCTGCCTCACTGACGCCCAGGAGCCGGGGGCGCAGGCCTTGCTGGAAAAGATGATCACCACCCTGCCTCTGGTGCTGGCGGGCGTGGATGTGATCAATGGCATTGGCGAGATGGCGACCAGCCAGCTTCTGGTCCAGGAGCAAATCCTGGTGGACCACGAACTGGCCTGCTTATGCAAGCGGCTCAAGGACGGCATCGAGGTGAGCGACGCGCAGGACTTTTTCGGCGATGTCACCCGGCTCGGTCCGGGCGGGCATTTTCTGATGGAAGCCAACACTGTGGCGGCTTGCCGCAGCCCCCAGTTCTTCCATCCCCAGTTGGTGGAACGGAGCACGTATGAAGAGTGGCTGAAACTGGGGCAGCCGGACATGTACGCCAAGGCGAGGAAGAAAGTGCAAGCCATCCTCGCGTCACCCTTAAAACAGCCGTTGCCGGGAGACGTGGTCGGCAAGCTGGATGACATCATGCGCCGGGCCGACGCGCAACTCGCTTAGGCGATTGTGAAAAGGCCATTCGTCACCATTATTCTGGCTGGCGGCAAAGGGACCCGGATGGGGACCAGCGACAAGCACAAGGTCTGCTTCGAAGTGCTGGGCGTCCCGGTCATCATTCGGGCGCTGGAAACCTACAATCTCTGCGGCGCCATGCTCAATGTGGTCGTGGTGGGCAGCATGGCGGAGAGCGCCATGGCGACCGTCAACCGGCGCTTTCCCGGCACGCCCTACGCCTTCCAGGACAAGCCGCTGGGCACTGGCGACGCCGCGCGCAAAGGGGCGGAGCTCCTCGAACGCATGCGCTTCGACGGCAACGTGCTCGTGGTGGCGGGTGACAAGGTCATCGAGCCCAAGGTCATCCGGCAACTCTTGGCGGCGCACGAGCAGAGTGGCGCGGATGTGACCCTGGCCACGGCGAAGCGGCCGCCGAACTCCAGCGCCGGCATTTTGCTCAAGTCCCCGCGGGGCAACATTGTGGGCATCCTGGAAGAAGCGGAACGGCGGCGCCTGGCGGCCCTGGCTCAAGTCAACGGAGCCTTTCGCAAGCAGGAGATTCTCCGTCGCGCGACAGTCGAGGCCATCCTGGTGGAACAATGCGGTGAGAAAACGGCGCGGGCGTTGGTCGGCGAGATATGGGGACTTCCCGCAGTCGGGGACAGTCCAAAGTCCAAAGTCCAAAGTCTAAAGTCGAAGGTTGAAGGCAGTTCTCCCTCATCCAGCTCCGGGGAGAAGTTGACACGGGAGGAGTTTGAGGGGCGGTTTACGCGGGAGGAGCGGCAGGGTTGCCTGAAGGTTGGAGAGGAAATGGTTCCGGCCAGCCGGATGCTCGAGCGCTTCGACCAGATGAACTTGTCCACGTATCTCTTTCGCGCGCCGGTGTTGTACGACGCGCTCAGCCGGCTCAAGTCGGTGCGCGCCAGTCAGGAGAAGCACCTGACCGACGTGTTCGGGATCCTGGCCAACCGCAAGAAGCCCGCGCGGGTGGCGGGCTGTGAAATCCAGGATGCGCGTGACCTGATGGCGTTCAACAACCCGCAGGAGTTGTTGGCTATCGAGGAAGCCTTAAGAGCGCCGAAGGACCGCAACCCGAAACTGGCGGCCCGAAGTTCGCCAGTGTGCCCGGCACGCAGTTAGCGCCGTGCGGTTCCGTTCCTTTATTTGAGCCTGGCGTCAACGCGTGCCTAGAACAGCCCCGCTTGCTTCTCGCCCCCTGGTTTCAACCCGAGTTTCTTGTAGCTCAACTCGGTGGCGACGCGCCCCTGGGGCGTGCGTTTGAGGTAGCCTTCCATGATGAGGTAAGGCTCATAAACTTCTTCCAGGGTGTCGGGTTCCTCGCCGACGGCAACCGCCATCGAGCCAAGGCCGACCGGGCCGCCGCCGAACTTCACGATCACGGTTTCCAGGATGCGCTTGTCCATTTCGTCGAGGCCATTCTCGTCTATTTCGAGCATGGCCAGGGCCTTGTCGGCGACGTCCGCCGTGATGCGGCCTTCGTGCCGCACTTGGGCGTAATCGCGCACGCGGCGAAGCAGGTTATTGGCAATCCGCGGGGTGCCGCGGCTGCGGCGGGCGATTTCCCGCGCGCCCTTTTCCTCAGTTTCGACGTTTAACAGCCGGGCGGAGCGGACGACGATTTGCTGAAGTTCGTCGGCCTGGTAATAGTCGAGCCGCTCGCGAATGGGAAAGCGGGTGAGCAGCGGCGCGGTGAGCAGGCCGCTGCGGGTCGTCGCCCCAATGAGCGTAAAGCGGGGCAAATTAAGCCGGACGCTGCGGGCGTTCGGCCCCTGGTCAATGATAATGTCCAGCTTGAAGTCCTCCATCGCCGGATAGAGGTACTCCTCGATGGTTTTCTGCAGGCGGTGGATTTCGTCAATGAACAGGACGTCGCCCGCCTCGAGGTTGGTCAACAGGCCGGCGAGGTCGCCGGCTTTTTCGATGATAGGGCCGCTGGTGCTTTTGAGGTTGGCGCCCATGGCCTTGGCGAGAATGTGGGCGAGGGTGGTTTTGCCGAGGCCGGGCGGGCCGCTAAACAGGATGTGGTCAATGGCTTCCTGCCGCTGTTTGGCCGCGGCCACGGTGATTTCGAGGCGCTCCTTGACCTTGAGCTGGCCGGTGAATTCAGAGAACAGGGAGGGGCGCAGCGTCATCTCCAACGCGGCATCGGGCTTCGCCAGCACCTCTGAGATCTTGTGTTCAGCCATCGCGTAAAGAATGGGCAAAGGGCGAATGGGTGCAAGGCGGAAGTCACCTGCCATTGACAAAGAAAGTGGCGCAGGCGTCTCGCCCGGGCGCCTGGCCGCAAAAAAGTGTTGGCATCCCCCTGTCTTTTTGTGTCATATTCCCCGGCTTAAATTTATGAGAAATGACAAATACTGGTTCTGGATCGTGCTCCTGTTCGTCACGTTTCTGGCGTCCACGGGCGTCTATGCCGGTGAGGCGGACATCCACATCCCCGACCTGAGGCAGGTCAAATTTGACGGCCTGGGGGGGGTCAGCGGCCTGGCGCTGATGTATTTCGGCATTGGGATGTGCGCGATCGGCGCGATCTTCGGCTGGGTCCAATACAAGCAGACCAAGGCCCTGCCGGTGCATGAATCAATGGGCAACGTCTCCAATATTATCTGGGAGACCTGCAAGACCTACCTATTCCAGCAGGGCAAATTCCTGGTCATCCTGTGGGTGCTGATCGCCGCCTGCATCGTGTATTACTTCATGGGATTGCAGGGCGAGAGCTTCGGCAATGTGGTGGTCATCCTGCTCTGCTCGATCCTGGGCATCCTCGGCTCCTACGGCGTGGCGTGGTTTGGCATCCGCATCAACACCGTCTCCAACTCGCGCACTTCGTTTTCGGCGCTCAAGGGCAACCCGCTGGCGACGCTCGGCATCCCGCTGCGCTCCGGCATGAGCGTCGGCCTGCTGCTGGTCTGCGTCGAGTTGTTCTTCATGATTTGCATTCTTGTGTTTCTGCCGCGCGAGCTGGTCGGCCCCTGCTTCATCGGGTTTGCCATTGGCGAATCGCTGGGCGCCAGCGCGTTGCGCATCTGCGGCGGCATCTTTACCAAGATCGCCGACATCGGCTCCGACCTGATGAAGATTATCTTCAAGCTGCCGGAAGACGACCCGAAGAACCCCGGCGTGATCGCGGATTGCACGGGCGACAATGCGGGCGATTCGGTCGGCCCGACGGCGGACGGGTTCGAGACCTACGGGGTGACGGGGGTGGCGCTGATCTCGTTTATGGCGCTGGCGCTGGCGGCCAACCAGGGCCTTTGCGCGACGCTGATCATCTGGCTGTTCACGATGCGCGCGCTGATGATCGTGACCTCGCTGGTTTCCTATTTCCTGAATCAAGCGATCAGCCAGGCGAAATACAGCCACCAGAAGGACTTCGACTTTGAAGCGCCGCTCACGCACCTGGTGTGGATCACCTCAGGAGTCTCGATCCTCATCACCTTTGCGGCCAGTTATCTGCTATTGGCGGAGCAGACCGGCCTGGATCCCGATTTGTGGTGGGGGCTTTCGGTCATCATCTCCTGCGGCACCGTGGCGGGGGCGTTGATCCCGGAGTTCACCAAGATTTTCGTCAGCACCAGTTCACGGCACGTCCGCGAGATTACGAACTGCTCGAAGCACGGCGGCGCCTCGTTGAACATCCTGTCGGGCTTCGTGGCCGGCAACTTCTCCGCGTTCTGGATGGGGCTGGTGATTCTGTTCCTCATGTTCGTGGCCTACTACTTCTCGCAATTCCCCGGCGTGCTCAGCATCATGCCCGAGAAGTTCAAGTTCGCGGCGCCGATCTTCGCCTTCGGGCTGGTGGCGTTCGGCTTTTTGGGCATGGGGCCGGTGACCATCGCGGTGGACAGCTACGGACCGGTCACCGACAACGCGCAATCGGTCTATGAGTTGAGCCAGATTGAGAGCATCAAGACCGTCAAGCAGGACATTAAGCGGGACTTTGGCTTCGACGCGGACTTCGAGAATGCCAAGTATCAGCTTGAGAAGGGCGACGGGGCCGGCAACACCTTCAAGGCCACCGCCAAGCCGGTGCTCATTGGCACGGCGGTCGTGGGGGCGACCACGATGGTGTTCGGCATCATCATCCTGCTCG
Organism: Verrucomicrobiota bacterium; assembly: GCA_050011195.1. Lineage (GTDB taxonomy): Bacteria > Verrucomicrobiota > Verrucomicrobiia > Limisphaerales > UBA8199 > PALSA-1440. The sequence continues at coordinate 15,638 of JBEKJO010000016.1, read as the reverse complement.
AAAACCTGTTCGGCGATGTGATTCCCAAGTTGAGCCTCGTGCAGCCGCAGGTGATCCTGGGGTTGCTGATGGGCGGGGCGGTTATTTACTGGTTTACGGGCGCTTCCTGCCAGGCGGTGGTCACCGGCGCGTATCGCGCGGTGGTCTATATCAAGGAGCACATCAAGCTGGATGCCTCGAAGGCCTCCGTCGCCGACAGCAAGGAAGTGGTGCGCATCTGCACCGTCTATGCGCAGAAGGGCATGTGGAACATCTTCATCGTGATCTTCTGCTTTGCGCTGGCGCTGTCCTTCTTCAACCCGTATTTCTTCATTGGCTACCTGATCGCCATCGCCTTCTTCGGGCTGTTCCAGGCCATCTTCATGGCCAACGCCGGCGGCGCCTGGGACAACGCCAAGAAGATCGTCGAGGTCGATCTCCGCCAGAAGGGCACGGAGTTGCACGCGGCCACCGTCGTGGGCGACACCGTGGGCGATCCGTTCAAGGACACCTCCTCAGTGGCAATGAACCCGGTGATCAAGTTCACGACGCTGTTCGGCCTGCTCGCCACCGAGATCGCGGTGACCATGAAGAGCCAGGGGCTCAAGACTGGCATTGGCGCGGTCTTCTTTGTGGTGGCGCTGATTTTCGTCTATCGCTCGTTCTACGCCATGCGCATTCCCGAAGAGGACACCGCCGGGACCAACGGCAACCTGGTCCTGCCGCACAAGGTTCATCGCGAAGAGATGGCCGCCGGCCGGAAGTAACCGCCGGGCCTCGTTTTTTTGCCTGCACGCCCGCCGGGTGGAAATACCAAGCGGGCGTTGTTTTTTCGGCAAGCCATCGCCGACTGCTCATTCCTCCGCCACGAGTTGCCTGGCGACACGACCCGCAATCCCCTTTGAACAGCCCACGAGGGGCTGGGTCAAAGGCTTCGTGAACGCTGCGACTCTCCGCTCCCGCGCGCGCTACTGGTGGCGCAAGGAAATCCGTTGGTGGCTCGTATTGGGGTTGGTCATCTTCTCGATCCGCTCCTCGCTTGCCGATTGGAGCGATGTGCCCACCGGCTCGATGAAGCCAACCATCCTTGAAGGCGACCGCGTGTTCGTCAATAAGCTCGCTTACGACCTTAAAGTGCCGTTCACGACCTGCCACATCGCCCAGTGGAGCAATCCGCGGCGGGGCGACATCGTGGTCTTCTTCTCGCCCCGCGACGGCACGCGCCTGGTGAAGCGAGTGGTGGGCCTGCCGGGCGACACGGTTGAACTGCGCAACGACGGTCTGGTGCTCAACGGTCAGCCGGTCGAATACCAACCTATCGCGGAAGGGCGGCTGCGCGACCTGGCGGTGGCAGACCGCGCCAGCCAGGTCTTTGCCGTCGAACGGCTCGCGGGCCAGCCTCATGCCGTCGCGGCGATTCCGGCAGCGCCCGCGCTGAGGAATTTTGGCCCCTATCATGTGCCGGCCGGGCATTATTTCATGATGGGGGACAATCGCGACAACAGCTTCGACTCCCGCTATTTCGGGCCGGTTGAGCGGAATCGCATTGTGGGGCAGGCAACCGCGGTGGCCTTGTCTTTCGACCGCGAGAACTACTGGTTCCCGCGCTGGCAGCGCTTCTTCACTGCGCTTGATCGGTAAAGCGCACGCAGCGGCGGCGTCTGCTGCGCCGGCCTCTGGCGACTCTCGACTCGGGCCGCCGCCTATTTTTCCTCCTTGGTGTCTTTCGGTTCTTCCTTTTTCTCCTGGTCGCCCTTGGCTTCGGGGGCTTGCCTGACGGCCTTCAGGATGTCTTCGGCAGGAAGGATAATCGAGGTCATGCTGTCGCGATAGTTGCGGTTCCCGCCGCCTTTCGCGTTGACGGCGCGCATGACGACCACGCCGACGACCTTCCCGTCGAGTGAAAATGCGGGCGAGCCGAGCGTCGTGGCGGTCATGGTGCTGTCGGGGATGTAGAAGGTCCGGGGTTTCTGAATGACGCCGCTGACGCGCTCGACCGAGGCGGCGTAAGCGCGGCCCGCGGCGCTGTTGAGGCGGTTGAGGGTGATGACCTCGTCGAGCAACTGGGCGGGCGCGGATTTGCTTAAATCAACCGCGGCCATCGGGCTGGCGGGCTTGCTCTTGGGCCGGATGAACGCCAGGTCCAGGTCCTTGTCCCGCAACACAATCTCCGCCGGCAGTTCGGTGCCGTCGGCCAGCAGAATCTTCAAGTCGGTGACCTCCGTCTCCAGCTTGTATTGGGAAGATTGCTCGGCCATCATGCGTTGGTACATCTCGCTGGGATCACAGGCCGAGAGGGCGAGCACGGTCAGGCCGGAGGGATCGACCACCGTGCCGGTGAGGTCCTGCCGGGTCTCGCTCGACCTGGCGGTGCCGGAGTAGGACATCTTCAGAACGACCTGGACCGTGACGACCGCATGCTGGTTCTTGTTGAAGATGTCGCGGCCTTTCACGGCAAGTTCATCGGCGCGGCGCGGCGCGGCGCAGGACGCCAGCGCGAGCACAAGAACGACAAGGATAAAGTGTGCTGGGTAACGCATAAAAGTCCTTTGCTTGAAGGTTAGTTCTTCCAGTTCGGCTCGATTTCCAGATAGCAGGTATGAATGCCGCGCAGCACCTTGATTACCACGACTTTCTCCTTGTCGGCTGCGACCCGTTCCAGCTCGTGCCGCAGAGAGTCCATATTGCCCACCGGCCGGCCGGCCACTTCCAGGATCAGGTCGCCGGCCGAGAGCGAACCGAGTTCCGCCCAACTGCCGGCTTTGACGCTTTCCACCAGCACGCCTCGCTGCTCGCTGCCCCATTGCTCCTCGACCTTGTCGAAGAACGACACCTCGCGCGCCGTGAATTCAAACTCGTCGCTGCGGTACTTCCTCATCTCGCGCTGGAGGCGCGGCGAGCGGGCGAGTTCGACCGGAATCTTGAGCTCCGCCTTATCGCGGAGGATGGTCAATTCCACCGTCTTGCCGATGTCGTATTGCCGGATCAGGGCGGAGAGTTCGTCCTCGTATTCGGAGTCGGAGGCAGACAGCTTGCCGCCGTCCACTGCGGTGATGAAGTCACCCGGTTTGAGACCCGCCCTCTCGGCGGTGGTGCCGGGATAGACGCGCGTGATGTAAAAGCCTTTCAGCGCGGGCTGGCCGAGTTGTTTGGCGATCTCGCGGCTGATGACCTGCGTCTCGACCGGCAGCCAGGCTTTGGTAACCTCCAGCCCGGGGTCCTTGAGTTCCTCGAGGCCGATCCTCACCACCGCGAGGTAGCGCGCCGCCTTGCGCTCAAACGTCGCCATGGCCGGGACAAGCTGCGTCCGGCCTTCGGTCAGTTTGCGGCTCAGGGCAATCAAATCCTGCGTGTTCTTCACCGGTTGGTGGTTGACCTCGACGATCACGTCCTTGGGCTGCAGGGCGGGTTTGGCGCTGCCGGCGGGACCTCCCGGGCGAACGGAGGTCACCAGCACCCCCGCCAGGGTGGGCCGTTTCATTTCTTCAGCCAGCAGGCTCGAAAAGTCTCGCACGGTCAGCCCCCACGCCTTGAGCTCCTGCTGCCGGGGAAAAATCTCCTCGCGCTCGACTGGCACCGGATGGAGCGAGATTTCCTTTCCGTCGCGGTTGACGACCGCGGTGACCTCCCGGCCGATGGCCAGGCTGGCCAGCCGCCACATGAAGTCCGGCATTTGTTCCTCGAAGCGGACGTCGCTCGCTGTGTCGCCCAGGCGCAGGAGCAGGTCGCCGGGTTTGAATCCCGCTTTGTCCGCCGGAGAATTCTCGATCACGCCGCTGATCAGCACCCCATGCTTGTCCCGGGAGCGCTTGAAGAGCGGTTGCGCGTCCAGGCCGAGCCAGCTCCGCTGGACGCGGCCTTTGGCCATGATTTCTTTGGCCACGCTTTGGGCGAGGTTGCCGGGGATGGCGCCGCCCAGGCCATAACTGATTTCATTGATGCCAATGATTTTGCCACTCAGGTCCACCAGCGGCCCCCCGGAATTCCCGCCGTAGATCGCGGCGTCGTGACCGATCCAACGAACCAGCGAGCCGACGTCCTCGCCGTCCAATCGGAAGCGCCGGGTCGAACCCCAGAACCGCGGCATGGTCATCTCGGTGTTGCTGATGATGCCGAGCGTCACCGATTGGGAGAGGGCCATGGGGCTGCCCATCGCCAGCACGTGCTCGCCCACCTGTGCCTTCGACGAATCCCCAAACTCGGCGGGCTTGAACTCGACCGGCTCTTCCGGTTTGAGTTTAAGGACCGAAATATCCGTGAGCGGGTCGGTGCCCACCAGTTCGGCCTCGATTTCCTCGCGGTTCCACAGAGTGCAGAAGATGCGGGCGGCGTGGCCGGCGACATGGTGGTTGGTGATCAGGTATCCGTCCCGGGTGATGATCGCCCCGCTGCCGACCTCCTGCATTTTGACTTCGCGCCCGTCGCTGTAGTCGGTGGACACGACGCGAATCCGCACCAGGGCCGGCTTAACCAGGGCAATGGCCGAATCGATCTGCGACCGCAGATCCGAAGGGACGCTGCGCTCCGCCGCGCCGCTCTGGACGGCGGCGCTAACAAAGAGCAGACTGAAACCGAGAGCCAGCCCCTGGAAGACATGAAACGAATTGCTGCCAAGCATTGGAGTTCTTTTAGAGCAAATCCGCACGCTTGCAAGCACCGAATTGCGCGCCCTCGGCTCGTTCATCGGCGTCGCGAACTCGAAAGGCACCCCATCCAGCACCGTGACGTTGCTCATCACCGTCGCCAAATAAACTGCAAACGTGTCCTCAAACGTCACCTGCAGGTTGTTGGTGTTGGCGACTGACCCGGTGGCGCTGCCGCTGACGGTCATCCACCGGGGCGGCGAATTAGCAAAAGCCTCGACAGGGTTGACGCCGCTGGCGATGGCGGCTTTGAGCATCCAGCGCAAGCAAACTCGCGCCAGCAAACTCTCATCTCGGGGGCGAGGCCGGGGTGACGCCCGCCACGGCCCACCCCGATGGCCCCCGGAACCCAATCTTCAAGGCACAGAAATGGTGTAAAACCGTTGCGGATAATTCGTGGCGGTCAGGTCCTGGATCGTTAGCGGACTGGAGGTGATCGTGCCCGAACTAAGCTGAGTCCAACTCGCCAGCGGCAGAGCGACGTTCGTGGTCGCCCAAAGGATGTAGGAGGTGCTGCTGGCGTCAGCGGTGAAGGTCAGCTCGATATTGCCGTCACCCAATCGGTCGGCGCCGGTGATCTGCGGCCGCGCGATGATCCGGATACTGCCATCGTCCGTCAGGTGGCTGGTGTCCCAGGCCAGCCCCGGGCCGGGATTCGGCAGGACCAGGGCCGCAAACGAGCTGGGGTTGTAGGTCGTGGCACTGAAGAGCTGGAACGAGTTGCCGGCGGCGAACGACCCGGCGCCGATCTTGGTCACGACCAGCGTGCCGCCGTAAGTGACGCTGTACAGGCCGGTGACGAGGTCGCTGGTAACGGTGCCCGGATTGACCTTGACGATGTTGGTGCTGCCGGCCTGGAAGACGAGATAGGCGTTGTTCACCGCCAGGGTGGAGGTTGCGGCCGAGGAGAGACCGACGGACAGCGTGGAACCGCTGCCGAAGTTGATGGTCTGGCCGAGAACCGTGCCGATGCCAATGACTTCCTGACCGTTGCCAAAACTGAAAGAAGACTGCGCGGAGACATCCAGCGTGCTGCCGGCGTTGAGCACGATGAGTGGGCTGGGGCCTAAAACAGCATTGGCGCCCAGGCTTACCTCGGCATCCGGGTTAATGATAGTGACGCCGGTGTAGGTATTGGTGCCCTCCAGGTAAAGCGTCACCCCGCTTCCGCTGCCCACCGAGTCATTGGTGCTTACCACCATGCTGCCGGCGCCGCCGACCGGGCCCCAGAGTGACAGGGAGGAGCGCAGGCCGAAGTTATTGGTGCCGTTCAGGGTGACGGCGCCCTGGAAGTTGTTGGCCGCCCCGGCGGAATCAACTGTGGCGCTGCCGTTGAGGACCAGCACTTTGTCCTCGTAGCCGCTGCCGTTGACCGGGTTGACCGCCGCGTAGAGCGTCAGCGTGGCGTTGGACTCCACCGTAAGCGTCTTGGTGGGATCGCCCAGGGAGGTAGATCCCTGGAAGCCCAGGCGCCCGGCGACAATGTGGATGTTACCCAAGCCGGTATCCCCGATGGCGTTGATGATGTGCGTGCCCGGGCCTAGCTCCGTCAGCTTGTAGCCGTTCCCGGTCAACTTGCCGCCCGCGCCGCCTCCGTAAATGTCGAAGCGGCTGGCCGCGCCAATGGAGGCGTCGTTGGTGAGCGTCAGATAGTGAACGCCCTCGTTGGCGATACTGCCCGAACTGCTCATCAGCGCCGCCTGCCCGTTATAGCCATTGCCGGAGATAACAATGCTCTTCGACAAGATCGGAACGTTCCTCACGTCCAGCGAGCCACCATTGGTGGCGTACAGCGGCAAGGTGTCAGCCCCAAGGGCGGTTTCAGCGGCATATTGCAGAATGCCATTGGTGACCCCCAGCGTGCCGTAGAAGGCGGAATTGTTGGCATTCAGCAAAAGGGTATTCGTGCCCCCCTGGACGATGGTTCCCAAGCCCGCGCCATTATCGAGAATGGTCGAGCTAATCGTATTGACGGCCCCGTTGGCGAATTCCAGGACCAGGGTGCCGTCGTCATTGGTAACGTAGGAGAAGGTGGGAACATTGGTCATGGTCAGAATGAGGGCGCCGGTGCCTTCCATGTCCAGGATGCCGCCCAGCGGGCCGGCGCCCGAGAAGGTGAAGGCTCCCCCAGCCAGGCTGTTGGACATAGTCATCGTGAGGGGCGATTCGCTGTTCGACACCGTGACCGCGTGGACGGAGGCCGTGTCGTCGAATATCACAGCATCGCCGTTATACATGACGTCCTGTTTGCTGGAGGCGGTGTTATACCAATTGGTGGTGGTATGATCCCACGTATTCGGGTTCGGGCTGAAGCCGCCTTTCCAGACGAGGGTGCCCGAGTTGCCGCTCACATCCACCTTAATGGACGGATAGGTCATGCTCGGGTCCTCCATGTTGAAGCTGTAGCGCTGATTGTCAGACACAATCTTGAACTTCGCGGCGTCCGACATGGCCAGCGAGGTCCCCCCGTATTGCATCACCGTGTAGCCGGAGGAAACGCTGAGGGGCGCGATGGGCACAATCTTGATGTAGGTCTGCCCCAAGGAGGGAAGCGTCAGCGACCCGCCATCCGCCAGGAGGTCGTTGATATTGTTGCCGATTTGCGTGGGATCGCTGGAGAGCCGGATGATGTTGGTGCTGTTGGCGTTCAAGGTCAGGCTTTGGGCCGAGGTGGCCAGAGTCAGAGTGCCCGGGGTGTTCGCCCCGCCCGGAGCGATGATCGCGCCGGCATTGGCGATGACGCTGCCCTGGATTTGCCCATTGCCCATTAACGTGCCGCCGTTGAGCGTGGTGGTGCCGGTATAGGTCTCGTTGTTTTCAATATCGAGCGCGCCCGACCCGTTCACCCCGTTGTTCAGCGCGAGGCCGCCCGTACCTGAAAGCACGTTGCTCAGGGTAATGGTGCGCGTGGCCTCCGGCGCGAAGGTGATGTAGCCGGGGGCAGGGCTGTTGGTCAGGTTAGCCGGGATCGCAGCGCTCCAGGCCCAGTTGGCGCCGGCGTTCGCGCCGGTCCCGATGGAGTTGGTGCCTTGCGTGCCGCCGGTATTTGCCCCCATGTTGGCCGTGTGGAAGGTGCCCCCGGACAAATTGACGGTAATGACCTTGGTGCCACCCTGGCCGCCGTTGACGATGCCCGCGCTGCCAAGGTAGATATCGCCGGCCGAGACATTGAGCGTTTCGGTGTCGTTGTGCGCACCGGTGCCCGGGGCGGCAAATCCGATCCGGTACAAGTAGATAGTGCCCCCGCTGATATTGACCACGCCGTTGGTGCCGGCTTGGCAGAAAGAGATGCCTTCGGTGCCGCCTACGGTGCCGGGGTTGCGCAGCAGATAGACCGTGCCGCCGGTCAGATTGAAGATGGCCGAGCCACTATATGGTGTGGTGCCGTTGCCGCGGGCGAGACCGAACCAGCCGTTGTCTATGAAAGTGCCGCCGGTAATGTTCAAGGTGCCGGTGGTGCCAACGCCCACGCCCATTTCGACGCCGCAAAGCATATTCGCTGTGCCGTTGTTCAGTGTGAAGGTGCCGCTGGAATTGGCCGCGTTGCCCAGGATGAGGAAATCCTGGTAGAAGGTGGAGGCGTTTCTCAGGCAGGTGAGTGTGCCGTTGTTCATGGTGAAGGTGGCTGTGCTGGGGTTGCCATTGCCCAGGAGGAGAGAGTTCGAGGCACTGTTGGTTATTCCGAGCGAGCCTTGGCTCATGGTGAATGAGGCCGTGCTGTTCGCCGCCGAGGCGACCGTCAGGTTGCCGACGCCGTAAGCGTACGACGATTGGTCGTAGAGAACCGCGCCGGGGGTGAGGGTACCGCTCACGCCAATCTGTGCTATGTCCGTCCAATTCGGCGACTGGCCTGGCACATTGCCCGATACTCCGCCATTGCTGGCGGTCCAGTAGGCCCCGAAGCCGTATTCGCCTCCGCTGGCATTGTTCCAGCCATAGGTTGGCGTCGCTGCCTGGCCGGAGAAGGCGGCGGCGAGCAAGCCGACGGCCAGCACTGCGGCCGGAAGAATGCATCGGCCAAAGGCCGACAGGGAGGGGACGGATGGAGCATTTGTTTGTGATTTCATATCAGGTTGTTTCTTTGGTTTAGGTCTTTATGTTCTAGTGGCGACTGGGTTACCGACGTGATTGAACTTTCGGCAAATTCATACGCCCATTAAAGTACACCTTCTTTCCTCCTCCGGCAACTCATCAATTTGTATGAACCGGGCGAGGCGGCGGACCGCGAACCGTCGCGGTTCGCAGCGCCCAGGAACGAGCCGGGGATGCTTCAAGAGGGGCGCCCCGCGCAGCGCGCCGCCTTCCACTTCCGCCCAAGCTTCGAGCGTAAGCTCGGGAATCTCCAGATTCCCGGGCCAGATGACGTAGGCCTGGTGGCCGTCAAGTCGCAGGGCATAAGGATTCTCGCTTGAACCGGTGCCGGTCCAGCCGGCCGCGGACTTGACTTTCCTTGAGGAGGGCGACGAAACTGACCCCCTGAACTTCGAGTCACACTTTGGGATTATGAGACGAACCTTAAGACCTCTTCTGCGCGCGCGGTGGTTTTGCTGTTGGTTCAGCCTGCTCCTGGCCACCTGCGCTTTTGGCGAGACGGGAAGCCGGCTCGCCTTGGGCGACATCACCCAACCGGACTTCTTCCCCATCCTCCCGTGGGACCCCTATCATGGCTGGAGCAAGCCGTTTGTCGAGCAGCGGCCCAACGGCCTCGAGAGCATCGCCGACTGCAATTTCAACATGGCGGGCTTCGTCCAGCCCCGGGACCTGCGGCGTTGTGAGAAACTGCGCCTGGGCGCCATCGTGCTGCCCGACGACGACGACACGACCTCCCCCTCGTACCAGCGGGAGTGGAAAAAGATGTCGGGCGAAGCAATCGAACGCCGGATCAAGCAGATCATCCGGGCTGCGGGCAAGAGTCCCGCGATCAAGGGCTACTTCATCATGGACGAGCCGGGGGTCGTGGATTTCCCCGCTTTGGGACAGGCGGTGGCGGCGGTGAAGAAGCACGCGCCGGGAAAGCTGGCTTACATCAACCTGTTCCCGGATTACGCGACGCTCGGGGCGCCGGACCGGTCCCAGCTCGGCACGTCAAATTACACCGAATACCTGGAGCGGTTCGTCGCGGAGGTCAACCCGCAGGTGATCAGCTACGACAACTACAGCGTGCAGTACTCGGATGACCTCAAGAACACCGACAAGGCGGCCAGTTACTATCACAATCTCTTTGAAGTCCGGCGCGTTGCGCAGAAGCACCAGCTCCCCTGCCTGCACATCGTGAGCGCCAACCAAATCCGGCCGCCCGCGCCGATTCCGTCCCCAGCCAACCTTCAGTTCCAGGCCTACACCACCCTGGCGGCCGGCTATCGCGGCGTCACCTGGTACAATTACTACGGGCCGGGCTACCAGTACACCGCCATCGATCCCGCAGGCCGGAAAACCCTCACGTGGATTTATCTCCGGGATATTAACTCGCAGATAGCGGCCCTCGCTCCCGTGATGAGCCGCCTGATCTCGACCGGAGTCTTCTTCAGCGCGCCGGCGCCGGTGGATAACCTGCCACTGCTGCCCGGCAAGCTGGTGGAAACTGTCACCTGCCCGACGCCGGTCATGGTCGGGGAATTCAGGCGCAGCAATGGGGATGCCTATGTCATGATCGTCAACCTGAGCCTGGAAAGGTCCGCGAAGTTCACGCTCGCAACCAGGCAGCCTTGGAATGCCATCAAAATTGTGTCAGCGGTGGACGGCTCCCTCTCGGCCTTTGACCCCAAGAACGGCCTCTGGCTCGTGGCCGGTCAAGGCGTGCTGCTGGCGCTGGGACAATAAGGCAGCGTAACGGCTCTGTCCTCCGGCTTTGCCGGAAGTGATTGCCGGCCCGCGCCGCGACCTAATCCCCAATCCGGAGCACCTCCAGCCCGAGGATGTCCCCGTTCCCCGCTTTGATCCCGGCCAGCAGATCGGCGCCCGGCTCGGCATCAAGCTGGATGCGGCAACTGGCCGCCGCCGCGCCCTCAAAAATCACGTTCTGCACCTCCTCGATGTTGATCCCGGCTCGGCGGATCTGGTCCATCACGAACGCCAGCACGCCCACCCGGTCGTAATGGCGGACGACGACCTGCCACTTGGCCGGCGTGCGCGTCGCCAGGTTGACGCAATTCAACACCACGCCCGTCTTAACGAAGGTTTGGATGATGCGAATGGCCTCTTCGGCGATCGCTTCCTGCGCCTGTTCGGTCGAGGCGCCGATGTGGTGCGTGCCCCACAGGTTGAGCAAGTCGAGGATCGGGTCGTTGAAATCCGCCGTCGCCTCCGCCGGCTCCGGGTCGAAGACGTCCAGACCCGCGCGCAGCTTGCCTCCCTGAAGCGCGGCGCGCAACGCGGCCTGGTCAACCACCTCGCCGCGGGCCGTGTTGATGAGGATGGCATTCGGCTTCAGCAGCGCCAGCCGGGCCGCGTTGACCAGCTTGCGCGTGTCCGGCTTGAGCGCCAGGTGCAGCGTCACGATGTCGGCCTGCCGGAACACGTCGTCCACGCTCTCGCACCGCTCGACCCCGAGGTCCGCCGCTTTCTCGGGCGTGAGTGAACGCGACCAGGCGATGGTGCGCAGCCCGAACGCCTGGGCGCGGCGGATCACCTCCCGCCCGATCCGCCCGGTGCCAATCACCCCCAGGGTCTTGCCGAAGACGCCGTCGGCCTTGGAGAACTCCTTCTTGTTCCACTGGTGGGCGCGCAAGGCGACGGTGTTTTCCGGGATGCGGCGGTCAATCGCCAGCAGCAACGCAAACACCAGCTCCGCCACGGCAATGGAGTTCTTGCCCGGGCAATTGCTCACGAACACCCCCCGGGCGCTGGCGGTCTTCACATCAATCGTGTTGACGCCCGCCCCGGCCCGCAGCACCAGCGCCAGTTGGCCGGCGGCCTTGAGCGTCTCGGCGGTGACTTGTTTGCCGCGCACCACCAGAATCTTGAACGGCGCGATCAGCCCAGGCAGGTCCTCGGCCTTGGCCCCTGGCTTATAGGCAACCTCGCAGCCCAGGTGGTTGAGGCGGGCGATGTGCGCTTCGGAGAATTTGTCGGCAATGAGCGTCTTCATTCGTGTTTACCCTTCGGGCCGACAGTGACCCGGCCCAGCCGCCAAGGCAAGCCGGAAGAAGGACCGGGGGTGCTAACGCAGAGGCGCAAAGGGGCAAAGACGCAACCAACGAGGATAGAGGATGGAGGATTGAGGATGGACGGACTCGCCTCCGGGTATGCTTTTCCGCGCACACAAGCAATCTTGCTCAACGCGCGCGATTCTCGGGTAGCGTTGCAGAGAGCCGCAGAGGTTCGCAGAGAGTAATTTTTCTCTGCGTTCAGATCGGTTTGGCTTTGGTTGCGTCTTTGCCTCTGGGCGTCTTTGCGTTAACTGCCCTTTTTCAGGTCAAATCCCTGCTTGACAAATCTTCCGAAGTGTGTATATTAACCTCCGACACTTGGGGGCCGCTCGGCGGTTGCGCCGCACCGAGTGGGGGCGGGCCGTGGATGTCTGGCCCGGGGGGCAGGCCGGTAGGGCGAGCGAGCCTCGGGCGCTTGGCTTGGGGGCAGGGCGAGAGAGAGAATTGCGAAGCGTCAGACATCGGTCAAACAGGTCTGAAACATGGCTCAAACATGCTTCAAACATGGGTCACACATGGGTCGAACATGGGTCAGACATGCCTCAAACATGGGTGAAACAAGCCTGAAACAAGCGTGAAACATGCCTCAAACATGCCTGAACCAGGCGGGGGGCTACGGTATTACTACGGTGCTGCTCCGGGCCCACCACCGCGTTCCCGGCGGCCCCGCCCAGGCAGCAACGCCGTCCAAGAGGGCAAGAACCTCTCTTTCTGTGTGTCTTTGCGTCTTCGTTGTTGGCTTTTCAGCCCGGAGGCCACCTTTCATACCACTTCGCAATGGAACTCGGTAGGAATCAGTGGGAACCCCTGCCCCTGAACCCCAAGGCAAAGACGGACCCCTCTCCCCGACCCTCTCCCCTTCGGAAGGGGAGAGGGGGAACCATCGGCAACTCTCTGGCAAACCGAGGTTCATGGGCAGGGGAACATACCGATTATTTTAGTAAACTGGTATCAGAAGCCCGGTGGCAATGGTTGCCCATCGCCTTCCGCACCTGCCCGCCCGGCCCCGCCGCCGACCCGCCAACCTGACCCCTTCGCCATTTCAACCAGCGGCTCTCGGCCCGCCGCAAAACCATACTTTTCTGCGCTACGCCTGCGCTACGCCTGCATTGACGCCAGCGGCGCGCCCCTCTATGCTCGCGCCATGCGTAGGAAAGATGCCTCGTATCCGCCTCACGCCCCCGGTCGCGTCGCGCCATCACGATGGGCGTCGGCACCATCCTCGAATGCCGCCGCTGCCTCCTGCTGGCCACTGGCGCCAGCAAGGCCAACGTCATCGCCCGGGCCGTCGAAGGCCCCATCACCAGCATGATCTCCGCCACTGCCCTCCAACTCCACCCCCGCTCCGCTGTCATCGTGGACGAAGAAGCCGCCGCCAACCTCGCCGAGAAAGATTACTACCGCTGGATCTTCACCAACGAACCCGAGTGGGAAGAATACCGGTGAGGTAAGGCAAATTCCGCCTCGGGATCAAGGCCGCGCGCCTTCTCAAAACCAATGTCAATATCCCCAAGGCCACTAGATCGGTTGTGTTCGGCTCGCGGCAAGCCCTCAAATGGCCTTCGCTTTCCGACGGTGCAAGACGTGGAACAAGCCGCCCAAGGCGAACAAGCCAAGCGTGGACGGTTCGGGAACGGGGGCGGAGTTTATGGCAAATTGCGGGAAAGCGCCTTTATTCACAATCCAAGGTGATGAACCATTACTGGAAGTCCAAACACCAGACAGACTACCACCCGGGTTGCTCCAGCCACCACTTGGATTATAGGAGTCTGTGCCCGCATAGCTCAACTCATAAGCGCCATTGGCAACTGCTGTTCCGGCGGTGAGCACAATTGAATAAGGGCCGTATGGCGCTAACGTAAGGTTTGCAGCCGGGGTATAAGTGTAAATGCCGGCGGTCACTGGATTCAAAGAACCGTTCAGAGTGCCAAGACTGTTTCCAGGAAGAAAGGTGCCGATAGCAGGTGCGTAAAGCATAACCATAAAGCCGCTGGGATTGCCAGAAGCATCAGTCATCGCCAATTGAATGGAGTCGAGCACATACCCGCCGGGATTGGTTCCCGTTTCGAAGGTCGCTGCCAGCCACGAATCACTTCCCGCGGCAAGACTGCCAACGGACGACTGATCCAGGTTGGAGAGGTAAGTCGTTCCCTGTGCTTGAAGAATCTGTGGAGCCAGCAGTCCAAACACAGAAGCCGTGATGCCGCTAATGATTGGTTTTCTCATATAAGTGCCGTTTTGGTTTACCACATGGATTGTCATTTGACTAAACCGCCAAAATAGCCATAGGCATCGGTATATATAAATCCGTAAACCTGGACGCCTACTGGCTGGGAACTGGCCACAGTATGCACGCCGCTGTTCGTGACGGTGATTTGCGCCCCGTAGTAGCCGCTGGTTCCGATGGGGACGAAGTTGGTGGCATCCACAGTTGAACCATCCACCCAGGTGTTGGTTAACGCGGACTGTGGCACAATAATGTTCAAGTAGTTTTCAGGAAAGTCTCCCGTGATGCCATCGTTGGGAAGGGTAAAGACGGTATTCGTTTGCAAATAGTGGCCGGCGGGCGTCAACAATATCTCGCAGGGGTCGCCTGTTATGTTATCGAAGTTGAATCCATTGGCGAATTGGGCCACCTGGATTGGCTGGCTGGCCTGAAATTCCACCGGGCCTTCAAGGAGGAACTTAAGGTATTGCCCTGCCTGAATGGTTCCGGCCACCTCGCCATTGGTGAACACCACCGTGTCGTTGGTTGCCGCGAGGACGCGGTAGCTGTCTCCGCCCGTCCGGCCCGCAAAAGAGAGCGCCAATGCCTGTTTGCCCCATGTGTCAACCGGCAGTTGCTCCTGCACCAGTGGATTTCCCCAGCCAGTGTTCTCATCCGGCACAAAAGCGGTATTCGCCCCCGCGAAGACGCCCAGCGGCTTGTCCGACTTGATCCAGGTTCCGGTCACATCACCCGTATTGTTAGTGCTATGGATTTGATACGTCTCGCCCTGTTGCAGGTTCGTCACGGTATAAGCGTTGGTATGTCCGTAAAGGTCAGCGGTCGGCGAAGGCGTGATGTGAACCGTGGTGTTGTCCGCCGTTGCCACAATCGCAAACTGGGAATAGGGGTTTGGATCGTTAGGAGCGACGTCCAGGGATGCCCGAGACATGACACAGTAATTGGTTCCTAGCAGCGTCGTCGGATACCCGGTAAAGGAGCAGGTCGTGTCTTCCGAATAATCTACCCCATAGACAGAGACCGGCTGGCTGGCGGTAATTTGAATGCCATACGTTTCAACCACATCGTAATCGGCCATCGTTACGCTGGGGTCAAGGTCAACATTCGTCACCGCCCCCGCACCCACCGAGAAAGCGTTGGTGATTCCAAATCCGGGAATGGTCACCGTCCCGGTAGCGCCCACCGCGCTGGAGATGTAAAGGGACAGATCACCACCAAGGGTGGTGTTGATATTATTATCCACACTAAAAAACGCGACCCAGAAGTTGGTGCCCAGGGAGTCGTTCGCGGCGAGGTCGTTGGGGGGCCCGAGCCGGTAAAAGCCCTGGGCATAGGCAGCATTGGGAGCCGTGAGATTTGTCTGCCCCGGGTCGGTGCGGAGCAGCCATTGCCATGAGATCGGCGGGGCAAGATTGGTGCAATAAATCAGATCATACACTCCGTTGGTCACGTTCCACGGCGGATGGATGACCAGGTTGGCGGTCGCGTTCGTGACCGACATTGACAGGATTTGGAGCCACAAGTCATTCGTGGAGGGGGGGTCTCCGTTGAAGGGCATGCCGCCCTCCGGCGAATCATTGGTGCCGTTGCCAACCCCCGGCGGCAGTGGCGGGCTGTCCAGGTCCGGGGCGCTCATTTGGC